>JANMYQ010000085.1:0-13660 GCA_031382215.1 Methylibium sp.
AAGGACGACCCGGTGCCGCTGGCCGAGTACCCGCAGATATTGCTGCGCGGCGCGCTGCCGCTGTCGCTGCCCATCGTGCTGCTGACCGGCATCTACACCGGCGCCTTCACGCCCACCGAGGCGGCGGCGGTGGCCGCGCTGCACGCGCTGGTGCTGGCCGGCGTGATCTACCGCGCGCTCACCTGGCGCACCTTGTACGGTGTGTTGCGCGAGTCCACGCGGTCGAGCGCCGTCATCACGATGATCATCGCCGGCGCTTTCATGCTGAATTACGCGTTCACCTCCGAAGGCGTGCCGCAGGCGCTCGCCCAATGGGTCGACGGCATGCAGTTGTCGCAATTGCAGTTCCTGCTGCTGGTCAACGTGGTGTTCCTGGTGCTGGGCTGCTTTCTGGACACCTCGGTGATGCTGCTGGTGTTCGTGCCCATGCTGCTGCCGGCGGCCAAACTGCTGGGGGTGGACCTGGTGCACTTCGGCGTGGTGGTCATCGTCAACATGATGATCGGGCTCATCACGCCGCCGTTCGGCATGCTGCTGTTCGTGACCAACGCGCTCACAGGCATCCCGATCAAGGACATGCTGCGCGAAGGCTGGCTGTTCCTGCTGATGCTGATCGCGCTGCTGCTCGCGATGACGCTGTTCCCGCAGATCGTGCTGTGGCTGCCGCAGACGATGGGCTACGGCTTGAAGTGATCGGTCGCCCGGCTGCTGCCGCGCCGTCGTCGAAATTCAGCCGATCTCGGCCAGCCAGTGCCGCGCGATGGCCTCGCGCGTGGCGACCCAGGCCTCGCCGGGCATCGCGCGGAGCTGTGCGATCACTGCATCGAGCCCGCCGATGCGCGCCGGCCGCCCGATGATGCGGCAGTGCAGCCCGATCGTCAGCATGCGTGGCGCGTGGCGGGCCTCGCGGCGCAGCTCGTCGATCGCGTCGCCCACGTAACCGGCAAAGTCGGCCGCGCGGACGAAGCCGCCGCGGTCATAGAAGCGCATGTCGTTGGTGTCGAAGCCGTAGGGCAGTACCACGTGCGGCGGTCCGCCATCGGCGGGCTCTGCGGGCTCGATCAAGAACGGCAGGTCGTCGCCGTAGTCGTCGCTGTCGTAAACGAAGCCGCCGTGCGCACGCAACAGCCGCCGGGTGGCCGGCGTGCGCGACGACTTGTTGTGCCAGCCGGCCGGCGCGCGGCCCCACAGGCGTTCGATGGTCGCCGCGGTGCGGGCGATGGCCGCCGCCTCGTGGGCCTCGCTCATGCCGACCGGCGACTGCCAGCGCCAGCCGTGACCGCACAGCTCGAAGCCGTGCACACGCGCGTCGGCGGCCACCCACGGCGTGCGCTCGAGCGCGCGGCCGCAGACGTTCAAGGTCAGCGGCCAGCCGGCGTCGGCGAAGCGCCGCACGACGCGCGCGTAACCGGCGCGCGCGCCGTACTCGAAGTGCGTGGCCAGGCAGTAATCGGGCGCGCCGTCGATGCGATGGGTGACCTCGTGCACCGCTTCGTTCACGCCGTCCCCGTCGGCCACCGACAGCTCGGCCCCTTCTTCGATGTTCAACACGAACGACACCGCCAGCCCCGCGCCGCCCGGCCAGCGCAGCGCCAGCTCGCGCGCGCTGCGCCGGCCGTCGAAGCGGCGGAGGTTGGCCTCGGCGTCGTTCACAGCGCCGGCCAGCGGTGTGCCCACGGCGCGACCGCCTCGTACGCTTCGCCCAGGTCGAGCAGCGCCGCGTCGCTGCCGTAGGCGCCGATCAGTTGCAGCCCGATCGGCAGCCCTTCGAGCGACGGTGACGCGGGCACGGCCAGCGCCGGCAGGCCGGCTGCGTTGACCCAGCCGGTGTAGACGGCGTGGCCGCGCGGTCCCACATCCTGCCCGTCGATGCGGGTCGGAAACGCCTCGGCCGCCGGCCACGGCAGCGCGGCCACCGACGGCATCACGATCACGTCGAAGCGCTCGAACAGCGCCGCGCTGTCGCGCCGCAACTGCGTCACGCGCTCGACGATCTGCCACAGGCGGGTGGCCGGCAGGCGGCGGCCGGCGTCGGCCAGCGCGCGGTAGCGCTCCGAGGCCTGCGCCTCCCACGCAGGGTGCTGATCGAACATCGACGCCAGCCCGATCTGGCCGATCTGCGGCCAGGCGTCGACGAAGAAGCCCAGGTCCAGCGGCAACGCGCCGGGCTCGACATGGTGGCCCAGGCCGGCGAGCCGCTCGACCGCCTGGCCGACGCTGGCGGCAACCTGCGGATCGAGCGGCGCGGCGCCGCGCCGCTCGACGTACAGGATGCGCAGCGGGCCGCCGGGCTTCGGACGATCCGCAGCGCGCGCCATGGCCTGCGCCGCGGCCAGCGAAGATCGGTCCACCGCCGCCGGCCCGCGCAGCGCGTCGAACAACAAGCGCGCATCGGCCACGGTGCGGGCGAGCGGGCCGATGACCTCGAAGTCCAGCAGCAGGCTGGGCAACACATGCTGGCGCGGCCAGGCCGACAGCGAGGGCTTCAGGCCCACGACGCCGGCATGTGACGCCGGCCGCCGGATCGAGCCGCCACCGTCCTGCCCGATGGCCAGCGGTGCGATGCCGGCCGCCACCGCCGCCACCGCACCGCCGCTGGAGCCGCCCGGCGTCAGCGCCGGAGCCCAGGGGTTGCCGGTGACGCCGTACACCGGGTTGGCCGTGTAGCCCTCGAGCGCGAACTCGGGCACGTTGGTTTTGCCGACGATCAGCGCGCCACCCGCACGCGCACGCGCGACCGCGAATTCGTCGTGCCCGGTGGCGTGTTCGCGCAGCGCGGCGGTGCCCCACGAGGTCGGCATGTCGGCGGTCAGCAGGCTGTCCTTGACGGTGAGCGGAACACCGTCCAGCACCGACAGCGGTCGGCCCTGGGCGTGGCGGCGTGTGGCTGCGGCTGCTTCGGCGAGAACCTGTTCGTCACGCCGCAGTACCACCGCGTTCAGCCGTGGGTTCACCGCGTCCAATCGCGCCAGGCAGGCCTGCGTCACTTGCAACGGCGTGAGGTTGCCATCGCGAAAGCGGCGCTGCAGCTCGCAGGCCGGCACCTGCCACAAGGCCGGGTTGATCGGATCCATCGCCACGGCCTGCGCAGCGTCACATCTTGCTGGGCAGCCAGGTGGCCAGCCCCGGCACCGCCATCAGCAGCAGCGTGAACAGGATCATGATCACCACGTAGGGCAGGGCGCCGACGATCGCGTCGCGAATGCCGCCCTTATCGGGCCGGATGCCGTGCACCACGAACAGGTTCATGCCCACTGGCGGCGTGATCAGCCCCAGCTCGCACATCAGCACGATGAAGATGCCGAACCAAACCGGGTCCACGCCGAGTGCGGTGACCATCGGGAAGGTGATCGGGATCGTCGCCACCATCATCGACAGCACGTCCATGAACATGCCGAGCACGAAGTAGAAGACGATCAGCACCAGCAGCATCTGCGTGGCTGACAGGCCGAAGCCGGCGACCCAGGCCGTCATCGCCTCGGCCACGCCGGTCAGGCTGATCGCCAGGTTCAGGATGAACGCGGCGGTGATGATGAGCAGGATCATCCCGCTCGTCTTGGCGGTCTGCACGAAGCAGTGCTGCAGCAGCGTCCAGGTGAGCTTGCGGCTGATCCAGGCGAAGAACAGCGACGCGACCACACCCAGCGCGGCCGACTCGGTGGTGGTGGCCACACCGCTGTACAGGCTGCCCATCACGATGAAGAACACCACCGCCGGCGGCACCAGATCCTTCAGCAATCGCAGCCGCTCGGCCAAGGGCACCTTTTCTTCACGGATCGTCGAGCCGGTCACCAACGCGTGGCCAGCGATGAACAGCATGAAGCAGGCCGACAGCAGCAGCCCGGGCAGGATGCCGGCGACGAACAGCTTGCTGATCGAGGTGTCGGTGAGCGAGCCATAGACGATCATGTTCACCGACGGCGGGATCAGGATGCCCAGCGTGCCCCCGGCCGCAATCGAGCCCAGCGACATCGACATCGGGTAGCCGCGCTTGTGCAACGAGGGCAGCGCCACGGTGCCGATCGTCGCGGCCGTGGCCACCGACGAGCCCGAGGTGGCCGCGAACAGTGCGCTGCAACCGATGTTGGTGTGCAGCAAGCCGCCGGGCAGGCGGCCCAGCCAGGCCGCGAGCGCGCCGAACATGCGGTCGGCAATGCCCGAGCGCAGCAGCAGTTCGCCCATCAGCACGAAAAGCGGGATGGAGGTGAGCAGGTTGTCGTTGTGCACGCCCCAGATCACCGGCGCGATCGAATTGATGAACGGCATGCCGTAGGCCGCCAGCCCGCCGACGATGCCCACCGCCGCCATCGAGACGGCGATCGGTACGCCGATGACCATCATGCCGAGCATCGCCACGAAGGCGATCAGGATGTAGCCGACGTTCATGCGCGTGCTCCTGCAGTGTCCATCACCGGGGCGGGGGTCAGCGGTTCGTCGCCCGAGCGGTGTTTCAGGTCTTCGAGTTCTTCGGCGACCTCGTCCTTCGTCGTGCGCGGCCCGAACTCGTGGTTCAGCTCGCCGGTGCGGCCGCGCAGCAGCAGCCAGGTGGCGCGCAGCGCAAAGCCGAGCGACACCAGTGCAAAGCCGATCAGACCGCACAGCCACGCCGTCTGCGGGTAGACCAGCGGCGTGGCCCAGGGGGTTTGCGCCACGCTCTGGTAGGACCGCGAGTCCTGGATCACGTACCACGCCAGCCACGCCAGCAGCGTGGCGAACGCGGCGAGGCAGACCACCGACATCCAGTTCAGCCCCGTCTGCAGCCAGCGCGGCAAGCGGTCGTGGAACACGTCGACGCGAATGTGCGAGCGGCCCATCATCGCCAGGCTGAAGGCGATCGTCGCGCCGAAGGCGAGCGCGTAGCCGCCCAGCTCGTCGGCGCCTTGCAGCGACATGTTGAAGACTTTGCGGATCACCGTCTCGACGGTGACCAGCAGCGACAAGGCGACGAAGATCAGGCCGAACAGCGTGCCCAGCCAGCGTTCGATGGACTCTTTCATCTGTGTTTCTCCGGAAGGTAGTCGGGCCGCCGGCCGCGGCCGTCATGACCGTGGCCGGCGTGGCGGCGTCACTGGATGTTCAGCGCCTTGCCGGCAGTCTGCTTCCAGGCGGCCGAGCAGCCGGGGTTGGACTTGTCGCAGATCTCGGCCCACACCGGCAGCGAGATGGCGGCCACCGCCTTGCGCACGACCTCGATGTCCGACGGCTTGACTGGCACGTCGACCAGCTTGAACTTCTTGCCGGTGGTGCACGGGTCTTTGCCGGCATTGCAGTTCAGCGCGTCCTGCGTCAGCTCTTTCGAGTAGGCCCAGATGTCGTCGGCCAGCGTGGTGAACGCGGCCTGCAGCTTGGCTTGCTCGTCGGGCTTGAGGCGGCCCCAGGCCTTGAGCGTGATCGCGTAGCCGTTGAACGCCATCTGGAAGCCCAGCGGGTACTGGTGCGTGGTCACCTCGGGCCAGTTCGACGAGTTGGCCGAGCTCGGGCCGGTGATCGCGCAGTCGACCACGCCGAGCGACAGCGACTGGTGCACCTCGACGAAGCCCAGCGGCACCGGCGTGCCGCCGACGCTCTCGATAAACTTGGCCAGGTTCTGGTCGTACACCCGCACCTTCATGCCCTTCAGGTCGCCGAGCTGGGTGATCGGCTTCTTGCAGAACAGGATCTGCGGGCCGAAGGGCCAGGCGCTCAACAGCTTGACCTGGAACTGCTTTTGCAGCCGCTCGTCCAGCGTGCCGAGGTAGGCGTCGTAGACCTTGCGCGCGCTCTCGTAGTTGGGCGCGGCGCCGACCAGGTCCAGCCCCAGCAGCGTGGGCTCGTCGCGCGAGTTCTGCGACACGCGCAGCGAGACGATGTCGAACAGCCCCGCCTTCATCACGCGCAGTTGTTCGGTGTCCTTGATGCCGAGCTGGTCGATCGACTTGTAGTCGGCGTCGATGTTCAGCCCGGTGCGCTTGGCGAACTCGTCGAAGAAGGGCTTCTCCTTGTTCTTCTGCACCATGCCGGTGGCGGCGGGCTGGCCGACGACCTTGAAGGTCATCTTCTCTTGCGCCAGCGCGGAGCCACTGCCTGCGGCCAGGGCGAGGGAGACTGCGGCGGCGGCGAATCGTTGAGGGATTTTCATGGGAGGCTCCTGGTAGGGATGGGAGGAAGGGGCGGGATCAACGAGATCAACGGGGTGAGGCAAGCGGGCTGCGTTCGAGCAGCCGTGTCAGGGCAGGGCTCAGGCCGCGGTTCGGTTTGAGCGGCGGGGGCGCAAAACTGCCGCGCGCAGCGCGCCCCGGGGCCAGCGCGACCAGCGTTTCGGCGTGCCGCACCGCGCTGGACACGCCGTCGACCGACGGTACCGGCAGGCGGCCACGCAAGCTGCGCGCCAGGCCGGCCAGCGGCGCGCCGGCCAGCACGATCACGTCGGCGCCGTCTTCGTCCACGCAGCGTTCGGCCAGGCGCACCAGGCGCTCGCCCTGGTCGCCTTGTACGTTGCCGATGTCGGCCAGCGGCTCGTCCAGCCCGCGGATGCTGGCCAGCCGGTTCTCGAGCCCGTTGGCCTGCACCGTCTCGCGATACCAGGCGCGGATGCGCTGCGATATTGCGACGATCGAGAAGCGCTGGCCGAGCAGGCAGGCGCTGGCCAGCGCCGCTTCGGTCAGTCCGGTCACGGGGATCGGCAGGGCTTCGCGCAGGCCGGCCAGGCCGGGGTCGCCGAAGGCGGCCACGACGACGGCGTCGAAACGCTCGTGGTGCTCGGCGGCGAGTTGCGCCGCAGCGTAGGCGCCGATCAGCGCCTCGAAGCGCGTCTCGATGTAGGCCACGCCGAACGGCGCGGTCAGCACCTCCACCTCGGTGCCGGGTGATGCGCTGCGTTGCGCTTCGGCACGGATCAGCTCGGACACGCTGTCCGAGATGTTGGGGTTGATCAGCAGCAGGCGCATCGTGCGGCTTTCAGGGGGTGCTGGCGTGCCGCAATGGGCGCAGCGTGGGCGAACCACAACGCAGGTAGCGGCCGCGGCCTGCGCGGGGGTGGAAGGTGCTGCCGTCCCAGACCACCTCGCCGCCGGCGATCGTCATGCCCGGCCAGGCGCGCAAGGTCTGGCCTTCATAAGGGGTGTAGTCGACGGCGTGGTGAAGCTGCGTGTTGCTGAGCACGAACTCGCGCTCGTCCCAGACCACCAGGTCGGCGTCGCTGCCGATCGCGATCGTGCCCTTGCGCGGGTGCAGGCCGTAGGCCTTGGCCGGGTTCGTCGAGGTCAGCTCAACGAACTTCTCGAGCGTCATGCGCCCGCCGAGCACGCCTTCGGAGTACAGCAGCGCCAGCCGCGTCTCGATCCCCGGGATGCCGTTCGGGATGTGGCGGAACGGCACCTCCTGGCCGCCCGGCTTCTTGCCCTCGGGTGCGTCGTAGCGGAACGGTGCGTGGTCGGAGCTGAACACGGTGAACAGGCCGTCGTTCAGCGCGTTCCAGATCACCTCCTGGTTCGCCTTGTCGCGCGGCGGCGGGCTGCACACGCAGCGTGCGCCCTGGTAGCTGTCGTCGAGCCCCAAGTCGGCGGCGGTCAGGAACAGGTACTGCGGGCAGGTCTCGGCATACACCGACAGCCCGTGCGCGCGCGCCCAGCGGATCTGCTCGACCGCCTCGCGGCCCGACACATGCACGATCAGGATCGGCACGTCCACCAGTTCGGCCAGCGCGATCGCGCGGTGCGTGGCTTCGCGCTCCACCAGCATCGGCCGGCTGTGGGCATGGAAGCGCGGCGCGGTGCGGCCGGCGGCCTCGAGGCGCTTGGTCAGCCACTCGATGCAGTCGGCGTTCTCGGCGTGGATCATCGCCATCGCGCCGTGCTCGCGGGCGACCGCCAGCACGTCGAGGATCTGGCCGTCGTCGAGCTTCATGTCGTCGTAGGTCATGTAGATCTTGAACGAGGTGTAGCCCTCGCGGATCAGCGCGGGAAGCTCTTCGGTCAGCACCTGCGGCGTCGGGTCGCTGACGATCAGGTGGAAGGCGTGGTCCACGTGGGCGCGGCCTTCGGCGCGGCGGTGGTAGTCGGCTACCGCGGCGCGCAGCGACTGCCCCTTCTCTTGGGCCGCGAACGGGATGACGGTGGTCGTGCCACCGCAGGCCGCGGCGCGCGTGCCGGTGTCGAAGTCGTCGGCCATGCGCAGCGGCGGCGCCATCGGCTGGTCGAGGTGGCAGTGCGCGTCCACCCCGCCCGGCGTGACGACGCGGCCAGCGGCGTCGATCTCGCGCGCGCCGGCCGGCAGGTCCTCGCCGAGCATCGCAACGCGCCCGGCGCGGATGCCGATGTCGGCCGAGAACACGTCGCTCGCGGTGGCGATGCGGGCATGGCGCACCACCAGATCGAAGGCCGGGTTGCTCATGATCGTGCCACCGCCGCACCGGCGTGGTGCTCGATGGTCGAAATCGGTGACAACAATGGTGTCGACATCGTGTTCTCTGGGAAGTTCATCGTGGAACGGTGGGTTTGGGCGGAGCAGAGCAATTGCTGGGCCAACTTTCGACAATATCTGCTGGTTGATGTCTACATCTTCGTCGACATAAAGATTGTCGGGAATAGTGTTTACACTAATGTCGACAGAGAGCGGCCCTTCGGCGATGATAGCGGGGCCGCGATTGACAGACCGTTGCCTCCACCCCTCCAAGCCGCTGCAGGAGCCCTGATGAACCGACCGATCCGCATCGGCGTGCTGACGCCGTCTTCCAACATCGCGCTGGAGCCGCTGACGAGCGCGCTGGTCGCCACGGTGCCGAACTGCAGTGCGCACTTCTCGCGCTTCACTGTCACCGAGATCGCGCTGTCGGACCGCGCGCTCGGGCAGTTCGATGACAGCAAGATCCTTGCCGCCGCCGAGCTGCTGGCCGACGCCAAGGTGGACGTGATCGCGTGGAGCGGCACCTCGTCGGGCTGGCTCGGCTTCGACGCCGACCGGCGCCTGGTCGAGCGCATCCGCGAACGCACCGGCATCGCCGCCACCACCGCGGTGCTGGCGCTCAACGAACTGCTTGCGCTGCGCGGCATGCGCCGGCTGGCGCTGGTGACGCCCTACACCGCCGACGTGCAGCAGCGCATCGTCGCTAACTACGCCGCGCAAGGCATCGAGGTGGTGGCCGAGCGGCACCTTGGCATCCGCGTGAACCACGACTTCGCGCTCGTCGAGCCCGAGCAGTTGCGTAGCCTGATGCGCGAGGTGGCGGCGGCGAGCCCGCAGGCCATCACCACCTTCTGCACCAACCTGCGCGCCGCGCCGCTGGCCGAGAGCGTGGAGGCCGAGCTCGACATCCCTCTGCTCGACACCGTCAGCACCACCGTGTGGGGGGCGCTGCGCGCGGTCGGTGCCGACCCGTCTGGGGTGCAAGGCTGGGGCCGGCTGTTCGGCTGGCGCTGAAGCGGTGGGCAAGCCGAAGGAGCCGAGCACCGTGGACGACGCCCTGGCGACGCTGGGCGAGGGCCTGCCTACAATCCGGCTGCCCGGCCCACGGCCGCGCCGGCGCGAGGCCTCGGCCGATCCGCTCACCCTTCTGAACCCGCCTGCCATGCCGACCTCTCGCGCACGCAAGTCCCCGGTGTCCGCCCGACTCGAGCGCGAGAACCTGCACGACGAGATCTACGAACAGATCTACGTCGCGATCGTCGAACACCGCCTGCACCCGGGCACCAAGCTGGTCGAGGAGCGCCTGGCCGAGATCTTCAACGTGAGCCGGGCGCGCGTGCGCGAGGTGCTGGCGCGGCTGGCGCACGAGCAGGTGGTCGAGCTGTTCCCGCAGCGCGGCGCTTATGTGGCCAAGCCGACGATCGAGCAGGCGATCGACGTGTTCGAGGCGCGCCGGCTGATCGAGCCGGCGGTATTGCGCCGGTTGATCGAGCACCTGACGCCGGAGCGCGTGGCACGCCTGCGGCAGCACCAGGCGCTCGAGCTCGACGCGCGCCGTCGCGACGACAAGCGCGCGATCGTGCGCCTGTCGGGCGAGTTCCACACGCTGCTGGCCGAGCAGGCCGGCAACTCGGCGCTGGCGCGCCAGATGCGCGAGCTGGCCATCCTCACCTGCCTGATCATCGTGCTGTACGACGCGCCGACCGCCAGTGCGTGCCTGGCGGACGAACACTCCGAGATCATCGAGGCGATCGCCCACCGCGACGTGGCGCGCGCCCAGGCGCTGATGCTGGAGCACCTCGACCACATCGAACGCAGCCTGCGGCTGGAGCCGGCGACTGAAGAGGTCGACCTCGAGGCGATCTTCAAGCGCTGAGCGGCGCGCGGGCCCGGCGATGCGACTGCTGCTGATCAACCCCAACAGCTCGCTGCACATCACCGAACGCATGGTGGCGTCGGCCCGCCGCGCGCTGATCGAAGGTGACACGCTAGCCGCCGTCACCGCCACCGGCGAACCCGCGGTGGTGCGCACGGCGGCCATGCTGGCCCAGGCCGACGCCAACGCCATCGCCCTGGCCCGCGCGCACGCGCCGGGCCACGACGCGCTGCTGCTGGCGATCTCGCTCGACGGCGCGGCGCCGCGGCTGCGCGCCGAACATCCCGGGCTGGCGGTGCTCGGCATGACCGAGGCGGCGGTGGCCGATGCGCTGGCCGCCGGCGGGCCGTTCGGCCTGCTCACGCTCGGCCAGGCGTTGGTGCCGCTGTACCGCGCACGCGTCGGGTCGCTCGGTGCCGCCGCTGCGCTGGCCGCCATCGAGGCGCCTGAACTCGACCTGGCCTTCACGCCCGCCGCTCACGGCTTGGACGCGGTGGTACTCGACGGCCTGCTGCCCGCCGCGCGCCGTCTCGTCCACGCCGGCGCGCAGTCGATCGTGCTCGCCGGTGCGGTGCTGTGCGGCTACGACGCCGCGTTGGCGGCTGCGCTGGGTGTGCCGGTATTCGATGGCGTGGCGTGCGCGGTGAGGCAGCTGCGCGAAAGCGCATCGGCCTGAGGACGCGCGCCGCGGCGCGTTGGTGGCGCATTGGCGGCAGCGATTGGGCCTCGCCGCTCAGGCGGCCCGCTGCGCGTCCTGAAGCTGGAAGCGCGCGCGCATCTCGCGCTCGCCCAGTGGCGTGACACGCAACGCGCGGCTGTCGGCGTCCTGCACGACCCAGCGCCGCTTCAGCGCCAGGTTCAGCAGCGCTGCCCCCAGCGCGCCGCCCAAGTGCGGGCGGCGCTCGCTCCAGTCCACGCAGGCGCAGGCAAAGCGGCGGCGCCGTTGGCGCGTCGATGCCACGTCGATGCCCAGCGCTTCGAACGCCGCGCTGCCCGCGGTACCGAGTTCGTAGCTGCCTTCGTCGGCGCCGGTGGGGAACAGCCAACCCAGTTCATGGCAGCGGTCGTGCAAGGCCACCGCCACCGCGCCCGCCAGGTGGTCGTAGCAGGTGCGCGCGTGGCGCAGCCGCGTCGGCGTGTTCGGCACGAACGGCCCGCGCGGCGTGCCAGCGATCACCGACAGCGCCTCGAGCGCCGCCGCCACCTCGCTGCCCTGCAAGCTGTAGTAGCGGTGCTTGCCCTGCGCCAGCACCTTGACCAGGTGCTGATCGAGCAGGCGCGCCAGGTGCACGCTCGCGGTCGATGGGCTCACGCCGGCGACCACCGCGAGTTCGGTGCTGGTGCGGGCGTGGCCGTCGAGCAGGCAGTACAGCATGCGCGTGCGCGCCGGCTCGGCAATCGCGCCAGCCACGGCCGAGACGCCGGCGTCTTCAGATTCGACATTCATGATTCGATGGTAGACGAAGCGTGTTCGCCGAACAAGCCGGACACTGCGGGCATTCACCTGGAGCCCTGCATGACGATCACCTGCTTCATCCGCTACCAGATCGACCCGTTCCAGCGCGACACCTTCAGGGCCTACGCCGAAGCCTGGGGCCGCATCATCCCGCGCTGCGGCGGCCACCTGGTGGGCTACTTCCTGCCGCACGAGGGCAGCAACGACGTGGCCTGGGGGCTGGTGGCCTTCCCCAGCCTGGCCGCCTACGAGACCTACCGCGCACGCCTGAAGGCCGACCCCGAGGCGCGCGCCAACTTCGCGATGGCGCAGACAAAACGCCTGATACTGCGCGAAGAACGAACCTTTCTGGAGACCGTCGATGGCACCTTCAACCTCGAGCCCCAACATGAACGCGTCTGACAAGGCAAAGGCCTTCCGCGTACTGCACCAGCGAGCCGGCGCCTTCATCATCCCCAACCCCTGGGACATCGGCAGCGCGCGCATCCTGGCCCACCTCGGCTTCGAGGCGCTGGCCAGCACCAGCGCGGGCTTCGCCTTCTCGGTCGGCCAGACCGACAACACGATCGGCCGCGACCGCATGCTCGTGCACGTGGCCGAGCTCGTCGCCGCCACCGAGCTGCCGGTCAGCGCCGACCTCGAGAACGGTTTTGCCGACGACCCCGCGGGCGTGGCCACGACGATCCGCCTGGCCGGCGCCACCGGCCTGGCCGGTGGTTCGATCGAAGACTCGACCGGCCGTGCCGACGCACCGATCTACGAGTTCGGCCACGCGGTGGAGCGCGTGCGTGCGGCCGTCGAGGCGGCACGTGCGCTGCCCCAGTCATTCGTGCTGACAGCGCGGGCTGAAAACCATCTGATCGGCCGCAACGACCTGAAGGACACGATCAAGCGCCTGCAGGCCTACCAGGAGGCCGGCGCCGACGTGCTGTACGCGCCGGGCATCGTGAGCGAGCAGGACATCGCCGCGGTGGTGAGTTCGGTCGACCGGCCGGTCAACGTGCTGATGGGCATGGCCGGCGTGCCGCACACGCTGGCCTTGCTGTCGCGCTTGGGCGTCAAACGCGTGAGTGTGGGCGGTGCGCTGGCGCGTGCTGCAATCGGCGGCCTGTTGCGTGCGGCGCGCGAGATGCGTGAGCACGGCAGCTTCACGTTCACCAATGAGGCGGCCAGCTTTCGCGAGATCAGCGACATGTTCAAGCGCTGATCGATCAACGACCGGCCGCCACCGGCATGTGCAGCTCGACCTGGTCGAGCACCTGTTCGGGCTCTTCGGCTTCGGCGTCGGTCTCGTTGTCGAGCTGGCGGCGCAGCCGGTCCACGTCGAGGTCGTTGGTCCACTTGGCGACGACGATGGAGGCCACGCCGTTGCCGATCAGGTTGGTCAGCGCGCGCGCTTCCGACATGAACCGGTCGATGCCCAGGATCAGCGCCAGCCCTGCCACCGGCACGCCGCCGACGGCCGACAAGGTGGCCGCCAGCACGATGAAGCCGCTGCCGGTCACACCCGCCGCGCCCTTGGAGGTGAGCAGCAGCACGCCCAGCAGAGTGAACTGCTGCGTCAGCGTCATCGGCGTGTTGGTGGCCTGGGCGATGAAGACGGCCGCCATCGTCAGGTAGATCGAGGTGCCGTCCAGGTTGAACGAATAGCCGGTCGGGATCACCAGGCCCACGACCGACTTCTTCGCGCCCAGGTTTTCCATCTTCACCATCATGCGCGGCAGCACCGACTCGCTGCTGCTGGTGCCCAGCACGATCAGCAACTCCTCCTTGATGTACTTGATGAACTTCCAGATGGAAAAGCCATGAAAGCGTGCGATCAGCCCAAGCACCACAAAGATGAAGATCAGGCAGGTCAGGTAGAACGCGCCCATCAGCTTGCCCAGTGAAAACAGGCTGACGATGCCGTACTTGCCGATCGTGAAGGCCATGGCACCAAATGCGCC
>JANMYQ010000381.1:0-22233 GCA_031382215.1 Methylibium sp.
GCGCGCAGCAGCATGCCGGCCGTCAGCACGCCCAGCAGGGCCCACAGGCCGGGCGTCATGCGGTGCCCTCGCCGGCTTCGGTGTCAACGCCGCGCAAGACCTGCCAGCCTTGCCACAGGTTGCGCAGCACCAGCGCGGCCAGCAGCAGCACGAACGGCATGAAGACCCAGCGGAACGACCAGCCGAGCACCGGCGTGCCTTCACGCGCCATGAAGTTGACGTAGTCCCACGCACCGGGCAGGCCCCACGCGGCCAGGCCGCCGATCAGCAGGCAGCCGAGCAGGCGCATGGCGCGCCGAGTGCGCGGGCCGCAGGCGTTGTAGAGCAGGTCGAACACCACGTGCTCGCGAGCCGGCACCATCACCGCCGCGGCCCACAGGATCACCCACACGTACAGGATCACCGCCAGCTCGTCGGTCCACGGCAACGGCTTGTTGAAGCCGAAGCGCGCGGTGATCTGGACCAGGAACACGAGGAACATGGCTGCGAACAGCCCGGTGCCGATCACGTCGGCACCGCGTTGGAGCCAGCGGCGCATGAAGGTGGCGCTCTACTTGGTGTCGTTGATGCGCTCGAGCAGGCCCTTGGGCCAGGTCTTGGCCATGTCGGACGCACCGTACGCCGTCTGCACGCTCTTGCGGAAGGCCTCGACGTCGGGCGTGGTCACCTGCAGGCCCTGCTGCTTGAAGAAGTCGACGATCTCGCCTTCTTCCTTGATGCGGTTCTGGTTGTTGTACTTGGCCGCGTCCTGCGCCGCGGTGCGCAGCTTCTGCTGCTGGGCCGGCGTCATTGCGTTGAAGGCCTTGCTCGCCACGGTGATGAAAATGCCGTCGACCAGGTGGCTGGTCATCACCAGTTGTTTGGTGACCTCGTAGAACTTGGCAGCGCGCACGGTGGGCAGCGGGTTATCCTGGCCGTCGATGGTGCCGGTCTTCAGGCCCAGGTAGACCTCGCCGAAAGCCAGCGGCGTGGCGGTGGCGCCCAACGCTTCGCCGAGGAAGAGCCATTCCTTGCTGCCGGGCATGCGCAGCTTCACGCCCTTCAGGTCGGCCGGCGTCTTGACGTTGCGCGCCTCGCGCAGGTTGACCTGGCGCGTACCGAGGTAGATGGTGGCCAGCGGCGTGACCTCCATCTTCTCGTTGACCAACTTGAACATCTCGGCGCCGATCGGGCCGTTGAACACCTTCTGCTGGTGGTCGGGGTCGCGCACGATGTAGCCGGCGGTGAAGATCGACATCTCCGGCACCAGCTTGGCGATGTCGAAGGCCGAGATCGACGACATCTCGAGGTTGCCGCGCGCCATGGCGGCCGGCTCGGTGCCTTGCTTGAAGAGCGACGCGTTCAGGTTGATCTGCACGTCGAACTCGCCCGGCGCACTCTTGTCGAGCGACTCCTTCATCACCGTCCACATCTTGGCGTGCCAGTCGTCGGGCACGGCCGGGGTAGAGATGCGCAGCATCACCTTGTTGCTCTGCGCATGGGCAGGCAGCACCGCGGCACCGAGCGCCAGGGCCAGCGTGGCGGCGGTTGCGGCCAGCAGGGGGCGGCGGCGCAAAGTGGTCTTCATTGTCGTGGTCTTCATCGTTGTCTCCTTCAGTTGTTCGGGGTCTGTTGCGTCGGTTGGGGTCAATCGCGCAAGTTGTCGATGCCAACAGCCTGAAGCTGCCGCTCCAGCGCGGCCAGGCCCTCGCCGGTCAGCGCCACCAGCGGCGGCCGCACGCGCAGCCAGGCCTTGTCGCCGGTGATGAGGGTCATGACTCCCTTCAACGCCGGAATCAGGGCATACCCCCCCAGCGTGGCCAGCAGTTGCTGAACGCGGGCCAGGTCTTGCGCGGTGCCGGGCGCATCGGGCTGTGACACCAGCCGGTGCACGTGCCGGGGCATGAAGTTGGCGAGGCCGCTGACGGCGCCGGTGCTGCCGCGCCGGCCCATCTCGGGCAGGTCGGGCTCGTTGCCGACGTGCACGGTGAGGCTGGCCATGAACTCATCCGCCAGCGCGATCGAGTGCGCGCGGTCGCACTGGCTGTCCTTGATGCCGATGATGGTGTCTGGGTACAGACGCTTGAGTTCGCGAATGACGCCGTGCGACAGACCCACCCCCGCCACTTGGGGAATGTGGTACAGCATGATGCGCAGCCGCGGGTCGGCCGCGCCGTCGATGACCCAGCGGTAGGCGTCGACGATGCCCTGGTCGGGCACGCCCTTCAGGAAGAAGGGCGGCAACATCAGGCAACCCCAGGCGCCGACCGACAGCGCGTGGCGCGTGAGCGCCAGCGTTTCGGGCAGCGCGGCGCAACTGGTGGACACCAGGATGCGCGAGCCGGGCACGCCCCCTTCGACCAGCGCGTCGATCGCGGCACGGCGTTCGTCCAGGCTGAACGACGGGCCTTCGCCGGTGGTGCCGAAGGGCGTGACGCCGCCGCAGCCGCCATCGACCAGCGCGCGGGCATGAGCGGCAAAGCGCTTCAGGTCGATGTTCAGCGCCGCGTCGAGCGGCGTCAGCAAGGCCGGCCAGATGCCGGGCAGCGCGTGGGGGGTGGGCATTCAGTTCTCCGGTGAATCGGGTGAATTCGCTGACTCCGGCAGGCCGGACGAATCAGGCAGCGGCGGCCGCGGCAGGCCGAGCACGCGGCGGTGCGCGCTCTCGATGTGATGCGTCAGGCGGCGCGCTACCTCTTGCGGATCGCGCCGTTCCAGCGCCGCGATGAACCACAGGTGCTCGTTCATCGCCGGCAACAGCGCCTCGGGCGACAGCATCGAGTTCTCGAGCTTGATCAGGCGCACGCGCAGGCTGTTGATGCGGTAGGCCTCGGAGATCAGCTCGTTGCCGAGCGCGTCGATCATCAGGTCGTGCAGGCCCCAGTCGACTGTGGTCGCGTCGCTCAGCAAACCGTCGTCGATGCGCCCGCTGCGGGCGCGCTGCACGATGCGCTCGTGCGCGTGGCGGATGGCGGCCAGGTCGATGTCCGACACGCTGGCGCAAAAGCGCGTCGCCGCCTCGCGTTCGAGCAGCAGGCGCAGCTGGAAGGCGTTGTTGATCAGCTTCAGGTCCACGTGCGCGATCTGCAACCCGCGCTGCGGCACGGTGCGCAGCAGGCCTTCGGCCTCCAGGCGCGGAATGAGTTCGCGCACCGCCCCCAGCGGCATGCCCAGCAACTGCATCAGCTCGCGCTGCGAGATGAACTGCCCGGGGCGGATGTGCGCCTCCAGGATCTGCTGCTGGAAGCTCTGGTAAGCCTGCGCGCGCAGACTGGTTGCGACGGGGGTTGACATTGCACTGACATGTTAGTCGGATGTCGCTGAACTTTCACCCGCGATTACCCTGAGATCGCCCTCGTCGGCGCAGCGCGGCCGGCGCGCCCAGCCCCGGCGCCGGCTGCCCCTAGACTGGAGGCCATGAACATCCGAACCGCCCTTGCCCGCGCGCTGGCGCTCGTGTCAATGCAGGCCTGCAGCACCCGGCAGGTCTACGACGGCCTGCAGGCCGGTGCGCGCAACGCCTGCCAGCGCTACCCGGAACCGGACCGCTCGCGCTGCCTGAGCTCGAACGACACCGACTACGAAAAGTACCGCCGCGAACGCGACGACATGCTGATCAAATGAACTCTGCCGGGCCGTTCCTGGCCGACCCGCCGCTGCTGGCGCTGCGCGACGTGACGCGCCGCTACACGCTGCCGCGCGAAAGCCTGCTGCGCGCTGCGCCGGTGGTGCAGGCGGTGGCCGGCGTGAGCCTGCAGGTGCAGCGCGGGCGCAGTGTGGGCATCGTTGGCGAATCGGGTTCGGGCAAGTCGACCCTGGCGCGGCTGGTGATGGCGCTGGAGCGGCCGAGTTCGGGCGACGTGCTGTTCCTGGGGCGCGACCTGAACCGCCTGGGCGCGAGCGAACTGCGCGCCGCGCGGCGCGACTTCCAGATGGTGTTCCAGGACCCGTACGGTTCGCTCGACCCGCGCCAGCGCGTCGGCCGCATCGTGGCCGAGCCGCTGGCGGCGGCGGGTGCAGCGAACACGCCTGAAACGCAGCGGCGCGTGGCCGAATCGCTCGACGCCGTGGGCCTGCGCGCGACCGACGCATCGAAGTACCCGCATGAATTTTCGGGCGGCCAGCGCCAGCGCATTGCAATTGCGCGCGCGCTGATCACCCGGCCCCAGCTCATCGTGGCCGACGAGCCGGTCAGCGCGCTCGACGTCTCCGTCCAGGCCCAGGTGCTCAACCTGCTGCAAGACCTGCACCAGCAGTTCGGCGTGACCTACCTGCTGATCAGCCACGACCTGGCGGTGGTGGACCATGTGTGCGACGAGGTGGCCGTGCTGTACGCCGGCCGGGTGGTTGAGCAAGGCCCGCCGGAGGTTCTGTTCCACGCCCCGGCGCACCCCTACACGCGCGCGCTGGTCGAAGCGATTCCGCGCACTGACCTTGCACCCGCCCGCGCTGTGGCCGCAGGCGCCGCACCCACCACTTCCATTAGAGTTGTGCCTGTCGGCGATGTGCCCACCGGCTGTTCTTTCGCGGCACGCTGCTTGCACGCCCAGGCACGCTGCGTCGGCGAAGCACCCCAATTGCGCGTTGTGGCAAGCGGCCACTTGGCGGCGTGCCACTTCGCCGAAGCGCTGATGACCTCAGAGAAGACCCCAGAGAAGAACCCCGCGAACCCCGAGACCCCTGAAGGAGCCCGACGATGAAGACCACCCCGACCCGACTGATGGCCGCGCTGATGCTGGCGGCGCTGGCCTCCGTGGCCAGCGCGCAAGGCAAGGACAGCGCCGTGCTGGCCATGGTGCTGGAGCCCACGCCGGGCCTGGACCCGACGATGGCGCCGGCCGCCGCGATCGGCGAGGTGGTGCACTACAACGTGCTGGAGGGGCTGACCAAGATCAACGTCAACGGTGCGGTCACCCCGCTGCTGGCTGAAAGCTGGACGATGGACCCGGACGGCAAGAGCTACACCTTCAAGCTGAAGAAGGGCGTGAAGTTTTCCGACGGCGAGGCCTTCGACTCGTCGGACGTGAAGTTCAGCTTCGAGCGCGCCAAGGCCGAAGGCTCGACCAACAAGGCCAAAGGCGGCGTGTTCAACAACATCAGCCGCATCGAGACGCCCGACCCGACCACCGTGATCCTGGTGCTCGACAAGGCCGACGGCAACTTCCTGTTCCGCCTGGGCGAAAACACCGCGGTGATCCTCGACCCCAAGACCGCCGGCAGCACCGCCACCCAGCCGGTCGGCACCGGCCCGTACACACTGGCCGAGTGGAAGAAGGGCAACTCGATCACGCTGGCCAAGTGGGACGGTTACCGCGACGCGAAGAACGTGAAGCTGAAGAAGGTCACCTTCCGCTTCATCAACGACCCGGCCGCGCGGGTGGCCGCGCTGCTGGCCGGCGACATTGACGCCGTGCCGCGCCTGGACGCGCCGCAGGCGCTCAAGCAACTGCAGGCCGACAAGCGCTTCACGGTGATCGTCGGCAGCACGGCCGGCAAGGGCATCATGACGATCAACAACAAGAAGAAGCCGTTCGACGACGTGCGGGTGCGCCGCGCGCTGATGCACGCGATCGACCGCAAGGCCTTCATCGACGGCGTGCTCGAAGGGCTGGCGCAGCCGATCGGCTCGCACATGGCGCCCACCGATGGTGGTTACGTCGACTTGACTGGCCTGTACCCGCACGACCCAGAAAAGGCCAAGGCGCTGCTGAAGGAAGCCGGCGTGGCCACGCCGCTGAACGTGACGCTCACCTTGCCGCCGCCGCAGTACGCACGCAAGGGCGGCGAAGTGCTGGCCGCGCAACTGGCCAAGGTCGGCGTGATCGCCAAGATCGAGAACGTCGAGTGGGCGCAATGGCTCAGCGGCACCTTCAAGGGCAACTTCGACCTGACGGTGATCAACCACGTGGAGCCGCTGGACTTCATGCAGTACGCCAACACCGGCTACTACTGGGGCTACGACAGCAAGGCCTTCCGCGACCTGACCGCCAAGTACGCCGCCGAAGGCAACCCGAAAGAGCGCCTGAAGCTGTTTGCCGACATCCAGAAGATGATCGCCGCCGACTCGGTCAATGCCTTCATCTTCAACCCGTCGGCGGTGGCGGTGAGCAAGAAGGGGCTGAAGGGGCTGTGGGGCAGTTCGCCGATCTTTGCGAACGACCTGGCCGCAATGAGCTGGTAAGCCCCGAAATGCCGAACCTCCACGACCTGAGCGCCGCCGAACTGCTGGCCGCCTACCGCAGCAAGACGCTCTCGCCGGTGGAGGTGGCGCGCGACGTGCTCAAGCACATCGGCGCCTGGGAGCCGCACCTGCACGCCACCTACGCGCTCGACGCCGAAGGCGCGATGGCGCAGGCCGAAGCCTCGCAGGCGCGCTGGATGAAGGGCCAGCCGCAAGGCGCGCTCGATGGCGTGCCGGTGACGATCAAGGAAAACATCGCCACCCAAGGTGTGCCGGTGCCGCTCGGCTGCGCCGCCACCGAGCTGGTGCCGGCCGCGCAGGACGCGCCGCCGAGCGCACGCCTGCGCGAAGCCGGCGCGGTGATCGTGGGCAAGACCACGATGCCCGACTACGGCATGTTGTCGTCGGGCCTGTCGAGCTTTCACCCGCTCGCGCGCAACCCCTGGGACCTGGGCAAGAACCCCGGCGGCAGCAGCGCCGGTGCCGGTGCCGCGGCGGCGGCCGGTTACGGCCCGCTGCACCTGGGCACCGACATCGGCGGCTCGGTGCGGCTGCCGGCAAGCTGGTGCGGCATCTTCACCTTGAAGCCGAGCCTGGGCCGCATTCCCATCTACCCGCCTTTTGCCGGCCGCGTGGCAGGGCCAATGACGCGCAGCGTGAACGACGCCGCGCTGATGATGGCCACCCTGAGCCAACCCGATGCGCGCGACACGATGAGCCTGCCGTGGCAGGACATCGCCTGGAGCCAGCTCGACCGCAAGGTCAGGGGCCTGAAGATCGGCCTGTGGATGGACCCGGGCTGGGGCCTGGCGGTGGACCCCGAAGTGCGCGACGCTGTCGCCGCCGCGGCACGCGCCTTCGAAGCGGCCGGTGCCATCGTCGAGCCGGTGCCACCTTTCATCACCCGCGCGATGGCCGACGGCATGGACCGCTTCTGGCGCTGTCGCTCGTGGATCGACATCTCGGCCATGAGCGCCGAACGCCAGGCCAAGGTGCTGCCCTACATCTTCGAGTGGGCACGCGGCGGCGCCGGGCTGTCGGGCGAGCAGGTGTTCGTCGCCTACAGCCAGATGGCCGTGATCCGCGAAGCCACCGTGGCCGCCTGCCGGCCGTTCGATTTCGTCTTGTCGCCCACCTCGCCGGTGGTCACCTTCCCGGCCGAATGGGCCGGCCCGACCAACGACCCGGCGCGCCCGCTCGAGCACATCGCCTTCACCTTGCCGTTCAACATGAGCGAGCAGCCGGCCAGCAGCATCAACTGCGGCTACACGAAAGCCGGCCTGCCGATCGGCCTGCAGATCGCGGGTGCGCGTTTCGACGACCTGGGTGTGCTGCAGGTGTCGCGCGCCTGGGAGCAGATGCGGCCAGCGCAGCGCGCGTGGCCGGTGCCGCCGGGCCCGTGATTTTTTTGGCTCAAGGGACGGGCGGATCGGTCGATAGAAAGCCCATGAGAGAAGAGACCATCTCGATCCAACCGCGGGCGTCGGACTTCGTGCAACTGGACTCGGCCGCGCGCGACCGTTGTACAGATTGCGGCGTGAGTGACCGGCTGGGATTCCAGTTCGACTTTGCCTACCAGCCCATCGTCGACGTCGCCCACCGCCGTGTCTTTGCGCACGAAGCGCTGGTGCGCGGGCCGCAGGGCGAAGGCGCCCTGTCGGTGCTGGAGCAGGTCACGCCCGACAACCGCTACCGATTCGACCAGGCCTGCCGCGTGAAGGCCATCAAGACAGCCGCGCAACTCGGCATGCAGGAGCGCATTTCCATCAACTTCCTGCCGAACGCGGTCTACAAGCCGGAGGTCTGCATCCGCACGACCCTCGAGGCCGCGCGCACGCACGGGTTCCCGACCGAACGCATCATCTTCGAAGTGACCGAGGGCGAACGCGTTGAAGACGGCCCCTGGCTGGCGACGATCCTGCGCGAGTACAAACGCTGCGGTTTCCTGACCGCCATCGACGACTTCGGCGCCGGATTTGCCGGCCTGACGCTGCTGGCCGACTTCACCCCCGACATCATCAAGCTCGACATGGCGCTGGTGCGCGGGGTCGATACCCACCCATCGCGCCAGGCCATCGCGCGCGGCATGGTGCGAGTCTGTCAGGAGCTCGGAATCCAGATCATTGCCGAAGGCGTTGAAACCGCGGGTGAGCGCGACTTCTTCTTGAGCGAAGGCGTGACGCTGATGCAGGGCTACCTGTTCGCGCGCCCGGCGTTTCGTGCTCTCACGTCGGGCGCCTCGATGGCCTGGCCGAACACGCCGCACGCGGGTTGACTGCCAGACCGCGCAGAGAGCCGCGGTGCGCTGCACGCCGGGCCCGGAGCGCCGCTCGCTGCCTCAACTTTCCACCGTCACATTCCCCTCCTTCACGACCTTCGCCCATTTGGCGATCTCGGTCTGGATGAACTGGGTGAATTTTTCGGCCGAGCCGCCGCCGTCTTCAGCGCCGTAGGTGTCGAGCCTTTCCTGCACGTCGGGCATGGCCAGCACGGTGTTGACGTCGCGGTTGACCTTATGCGCGATGGCGGTGGGCAGCTTGCCGGGGCCGACCAGACCGTACCAGGTGGTGGCCTCGAAACCGGCGAAGCCCTGCTCCTGCATCGTCGGCACGGTGGGGTGGCCCTTGGCGCGTTTGGCGCGGGTCTGGGCAATGGCGATGGCCTTGCCGCTCTTCACGTGCGGGGTGGCGGCCGTCATGGTCTCGAAGCTGTACTGGATCTGGCCGCCGATCAGGTCGATCAGCAGCGGGCCGCTGCCCTTGTAGGGAACGTGCAGCGCATCGACGTTGGCCTGCAGCTTGAACATCTCGAGCGCCAGATGCTGGGCCGAACCGGCGCCGGCCGAACCGAAGCTGACCCTGCCGGGCTCGGCCTTGCAGGCGGCGACGATGTCGGTCACCGTCATCGCCTTCTGGGCGCTGTTGGCGATCAGCAGGTTGGGCGTCACGCCCACCAGCACGATGGGCACGAAGTCGCGCTCAACGCTGTAGCGCAGCTTGGGCTGCAGGCTCGGTGCGAGCGCGTGGCTGTTGATGTGCGCCATCAGCAGGGTGCTGCCGTCGCTCGGCTGTTGCGCCACATATTCGGCGGCGAGCACGCCGGCCACGCCGGCCTTGTTCTCGACGATGACCTGCGTCTTCCACATTTCGGTGAGCTTGACGCTGACGACTCGCGCGAGCGCGTCGGTGCCGCCGCCGGGCGGGAAGCCGACGACGATGCGCACCGGCCCGTTCGGCCACTCCTGCGCCATCAGGCTGGGTGCGCCCAACGCGGCCACGGCGGCACTGGCGGCCTGGATGAGGGTGCGTCGTTGCATGCTTGTCTCCTTGAGGGTGGATCTACCAAACGCTTGCGGCTCAAGCCGCCTTCTGCAGCGACACCGGCGCGGCGTGGCCGGCAAAGTAGTCCATCGCCGCCTGCACACCGCTGCCGGCGAGCTTCACGCCCGCCAGCTTCAGCCCCATCTCGCAGCCCGCGACCGTCGCCAGCAAGGTGAGGTCGTTGCTGTCGCCCAGGTGGCCGATGCGGAACATGCGGCCCTTGAGCTTGCCCAGGCCGGTGCCCAGCGACAGGTCGAAACGTTCGTGGATCAGGCGGCGCAACGCGTCGGCATCGACGCCGACCGGCGTGACCACCCCGGTCAGCACCGGCGAATACACCGCCGGGTCGGCGCACTGGATCGGCAGGCCCCAGGCGGTCACCGCGGCGCGCACACCGGCGGCCCAGCGCTGGTGGCGGGCGAACACGTTCGGCAGGCCGTCGGCCAGGATCATGTCCAGCGCCTCGCTCAAACCGTAGAGCAGGTTGGTGTTGGGCGTGTAGGGCCAGTAACCGTCCTTGTTCATCTCGACGATCTCGTCCCAGGCCCAGAACGAACGCGGCAGCTTGGCGCTCTTCATCGCCTCGAGCGCGCGCGGCGACAAGGCGTTGAAGCTGATGCCGGGCGGCAGCATCAGCCCCTTCTGCGAGCCGCTGATCGTCACGTCCACGCCCCATTCGTCGTGCCGGAAGTCGGCGCTGGCCAGGCCGGAGATGCTGTCCACCATCAGCAGCGCCGGGTGGCCGGCGGCGTCGATGGCCTGGCGCACCGCGGCGATGTCGGACGTGGCGCCGGTCGAGGTTTCGTTGTGCACCACGCAGACCGCGCGGATCTTGCGTTCGACGTCCTTGCGCAGGCGCGCTTCGATCATGTCGGCCTGCACACCACGCCGCCAGCTCGGCGCGTTCGGCAGCACGTCGTCGGCGCCGCTCCAGGCCAGGAACTCGGTGGACAGGCCCAGGCGCGTCGCCATCTTGGTCCACAGCGACGCGAAGTGGCCGGTCTCGTACATCAGCACGTGGTCGCCCGGGCTCATGGTGTTGGCCAGCGCCGCCTCCCACGCGCCGGTGCCCGAGGCGGGGTAGATGACCACCGGGTGCCTGGTCTTGAACACCTCGCGAATGCCGCCGAGCACTTTGCGGCCGAGCACGCCGAACTCGGGGCCGCGGTGGTCGATGGTGGGCAGGCTCATCGCACGCAAGATGCGGTCGGGCACCGGGCTGGGGCCGGGGATCTGCAGGAAGTGGCGGCCGGTGGGGTGGTGGTCGAGGTTCAGCATGGCGGCTCCAGTCGGGCGCCCTCATTCTTGCACCAAGACAGTCTTGCACCCGACGCCCAACGCCGCGCCGCGGCTCGCAGGTGCCGGGCCGTCGCTTTGCATGCAGAATCTCCCACGGTGATGCCATGCTGACCGACCCCGCCGAACGCCTGGTGCCACCGGGCACCCTGTTGCCGCCCAACGAGGTCTGCGCGGCGCTGGCCCAACGGCTGCGCGCCGAAACCGAAGGCGAGGTGCTGTTCGACGCTGCCTCGCGCGGCCGCTACGCCACCGACGCGTCGATCTACCAGATCATGCCGGCCGGCGTGCTGGTGCCGAAGACCGAGCGCGACATCTCAGTGGCGCTGCAGATCGCCCGCGAGCTGAAGGTGCCAGTGCTGCCACGCGGCGGGGGCACCAGCCAGTGCGGCCAGACCACCGGCGCGGCGCTGGTCATCGACAACAGCAAACATTTCCGCAAGGTGCTCAAGCTCAACCCGGCAACGCGCACCGCCGAAGTCGAACCCGGCCTGGTGCTGGACCACCTGAACGCGCTGCTCAAGCCACACGGGCTGTGGTTCCCGGTCGATGTGTCGACCAGCGCACAGGCCACGCTGGGCGGCATGGCGGGCAACAACTCCTGCGGTTCGCGCTCGATCGCCTACGGCAACATGGTGCACAACGTGCTGGGCGCGCGCGCCTGGTTGTCGGATGGGGCGCTGCTCGACTTCGGCCCGGTGGCCACTCTGGGCGCGCGCGAAACGAAGATCGCCGACTTCGTGCGCAAGCTCGCGAAGGACCATCGCAAGGAGATCAAGGCGCGCTGGCCCAAGGTGATGCGCAGAGTGGCCGGCTACAACCTGGACATCTTCGACAACCAGAGCGAACTGCCGTATACGCAAGACGGCAGCGTGAACCTGGCGCACCTGCTGGTCGGCGCCGAAGGCACGCTGGCCTACACGCGCAGCCTCACGCTCAAGCTGGCCGAGTTGCCGCGCGCCAAGGTGTTGGGCATCGTCAACTTCCCCAGCTTTCGCGCGGCGATGGACGCGGCACAGCACATCGTCAAGCTCGGGCCGACTGCGGTCGAGCTGGTCGACCGCACGATGATCGAGCTGAGCCTGACCAACCCGGCCTTCCGGCCGACGGTGGAGACCGCGTTGATAGAGATCGACGGAAAGCGGCCGGCGGCGATCCTGCTGGTCGAGTTTTGCGGCGAAACCAGCGCCGAACTGCTGCCCAGGCTGAAGCAGCTCGACGAGCTGATGGGCGAACTGAAGCTGCCCGGCAGCGTGGTGCACATGCCCGACGCGACCGCGCAGAAAAACCTGTGGGAGGTGCGCAAGGCCGGCCTGAACATCATGATGAGCCTGAAGGGCGACGGCAAGCCGGTCAGCTTTATCGAAGACTGCGCTGTGCCGCTGAAGCACCTGGCCGACTACACCGACGCACTGACCGAAGTGTTCGCCCGCCACGGCACCCGCGGCACCTGGTACGCGCACGCGTCGGTCGGCACGCTGCACGTGCGGCCGATCCTTGACATGCGCAGCGGTGGCCTGCACGGTGACAAAGCAGGCGGCGCCGCCAAGATGCGCGCCATCGCCGAAGAAGCCGCCGTGCTGGTGCGCAAGTACAAGGGCGCGTTCAGCGGCGAACACGGCGACGGCTTGTGCCGCGGGGAGTGGATCGAATGGCAGTTCGGCGCGGCCATCAACGAGGCCTTTCGCGAGATCAAGAACGAGCTCGACCCGGCAGGCCTGTTCAACCCCGGCAGAATAATCGACCCGCCGAAGATGGACGACGGCGCGCTGTTCCGGTTTGCGCCGCCGACCGCACCGCGGCCTTACCAGCGCATCACCATCACGCCGGTGCTCGACTGGTCGGCCTGGAACGTGCAGGCCGACCCGGTGACCGAAGTGACCAGCGCGCCCGGCTCCGGCGGCGACACGACGGGCGGCCTCGCGAAGGCCGTCGAGATGTGCAACAACAACGGCCACTGTCGCCAATTCAACGCCGGCACCATGTGCCCGAGCTACCGCGTCACGCGCGACGAGCAGCACCTGACGCGCGGGCGCGCCAACACCTTGCGACTGGCGCTGTCGGGCCAGCTCGGTGCCGACGCTTTCACCAGCGAAGCAATGTTCGACACGATGGACTTGTGCGTCGGCTGCAAAGGCTGCAAGCGCGACTGCCCGACCGGCGTGGACATGGCGAAGATGAAGATCGAGTTCCTGGCGCACTACAAGGCGCGCCACGGCCACAGCTTGAAAGACCGCCTGATTGCCCACCTGCCGAACTACGCCGCGCGCGCCAGCCGCGTGCCTTGGCTGATGAACCTGCGAGACAGCCTGCCCGGCGCGGCCTGGCTGAGCGAGAAGTGGCTCGGCCTGTCGCAAACGCGCAGCTTGCCGCGCTGGCGTGCCGACACCTTCTGGCGCAGCGACGACCTGTGGATGTTCGCCAGCGCCGAAGACACACTCGCCGCCGCCGCAGCCGGCGAGAAAGCCGCGGTGTTGTTCGTCGACACCTTCAACGGTACGTTCGAGACCGAGAACGCACTCGCCGCCGCCGACGTGCTGAGCGCCGCCGGCTACACGCTGCACACCGTCGCCAAGGCGGGCGGCCACCACTGCTGCGGGCGCACCTTCCTCGCCGCTGGCATGGTCAACCAAGCCAAGGCCAGGGCTGGCGCGCTGATCGACGCGCTGCTGCCGTTTGCGTCGGCCGGCATCGCCATCGTCGGGCTCGAACCCTCGTGCCTGCTGACCTTGCGCGACGAAGCGCTGGTGATGGGCCTGGGCGAACGCGCCGAGGTCGTGGCCAGTCAGGCGCTGCTGGTCGAAGAGTTCATCGCGCGCGAGGCCAAAGCCGGCCGCTGGACCTTGAAGCTGAAGGCGGCCGACGCGCCGATCCTGCTGCATGGCCATTGCCACCAGAAGGCGTTCGGCGCGGTCAGCCCGATCCTCGACGTGCTGCGTTTGATTCCGGGCGCCGCGCCCGAGTTGATCGAGAGTTCATGCTGCGGCATGGCCGGCAGCTTCGGTTATGAAGTCGAACACGACGAGGTGTCGATGCAGATGGCCGAGTTGAGCCTGCTGCCGGCCATCCGCCAGCGGCCCGACGCGATCATCGTGGCCGACGGCACCAGTTGCCGGCACCAGATTGCCGACGGTGCGCAGCGCGAGGCGGTGCATGTGGCGAAGCTGCTGCAAACGCTCATCGACCGGGCGGGGTGATGCCGACCGGCACTGGGGGGACGGGAATCTCAACGGGTTTCTCGGTCATGATGCGCGGACCCCATTCGAAGCCACCCCGTCTGCGGACGGTTCTCCCGAGGAACACCTCATGCAAGTACGAGTGCTCTACGTCAGCCGCGCTGTCGGCCCGCAAACAACCACGGTCACCGCATCGATCCTGTCGACGGCCCAGGCCTTCAACCAGCGCAACGGCATCACCGGCGTACTGTGCCAGGGCCAGGGCCTGTACCTGCAGATGCTGGAGGGCGAACGGAGCGCCGTGCACCGCCTTTATTCAAGGATCATCACGGACCCTCGGCACTCGGACGTGGAAATGCTGCACATGGAGGAGATCGACGAACGCAGCTATCCCGACTGGTCGATGGCGCTGGTGACCCTGTCTGACCAGGACCCGATGGTGCTGATGAAGCATCCCGAGTTCGACCCCTACTCGGCATCCGGGGCGGATGTGATGAAGCTTGTCGATGAGCTGATCTTGTCGGGACGCCCGATCAGCCTGCCCTCCGCTTGATTCGGCCAGCCACTACAAACGCCGGCTGACCGGCGCGCGGCGATTGACTGCGGCACGTGAGGTGCCGCACCCGGCCTCGGCGCGAGCGGTCAGGCCGACTTCGGTGCCGCTGCCGGCTCGCTGCCCGCCGGCTTGTGGCGCTGCGACAGCTCCTTCTTGCGTTGCTTCGCCCGCTTCTGCTTTTGTCTGCGGATACCGCGGTCCTTGTCTGCGCTCATGAAAGTCTCGTCAGGGTTGATGGAGGCCGCTTTGTACCACCACCGCGAGGCTGGGTCATCGCCGATGCGGGCCGGCGCACGGCTCCGATACAGTCGCTGAACACTTCAGGAGCTCTGTCGATGATCCACGTCCTTGCCATCATCACCGCCAAGCCTGGCCTGCGCGAGCGCATCCTGGAAGTCTTTCGCGCCAATGTGCCCGCAGTGCTCGCCGAAGAAGGCTGCATCGCCTACGAGGCCGTGGTCGACGCCCAACCCGGCGCGGCGGGCTTCGCGCAGTTCGGGCCGGACACATTCGTCGTCGTCGAACAATGGGCCTCGCTCGAAGCGCTGCAGGCCCACGCCGTGGCGCCGCACATGAAAGCCTACGCCGGCCAGGTGAAAGAGCTGACGGCGAACCGCGCGATCCATGTGCTGAAGCCGGCCTGAAGCAATGAACATCCTGGGCGGGAAGCTCGCGTGGATCACCGGCGCCGGCAGCGGCATCGGCCTGGCAGGCGCGCAGGCGCTGGCGCAAGCCGGTGCGGTGGTGGTGATGTCGGGCCGGCGCCGCGAGGTGCTGGAGGCCGAGGCGGCGAAGATCCGCGCCGCGGGCGGCCTGGCCGAGGTGGCGCCGCTCGACGTGGCCGACGCCGGCGCGGTCAAGCGCGTGGCCGACGCGATCCTGGCGCGCCACGGGCGCGTCGATATGCTGCTCAACAGCGCCGGCACGAACACGCCGCAGCGCTTCTGGACGAACCAGACCGTGGCCGGCTGGCGCGAGGTGGTGGGGATCAATCTGGACGGAACCTACTTTACGGTCCATGCAGTGCTGCCCGCCATGCGCGCGCGCCGCGACGGACTGATCGTCAACGTGTCGTCGTGGGCCGGTGTGCACAACCCCAAGCTCCCCGGCGCGGCCTACAACGCGTCGAAACACGCCGTCACGGCGATGACCGAGACGATCAACATGGAAGAAGGTGCGAACGGCATTCGCGCCTGCGCGCTGTGCCCGGCCGAGGTGGCCACGCCGATCCTGGACACCCGCCCGGTGCCGCCGAGCGCGCAGGACCGCGCCCGCATGTTGCAGCCTCACGACATGGGCGGCACGATTCGCTTCATCGCTGAGCTGCCGCCGCATGTGTGCATCAACCAGTTGATCATCAGCCCGACTTGGAACCGGATGTACATCGACAATCTGTAGGTGGCCGGGAAAGTGCGATGAACGACGAGTGGAACAAGGGACATTTTTTAATCGGCCCGCAGCGCAGCCCCGAGGCCCGGCAAGGGCAGTTCGCGCGCGAGCAGGAGCACCGGCGCGAGGGAGCGGCGGCCCAAACCGCACGGGAGCGCGACCAGCGATTCCAGGACCAGATGATCCGCGAGGCGATCTGGTCGGCGTCGCGCCCGGCGGGCATCGACGAGGGTCGGATCTTCAGCGGGCCGTCGAGGAGTAAATCGAGAAGGGGCGCGAGCGGCAAAGCGGGTCTCGCCATCGCCGCGCTGGTGGTGCTGTTCGTCTTCTTTTCCGTGAACGGGGACCGCACGACGGCGACCCGGGCCGTGCCAACCCAGCACGGGCGGGCGCCGCCCACGGCGAACCCACAATCCGAGCCCACGCCTGTCGATGCGCTGAACGCACCGGCCACCCCGGTTGCAGCCCGCTGGTTGGCGGCGCCGCCCATGCCACCGTTGGACCGTTTTGCACTGCGCCGGCTCGAACTCGTGCAGGGTGACAACCTGGATCTGGTGGTGGCGTGGCAGCTGCCCGATGGCGCTCGACGTGCGGCTGCGATGGACGCATTCCTCGTCACACGTGACGCTGCGCGGCAGCGCACCCCCTTGCTTGAACGCTGGTCGGTGTTTCCCGGTGAGTCCACCATCCCCCTCGCACTGCCCTCCGGGCTGCTACCGGGCAAGTACGAACTGGAGACGATCTGGACGCTGGGGGGCGAAGCGCGCGAGGTGCGAACCCCCTTCACACTGGTGCAGCACGCGGTGGTGTCTGGCGTCGGCAGCATCGCCTTGACCCCATCATCGCCACCGGCGTCGGCGCAGGCGGCAGTAGCGACCCACGTGAGCCCGACCCCAGCGGCCATCGAACCCACCCCGACCCCCGCTGCGGAGCTGCCGCCCAGCGCCGAACGAGTGCCGCCCGCGCCTCCCCTGCCCCCCGCTGTCCGGCCACGGACTCCCGCCAACGATCAGCTCTACACGGGCGGTTGACAAGCGCCCTCGGGGGCAGCATTGGCCGCGCTGCGCGCGATCACCGATCGCAACTCGTGCACCAGCTGGGCCGCCTGAAAGGGTTTGCCCACGTAGCCGTCCAGCCCGGCGGCGCGCATGCGGGCAGACTCTTCGTTCGGGCCCATCGCAGTCATCGCGACCACCGGCAGGCGCGGTTCGGCCCGCTCGCGCTCGAGTTGGCGCAGGCGCCGCGTCGCCTCGAAACCGTCCATTCGTGGCATGTTCAGGTCCATCAGCACGGCATCGAACTGGCCGCGTGCGAGCTGGCCCAGCACGTCGAGGCCATCCGACGCCAGGGTGACCTGCGCCCCCAGCCCTTCGAGCGTGGCCGAGGCCACCAGGCGATTCACTTCGTTGTCGTCGGCCACCAGCAGACGCAGGCCGTCCAGGCGCGCTTCGGCGCCCATCGCGCGGCGCGCTTCAGCGTTGCCGGACAGGGCTCGGTTCAGGTCTTGCGGCGAGACCGGCTTGACCAGCAGGTCCACGCCGCTCGCCTGGCGCTCCAGCAGCGGGTGCAGCACATCGGTCGGGCCGAGCTGCACGCACAGGTGCGCGTGGCCGCGCAAGGTCAACAAGAGCTGCAGTGATTCATCGTCGGCATCGCGGCACGCCGCCGCATCCAGAAAGATCGCGTGGTAGCGGTGCCGCCGCAGCCACAGGGCCGCGTCGTCCAGGTGGGAGGCGTGGTCGAACTCCATGGCCCACATCGAAAAGACCTCGCGGTACCACGGCGCTGCCAAGCCCGACGCATTCACCCACAGCACCCGCTCGCCGGGCCAGTGGCGGTACGGCGCCAGGTGCCCGCCGGGCGACAGCGGCGGCAGGCCCAGCGCCAGCTCGAAGCTGAAGCTGCTGCCCTGGCCGACGCGGGTGTCCATGCGCAACTCCGAGCCCATCAGCGCCAGCAGGCGGGCGCAGATGTTCAGGCCCAGCCCGGTACCGCCGAAGCGCCGTGCAGTGGAAGCATCGGCCTGCGTGAAGGCCTCGAACATCAGCGCCTGCCGGTCTTCGGCAATGCCGGGGCCGGTATCGATCACGTGAAAGGCGATCACTGCCGAATCGGCACCCGCCAGTGTGGCCGGCGCTGCCTTGTTTTCCACCCGCAAGCGCACGTGGCCGCGCTCGGTGAACTTGATGGCGTTGCCGATCAGGTTGATCAGCACCTGACGCAGGCGCATCGGGTCGCCGACGACGCTGAGCGGCAGGTTCGGACTGACTTCGTTGGTCAGCTCGATGGCTTTGTCGGCGGCGCGCAGCGCGAACGGCTTGACGGCTTCGTCGAGCAGCCCATAGAGCGAAAACGGAATCGACTCCAGGTGCAGCATGCCCGAGTCGATCTTGGACAGGTCGAGCACCTCGTTGACGATCTCCAGCAGGTTCGTGGCCGACTGGTGCGCCGTCTGCAGATGGTGGCGCTGACGCTCCGACAGCGGGGTGCGGAGCACCAGTTGCGTCAGCCCCAGCACCCCATTGAGCGGCGTGCGGATCTCGTGGCTCATGTAGGCCAGGAAGATGCTCTTGGCCTCGGTTGCGGCCTGGGCCTCGCGGGCGGCCAGCTGCAGGCGGTGTTCGTCGATGCGGTGCTGCAGGCGCTGGTGCTCCAGCAACTGCCCCACCGAGTTGAGCGAATCGCGCAGCGTGTTGATCGCGGCCAGACCCGCGTCGACGCGCGCCAGCGGCTCGACCGACTGGAACGGAAGCTGTGCCGCATAGCGGTTCGCTTCGGCCAGGCTGCGGCGCGGTTGGCGCAGGATGAACATCACCACCACAAACACCAAAGCGAGCGCCAGCGCCACCGAGGTCACGGCCTGGAAGAAGATGCTGCGCTGGTTGTCTTGCGCCAGCTCCAGCGACACCAGCACGCGCAGGCGCCGACCCGCACCGGCGTCGAGCTCCACCACCTCCGTGTCCGGCAGCAGGCGCCAGCGATGCGCCTGGGCGGGGCGCCCGGCAGCGCTGAAAAAGGCCCCGTCGAGCGATCGGTCGGCGGCGGCCAGGCTGGCGCGAAAGTGCGGCCAGGCGCGACCGCGGCCCTGCCCCAGCAACTCAGCTTTCAGCTCGTCTTTGGCGGGCACCAGCACCGCGGCAAGGTGGTGCGGTGACAGCGAAACCAGGTCGCGCAGCATTTGCTGGGCCCGGGCCGGCGTCGAAGTTCGGGTCGCCGGTTCGACCAATGCGTAACTGGCCACGTTGCGCGCGTTGTCGGCCAGAAGGGTGGCCAACACGCCGGCCTGCTGCGTGGCCACGACCCAGCGGTTGGCCAGCATCAGCGCGGCGGCAAGCACACACGCAAACATGGCGCGAACCACCAACCGGTCGACCTGGAAATGCATGTTCTTCTTGTTTGCATCGCAAGTCGAACAGCACAACCGCACGCGTTCGCTCGGGCCCCAGGATGTTATTCCGGCGCACCGCGACGCAGCCGCCGCAGTTCATGAACTACGTCGCACAGCCCCGCACCGGACCGGACCGGCACTCAGACCAGCGGCGCTGCCAAGCCCTCCTGGGCAAAGGCCCGCTGCACCGCTGGCCGTGCCAGCACGCGCTGCAGGTACGGGCCGAGGTTCGGCAGGCTGCGCGCCGGGCGAGCGAAGCCGCGCGTCCAGCGGCACAGCATCAGCACGTACAAATCGACCGCACTGAACGATTCGCCGAGCAGCCAGGTCTGGCCGTGGCGCGCCAGTTCGGCGTCGAGCTGGTCGAGCATGGCGCCGACCTTGGCCTCGGCGTGGGCCTTGACCTGCGCGGCCGCGGCGGCGTTGCCAGCGTCCACCATGCGCTCGCCGTAGAAGTAGTGGATCAGCGTGGCCTGCACTGTGTTGGTCGACCACACCAGCCATTTGTAGAAATGCGCCCGCTCAATGCTGCCCAGCGCCGGCGCCAAGCGCGCCTGCGGATGCGTGTCCACCAGGTGCAGGCAGATCGCCGCGGTTTCGTAGAGCACCAGGTCGGGCCCGGTCTGTACCAGCACCGGGATCAAACCGTTCGGGTTCAGGCGCAGGTAGTCGGGCTGCTTGTGCGCACCCTGGGTCCGGTCGACGAGCTCGAGCTCGTACGGCACGCCGAGTTCTTCCAGCAGCATGTGCGGCGTGAGGCTGGCATTGCCGGGAAAGTAGTGCAGGTGCAGCATGGCGTGCAGGCGCGCGGCCGAAGTGGGGAACCGGCGGATTGTGTCAGTGGGTTCGACCTGCGCGCGGCAGCTTGGTGGACCGCCTGATGCAGGGCGGCCTGGCAAACTCGCAAGAACTGCTGAACGGCAGCGGGCCCGTTGGCGGCCGCGTGTCTACGCTGCAGCCTTGCCGCCGTGCACCGTCGTTTTGCCCGGCAGCTTGTTGTCGAGCAGCACCGAGCCGTCTTCGAGCGTGTGGATGGCGCCGCTGCGCTCCAGGCTGCGCATCACTCGCCCGGTCATCTCGCGCGACGCACCGACGACCTTGGACAGCTTTTCACGCGAGACCCGTTGGCGAATCAACATCTGCCCATCGTTGTCTTCGGCCATCTCGAGCAGCTCGCGCGCAACGCGGCCGTAGACGTCGAGCAATGCAAGGTTGGTGATGTGGCGGTCGGCGCAGCGCAGGCGCCGCACCAGGCCGAGCAGGATCGCAAACGACAGGCTGTTGCTGTGCGGCAGGCAGGCCGCGAACTGCGCGCGGCCGAGCGTCAACAGATCGCAGTGCGTTTCGGCGCGAACCGTGGCCGAGTGCGGTTGGTCGTCGATCAGACTCATCTCGCCAAGGTGGTCGCCAGCGTGCAGTGTGGCCAGCGTGACTTCGCGCTGGCGCGAGTCGGCAATGTATACACGCGCCTCGCCGGTGAGCAGGATGAACAGCGCGTTCGATTGATGCGCCTGCTCGACGATCACGTCGCCCCGTTGCACGCGGCGCCGGACCATGCCTTCGCCGACGGCGCGCAACTGTTCATCATCAAGCAGGGCAAACAGCGGCACTCGCCGCAGCAATTCAAGATCGGGTAACCAACTCATTCTGACCATCGAAGTTACGATGGTGAAATTGTGATCTTGCTACTCGCGCAAGCAATAGGAAGCTGCCCGGGGACAGGCCCCGTTTTCGGGGGGGTTGAGTGCGCTCTTCTGGAGCAACATTCACGATGTCACGGTCTGGCGTACAGCGCGTTCCCAACCGGCCATCAGCTCTGATGCGCGCTCACGCGAAAGCGTCGGATAGAAAGTGCGTTCTGCTTGCCACTGCTGTGCCAATTCGGTAAGGCTTTTGTATACACCGCACGACAAGCCTGCCAAATATGCCGCCCCTAATGCGGTGGTCTCGATCACGCGCGGCCGCACAACCGGAATGCCGAGCAGGTCGGCCTGGAATTGCATCAGCAAGTTGTTGACACAGGCGCCTCCATCAACGCGCAATTCTGCGACAGGTGCGCCGCCGGCAGCCACCGCGTCGCGGCTCATCGCCAGCAGAAGTGCTGCACTCTGGAACGCAATGCTCTCCAGCGCCGCGCGCGCTATGTGCGCTACCGTACTTCCGCGCGTGAGGCCCACGATCGCGCCACGCGCATCGGCCTTCCAGTAAGGCGCGCCCAGGCCGGTGAAGGCCGGCACGAACATCACGCCGCCGCTGTCGGGCACGCTCTCGGCCAGGGCCTGAACTTCAGCGCTGCCCTTGATGGCCTGCAGCCCGTCACGCAACCACTGCACCACTGCACCGCCGATGAACACACTGCCTTCGAGTGCGAACTCCGGTGTGGCCGTGGGCTGCGCCGCGCTGGTGGTGATGAGGCCGTTCTGCGAAGTCTGGAAACGCTCGCCGGTGTGCATCAGCATGAAGCAGCCGGTGCCGTAGGTGTTCTTCGCCAGGCCGGCCTTGAAGCAGGCCTGGCCGAACAGCGCGCTCTGCTGGTCGCCGGCCACACCGCCGATCGGGATCGACGCGCCGAGCAGCTCCTTGCGCGTGTGGCCATACACATGGCTCGACGCATGCACGCTGGGCAGCACCTCGGGCGGCACGTCGAGCAGCTTCAGCAGTTCGGCGTCCCCTTGATTCGTGCGCACGTTCAGCATCAGGGTGCGCGAGGCATTGCTGACGTCGGTGGCGTGGACCGCGTGCTTGCGTGCGTTGTCATCCGCTCCGCCGGTGAGCTGCCACATCAGCCAGGTGTCCACCGTGCCGAAAGCCAGCTCGCCGCTCACGGCCGCGGCGCGCGCGCCGCGCACGGGGGCGGGGTTGGGCAAGAGCGTGGTGGCGGAAAAATAGGGGTGGATTCTGATCCCGGTGGTGTGGCGAAAAGTCGCCGCCAGGCCGCGCGCGCGCCG
>JANMYQ010000388.1:0-2942 GCA_031382215.1 Methylibium sp.
GCCGGTCTTGGCGAATTCGCGGTCGGACGCCTTGAGCTGCTTGTTCTTGTCGAAGCTCAGCGAGCCGAACAGGCTGAAGCCATCGGCCTCCACATCGCCGAACCCTTTGCTGATGGCGACGTTGTGGCCACCGCCGCCCGAATGCTGCAGCTTTTCCACACGGGCTTCGAGGGTGAAAGGCGCTGCACCCTTCTTCAGGATGAAGTTCACAACGCCAGCAATGGCGTCTGCGCCGTACAGGGCAGAGGCGCCGTCGGTCAGCACTTCGATCCGCTCAATGGCCGACAGCGGGATGGAGTTCAGGTCGATCGTCGTGCCTGAAGTCGCCGGCGCAATGCGGCGACCGTTCAGCAGCACCAGGGTGTACTGCTCGCCAACGTCGTGAAGCGACGCGGTCGTGATGCCCCCCCCGCCACCGCCAATCGATTCTGCCGAGGTTGTGAAGCCTTGCATCGCAGGCATCTTCTGGATGAAATCGGTGACCGAGGTCACACCGCTGCGCTTGATGTCTTCTTGCGAGAAGGTCTGAACGGGCAGTGCTCCCTCGCCGCTGACACGCTTGATCGACGACCCGGTGATCTCGACGCGCTCAAGTTGTTGTTGGGCCAGGGCGGGCGACATTGCCACTGCGCCGCCCAACGCCAACAGGACCCCGGTACAGACCTTGGTTTTTCTGAACATGTGATCTCCTGTGAAATGCGGAAGGTTGATCGATAGACCCAGGTATCGAGCAAGTCACATGCCGGCCTTGTAAATCGGCTGTGGCTCGTCTGCGAAGACTTGTAAAAACATTGTCACTGAAGGCGTTTTGATGGCTTTCAGGGTATTCCTTGACCAGGCTTGGCGCCTGTTCCAACGGCCCCGGCAACGCCACCCTCAAAAAGCGCGCAAAGCCTTGTGTGGCAAGGCCTGGCGGCCGATCCGGCAGAACGCGTCGACGCTGTTTGGCGGGGCTTGCGCGCGGCGCCTAGGGTCATGCCCCTAACTTGAAGCCCCGGGCGACGTTGCCCAACAACAACAAGGCCTTGCCTCCGGTCGTCGCACACCCGACAAGTACCGCCTCGCCACAGTGACACGGGCGCCTCGTCGGCGGCACCAGCCCTGTGCTCAGGCGCCAGCCACGGCGCGCGCCGACGTGACCCGCGGCACCGCCGCGAGCAACGCACGGGTGTAGGTCGATCGCGGCGCGCCGAGCACCGTGGCAGCGTCACCCGCCTCTTCGATGCGGCCACGCTGCATCACGGCCACGTGATCGGCGATGTACTCGACCACGCCGATGTTGTGCGTGATGAACAGGTAGGACACACCCAAATCGTCCTGCAGTTCACGCAGCAGATTGAGGATCTGCGCCTGCACCGACACGTCCAGCGCCGAGGTCGGCTCGTCGCAGACGATCAGGCGCGGCTCGACGGCCAGGGCGCGGGCAATCGCGATGCGCTGGCGCTGGCCACCGGAAAATTCATGCGGGTAACGCTGCAAGGCATCGCGGCGCAGGCCGACCTGTTCGACCAGCCGCTCCAGGCGCGTGCGACGGGCCGCCGCGTCGTGCTCGGGGCGCAAGGCCAGCAGGCCCTCTTCGAGTATCTCGAAGACGCGCATGCGCGGGTTCAAGGACGCGAACGGATCCTGAAAAATGATCTGGATCGAACGCCGCGCGGCCAACAACGCGTCGCCATCCATCGTGAACAGGTCGTGCCCGTCAAACAGCGCCTGGCCCTCGATCAGTGCCTGGCCGCGCAGCACTTGCACGATGGCCTTGCCGGTCGTCGTCTTGCCGCAGCCGGACTCGCCCACCAGCGCCAGCGTGCGGCCCGGCGCGATGGCGAACGACACACCGTCGACCGCGGTGAAACTGCCTCGCGCACGCTGCAACAGCCCTTGGCGAATCGGGAAGCGTACCGACAGGCCCCGCACGTCGAGCAAGGCGGCGGGCCCGGCTTCGGCGCGGCGGCGCGGCGTGGTCTCGGCCACGGCCACGGTCGCCAACTCTGCCGCCGGCGCCGCCGGGCCGTCGCGGTACAGCAGGCAGCGCACGCTGCCCAACCCCTGCGCCACCAGTTCAGGCAGCGTGTTGTGGCAGGCGTCGAAAGCCCGGTCGCAGCGCGGCGCGAAGCGGCAGGCGGTGAAGGTCTGCCATAGCGGCGGCACGCTGCCGGCGATGGCGGCCAGTGCCCCACCGCGTTTGGACGTGTCGGGCAAGGCGCGCAACAGCAGGCGCGCATAGGGGTGTCTGGGCGCGCGGAAGAACTCGTCGGCTTCGGCCACTTCGATGATCTGGCCAGCGTACATCAGCGCCACGCGGTGCGCCATGCCGGCCACCACGGCCAGGTCATGGGTGATGAGCAACAAGCCCATACCCTGCTCTTTTTGCAGGTCGCGCAGCAGGTCGAGAATCTGCGCCTGGATGGTCACGTCGAGGGCGGTGGTCGGTTCGTCGGCGACCAGGAAGTCAGGTTCCGAGGCCAGCGTCATCGCGATCATCACACGCTGCTTTTGCCCGCCCGACAGGCGGAACGGATACTCGTCGATGCGCCGCTCGGGTTCGGGAATGCCGACCCGGCGCATCCAGTCGATCGCCTTGGCGCGCGCCGCCGCACCGCGTAAGGCGGTGTGGGTTTCGATGGCTTCGACGATCTGGTCGCCGACCCGCATCACCGGGTTCAGGCTGGTGCCCGGCTCCTGGAAGATCATGCCGATCTTGCCGCCGCGCACGGCGCGCATGCTGGACTCGGGCAGCGCCAGCACGTCTTCACCGTCGAGTACCACGCTTCCGTGCGTGACCACGCCGTTGTCGGGCAGCAGACGCATCAGGGCCAGCGCGGTCATGCTCTTGCCGCAACCAGACTCACCCACCAATGCAAAAGTCTCGCCGCGCTGAATCGACAAACTCAGGCCGTCAATGGCCTTGACCAAACCCGCGTCGGCATCCAGGGCCACCTTGA
>JANMYQ010000395.1:0-8994 GCA_031382215.1 Methylibium sp.
GGCTGGTGATCGTGGCGGCCGAGATGCTGACCGGCGGCGTGGGCATCGGCTTCTGGGTCTGGGACGAGTGGAACAACCTGAACGTCAAGCACATCATCATCGCGATCTTCGTGATCGGCATCGTCGGGCTGGCGCTGGAGTCCCTGCTCATCACGCTGGCCAAGCGCTTCAGCTTCGCGGACTGACCGCAGTTCCAGAAGGGAATCGACATGAATCACTTCATCCAGGTCGAAGGCGCCGAAATGGTGTTCAGCACCAAGAAGGGCAATTTCCACGCGCTGCGCGAGATCGACCTGACCGTCGACAAAGGCGAGTTCATCACCTTGATCGGCCACTCGGGCTGCGGCAAATCCACTTTGCTGAACCTGATCGCGGGCCTGACCAAACCCACCAGCGGCGTGCTGCTGTGCGACCAGCGCGAGATCGACGCGCCCGGCCCCGAGCGCGCCGTGGTGTTCCAGAACCACTCACTGCTGCCGTGGCTGAGCTGCTTCGACAACGTGCACTTGGCCGTCGAACGCGTGTTCGGCGAACGCGAGAGCAAGGCGCAACTGAAGACTCGCACCGAAGCGGCGCTCGAACTGGTGGGCATGGGCCACGCGCTGCAAAAGCGCCCGCACGAAATTTCGGGCGGCATGAAGCAGCGCGTGGGCATTGCGCGTGCGCTGGCGATGGAGCCCAAGGTGCTGCTGATGGACGAACCTTTCGGCGCGCTCGACGCACTGACCCGCGCGCGCTTGCAGGACGAACTGCTGAAGATCGTCGCCCGCACCCACAGCACGGTGGTGATGGTGACGCACGACGTGGACGAGGCGGTGCTGCTGTCGGACCGCATCGTGATGATGACCAACGGCCCGGCCGCCACCATCGGCGAGATCCTGCGCGTGGACCTGCCGCGCCCGCGCCACCGCGTGGAGCTGGCCGAAGACCGCCACTACGTGCAATGCCGCAAGGAAGTGCTGGACTTTCTGTACACGCGGCAGGGGCATGTCGAGAAGGCGGTGGCGTGATGAGCGCCGTGGCGAGCGAGGCGGCTGCGCCGATCGCAGCGGTGAAGAAGACGTTCATCAAGGCCACCGAGTTCTGGGTGCCCAGCCGCGATCGCAGCTTTCTCGAATACGGCGGTGGCCTGTACGGCACCGCCACACGCTTCGGCGCATTGAGCCGCACCTTGTGTTTTGCCCGCGGCGAGGGCCTGCCCGGCCAGGCCTGGGAGGCCGGCCACCCGATCGTGCTGCGCCAGTTCGTGGGCTCGTACTTCCAGCGCACCTCGGCCGCGCACGCCGAGGGGTTGACCTGCGCGATCGCGATGCCGATCTTCGCCGGGGACTTCCTCACCTCGGTGCTGGTGATCTTCTGCGGCGACAACGACGAAGGCCAGGCCGGCGCCATCGAGCTGTGGCACAACCACCCGGCCAAGTCGAAAGACATGACCCTGGTGGACGGCCACTACGGCAATACCGGCGACGCGTTCGAGTTCATCTCGCGCCGCACCAGCTTTCGGCGCGGCCACGGCCTGCCGGGCCTGTGCTGGGGCAGCGGCATGCCGGTGTTCCTGGAAGACCTGGGCAAGGCCAGCGGTTTCCTGCGCGGCGATTCGGCGGTGAAGGTGGGCATCAACCGCGGTTTTGCCGTGCCCTGCCCGGCCGGGCGCGGCGAGATGTACGTGCTGGCCTTTCTGTCGGCGCTGGCCACCCCGATCGCACGGCGCGTGGAGGTATGGGAGCGGCTCGACGACGCCGACAGCGGCACCGCTGACGGCGGCCATGCCGGCTCGCAACTGCGCCGCGTCTCGGGCTTTTGCGAAGCACTTGGATCGCTCGCAGCGCCGAGCCAGGCGCCGCTGCTGGAATTTGGCCAGGGCACCATCGGGCAGGTGCTGATGACCGGCGTGCCCGGCATCAGCACCCACGCCGATTCGGAGCCGGTGGGCCTGGGTGCGGCGGCGGCGCAAGCGGGGCTGAAGTCGCTCGCGGCCATTCCGGTCATTCGCGACGGCCGCACGGTTGCTTGCGTGGCGCTCTACTTTTGACGCCGGGTCATGGACGCCCGCGCGTGCAGGCCGGGTGCAGGGGCGGCGGCTTCAGCCGCCCATGATGACCTGCAGGCTGCGTTCGTACAGTTCGGTCAGGCGCTCGAACAAGGCCAGCAGCGAGTCGCTGCCGCGCGCCAAAGCCTGGCGGCCGCTCTTGCTGCGCGTGTCGAGCAGGGCCTGCAGCAAACGTTGCCATTCGGTGCGGGCGGTGGCCAGGGTCACACGAATCTCGGCCGAACTGAGCGGCGCGCGGTCCAGCAGATCGAGCGCCTGGCTGAACTCCGCAGCGCAGAGTTCGACACGTGCGCGTGCGGCAGCGTCGTCCAGCAGTGCATCGAGCAGGGCGTCCTTGGCCAGGCGCTGCACCAGCATGCGCTGGCGGCCCGACACGTTGACGATGTGGATGCCGTGCCGGCCACTGGCGCCTTCGATCGCCGCGGTCAGCGTCTCGGCGCAGGCCAGCAGCGCTTCGGCCTGCGCATCGGCGTCAAGCAGCGCGTCCGGCTTGGGCATGCCCGCGAGCAAGGGCTGCAGGCCGGCCCATGCGGTGGCGGTGTCGGCCAGCGCCAGGCCGTCGGCCGTGGCGCTGGTGAGCGTGGCAGGCAGCGCCTGCAGGCGCTCCAAGTTGTCGCGCACGCGCTGCTGCGCTTCGTCGAGCAGCTCGCGCGAGCGGCGCGGCTCCACACCCGCCGCGCACTGCGCCAGCAGCCGCACCATGCGCTGCGACAGCATGCGCAACTGGCCGGCCCGGTTCACCGCGTCGGCGAGCTGAGCGGCCTCGATCACCGAGCGCGAGACCTCGCCGACGCGCAGGTTGGTGTGCATCGACGCACCCCGCAGCAGGCGGAAGGCGTCGTCCTCGCCGATCTGGCGCGCCGCCATCAGCACGCCCTTGGCGCGTTCGACCCACTTGCGTTCGTCCAGCCGGGCCTGCGCGTCGGCCAGCGCGGCGCGCAGCGTGGCCTCGTGCGTGAAGCGGGCGTGGGTCAGGCGCAACTCGGCGGCCAGTTGGGCGCCGCGCGCGTCGCCGTGGGCCCAGCCGTGCACGCCGGCCTCCAGCGCACGCTGCAGGGTCTCGGCGACGGGGGCATCGCCGATCACCAGCACCGGCCGCGGCGCGGCGGCCTGCAGTTCGGCCAGCGCGGACCAGAGTGTCTGGTCCCCGGCCGGCAACGCGCAGATCACCAGTTCGGGTGCCAGCGCCACCGCCTGGCGCACCAGTTCAGGGACGGCGCACGTGCCCAGCCGGCGGTATCCCAGCGCCTGCAGTTCGCGCGGCAGCGCGACTTTGGCGGCAGCCGCGGCAGCGTCACCGCCGGGGGGCGTCACGAGGAGGAAAGAATGCACGAAAGGCGGCCCGAGCGGGGTCAGCGAGGGGTGCGGCGAAGTCTAGTTCAGGCTCTGGGTCACGGTGTTTGCGGTGAGCGGGCACGGCACTTGCATGCCATGGGCAGGCAGTGTGACGATGCACTGCTTCGGTACGGCGCCCGCAAGGGGCGCGTGGCAAGCGCGGGTCTCCGTGCGCGTCACTCTGCACCGATCCGCACGTGTTGCGGAAGCCCCCTCAACCCTTCGAATGCAAGCCTCGCGGCCCAGCCGTGCGTGCGCGTGTTCGGCATTCTGTTTTTGCCCAACCCCTGAGCCCCGCAGCATGTCCAGTTTCAAGACCTTCCTCAAAGCCGGACACGCGCCGACCTTGTTCGCGTCTTTCCTGTACTTCGACTTCTGCTTCGCCATCTGGGTGCTGAACGGCGCGATGGGCCCGTTCATCGGCGAGACCTACAACCTGACCGCGGCGCAAAAGGGCTTCATGGTCTCGGTGCCCATCCTGGCCGGCGCGCTGATGCGCTTTCCGCTCGGCGTGCTGGCGCAGTACATCGGGCGCAAGAACGCCGCGATGGTGGAAATGGGGCTGATCGTGCTGGCACTGGCCTACGGTTATTACTTCGTCGACAGCTACGACAGCGTGCTGGCGATGGGCGTGCTGCTGGGCATTGCCGGTGCCAGTTTCGGCGTGGCGCTGAGCCTGGGCAGCGGCTGGTTTCCGGCGCGCTACAAGGGCCTGGCGATGGGCATCGCCGGGGCCGGCAACTCGGGCACCGTGCTGGCCGTGCTGTTTGCGCCGCCGCTGGCCATGAAGTACGGCTGGCAGACGGTCTACGGCCTCGCCGCGTTCACCATGCTGCTGCCGATGGCGGTGATGTGGTTTGCCGCCAAGGAGCCGCCCGACCGCGAGCACCAGAGCCTTCGCGAGCACACCGCCTGCCTGTTCGAGAAAGACGGCTGGGCCTTCAGCCTGATCTACATCGTGACCTTCGGCGGCTTCATCGGGTTGGCCAGCTTTTTGCCGACCTACTTCTACGACCAGTTCAAGGTCACCAAGGTCGAAGCCGGCCAACTCACCATGCTGGCCACCTTGATGGGCTCGGCGGTGCGCGTGGTGGGCGGCGCCATCAGCGACCGCATCGGCGGCATCAACACCTTGAGCGGCGTGCTGGTGGTGGTGGCGGCCACCTTGGTGTTGTGCGGGATGGCAGGCTCGTCACTGGTGGTCACGACCCTGTTGTTCATGCTGTGCTTCGCTGCATTGGGTGCCGGCAACGGCGCGTTGTTCCAGCTGGTGCCGCTGCGCTGGCCGATGACCACCGCGGTGGCCGGTTCGATGATCGGCGAGGTGGGTGCACTCGGCGGCGGCTTTCTGCCCAACGCGATGGGGCAGAGCAAGCAGCTCGCCGGCACCTACCTGTGGGGCTTCGTCGCCTTTGCGGTGCTGACCGTGGCGATGCTCGCGATGCTGCGCGTGGTGCAGATCCGCTGGACCCGAACCTGGGCCGAAAAGGGCGGGCGCGCGCGGCCGGTTCGCGAGGAAGTGCCAACCGGGGTGGACGAGTTGGTTGACCGTCATGCGGAGAGGCGCAGCCCGCGATGAAGCGGTCTACGAGCACGTGGGCGACCTGCTCCCTCTCCCTCTGGGAGAGGGATGGGGGCGAGGTGGGGCTTTCGAGCCGCATGCGGCGAGCCCACCGAGCGGCGCCGGCATGCAAGCCCGTGCGCGCACGGCAGGTGAGGGCCGGCAGCAGGCCGACGTTGCCGCGTCGCGAGCCCGTCACCCTAGCCCTCTCCCCAAAGGGGCGAGGGAACCTGAGGCGCGACCTATCGCGGCAGGAACAACAACCACACCACCAGCAACACGTTGAACACCACCGAGATGACCAGCGCCAGCTTCCACAGTGCCGCCGGGTCGCGCGCCAGCAGTGGCGTGGCGTGGCGGGCGTCGAGCGGCCGGGCCGCGCCGCGCTCCAGCGCCAGCACCAGCTCCTCGGCGGTTTCGAAGCGCAGCTTGCGGTCACGCTCGAGCGCCTTCAGAACCACATGGTCGAGCCAGATCGGCACGTCGGGCCGCAGGCGGCTCGGCGGCACCGGGTCGCGCTTGTAGCGCGCCACCTGGTAGGGCTCGATCTCGCCGTAGGGCAGGCGGCCCGTGAGCCACTGGTACAGCGTGACGCCCAGCGCGAACAGGTCGCTCATCGAATCGGCAGCAGCATGCGCGGGGTCGTCCTCCCACTGCTCGGGGTTCATGTAGCTGGGCGTGCCGGCGTGCAGGCTGCGCGTGGCCTGCGGCTCCAGGCCCGACAGCGCCACGCCCAGGTCGAGAATGCGCCAGCGGCCGTCGTCGCCGCGGTGCAGGTTGGCGGGTTTGATGTCGCGGTGGATCACGCTCTGGCGGTGCAGCCGGCCGAGCGCCTGGGCCAATGCGATGGCGGCCTCGACGATCTCGTGTACCTCAAAGCGCCGGCCCTGGGCCATGGCCTGTTCGAGCGTCTGGCCACTGTGCCAGTCGTAGACGAAGTAGAACGCGCTGGCGTCCTGCGGCTCGCGCACGCGCACGAAGCCTTGACCCTGGCGCTCGGTCACGCGCGCGCTGAGCCAGGCTTCGTGCGCCAGCATCGCGCCTTCTTCCGGGTCTTTGCCGCGCGCCACGCTCAGCGTCTTCAGCGCCACCAGTTCGCGCGTGGCTGTGTCTCGCGCCTGCAGCAGCCGGTGCACGCCGTTGTCGGCCACCAGCGCGGTGATGGTGTAGCCGTCGAGCACGTCGCCGACCTTCAGCCGCGGCGGCACGGGCAGTTGTTTGGCCAGCCGCTGCATGTCGTGCAACTGCGCGCTCGACAACCCGCGCACGCGCACCACCAGCGCGCTGACGTTGTCGCGGCTGCCGGCCTCGAGCGCGGCCTTCACGAGCGCCGCGCTGGCCTCTTGCGCGCTGCCCTGCTGCGCCAATTCGGTGAGCCGCTCGCGCGCCAGCGCCACATGCACGCCGTCGCTGGTGAGCACGAAGGCGTCGCCAGCGTGCAGCTCGCCTTGGGCATAGTCGACCCGCACGCCGTCGTCCAGCCCGATCGCGCGGGTCAGGCCGCGGCTCAGGTCGGGGTGGTCGAGCGTGTGGTCCTGCGTCAACAACTGGCACTGGCCCTGGCGCAGCAGCCAGGCGCGCGTGTCGCCCACATGCGCCACGGTCCAGGAGTGGCCTTGCAGCGCCAGCGCGGTCAGCGTGGTCAGGGCAGAGCCGGCCTTGTCGCCCTGGCGGCGCCGGTTGTGGTCAGCGAGCCAGGCGTTCTGCGCGCCGATCAGGCGGTCGAGCACGACGGTGGTTTCCCAGGTCGCGGGGGCGGCGCCGTAGTCGGCCACCAGGCTCATCACGGTGGTCTGCGCGGCTTCGAGGCCGCGCCCGCCGGCCGACACACCGTCGGCCACCGCGGCGATCAGGCCGCGCGTCGCATCGGTCGCGGCGGCGACGAAATCTTCGTTGCGCTCGCGCTGCCCGCGTTCGCTGCTGTGGCCGATGTCGACATCAAAACTCATGAAAAGCCACGCTGTTCGGGCCGCCGGGATGGCGCGCCGCAACGCCGCGGATTGTGCGTTACCGGTGCCGCGCAATGGCATGTCGTTTGCTCGTTGGTTCCTGGAGATTCGGAGATCTGCTCATGAAGAAAATGAAACTCGTCGTCGTCGGCAACGGCATGGCCGGCATCCGCGCGGTGGAAGAGCTGCTGAAGATGGCGCCCGACCTGTACGAGATCACCGTGTTCGGCGCCGAGCCGCACCCGAACTACAACCGCATCTTGCTCAGCCCGGTGCTGGCGGGCGAGCAGACGGTCGACGAGATCATCCTCAACCCGCTGGCCTGGTACGCCGAGAACGGCATCACCCTGCACACCGGCTGCAAGGTGGTGGACGTGCTGCGCGGCCGGCGCATCGTCAAGGCCGTTGCCGCCGACGGCCGCGAGATGGAGATGGAATACGACCGGCTGCTGCTGGCCACCGGCTCGTTCCCGTTCATCCTGCCGGTGCCGGGCAAGGACCTGCGGGGCGTGATCGCCTACCGCGACATTGCCGACACCAACACGATGATCGACGCGGCCGCCAAGTACAAACACGCGGTCGTGATCGGCGGTGGCCTGCTGGGCCTCGAAGCAGCCAACGGCCTGATGCTGCGCGGCATGCAGGTGACGGTGGTGCACATCATGCCGTGGCTGATGGAGCGGCAACTCGACGACGTGTCTGCGCGCATGCTGCAGAAGTCGCTCGAAGACCGAGGCCTGACCTTCATGCTAGGCGCGCAGACGCAGGCGCTGATTGGCAATGAAGACAGCGGTAAGAGCGGCAGGGTGAAGGCGGTCCAGTTCAAGGACGGCACGCAGATTCCCGCTGACCTGGTGGTGATGGCCGCCGGCATCCGCCCCAACACCGAGCTGGCCGAGAAGATCGGCCTGCACTGCAGCCGCGGCATCGTCGTCAACGACACCTTGCAGACGGTGACCGACCCGCGCATCTACTCGGTTGGCGAATGCGCCGCGCACCGCGGCATTGCCTACGGGCTGGTGGCGCCGCTGTTCGAGCAGGGCAAGGTCTGCGCCACGCACCTGGCGCACTTCGGCATCGGCCGCTACACCGGCTCGCAGACCTCGACCAAGCTGAAGGTCACCGGCATCGACCTGTTCTCGGCCGGCAACTTCATGGGCAAGGCCTCGGGCAAGCCGGAAGACGCCGACTGCGAAGAGATCGTTATGAGCGACCCGTACGGCGGCGTCTACAAGAAGCTCGTGATCAAGGACGACAAGCTGATCGGCGCCTGCATGTACGGCGACACGGTAGATGGCAGTTGGTATTTCAAACTGCTCCGCGAAGGCCGCAAGGTCAGCGACATCCGCGACAAGCTGATGTTCGGCGAGTCGAACATCGGCGACGTGGGCCACCAGGGCCACAACAAGGCCGCCGCGATGGCCGACAGAGACGAGGTGTGCGGCTGCAATGGCGTGAGCAAGGGCACCATCTGCAAGGCCATCAAGGAAAAGGGCCTGTTCACCTTGGACGAAGTGCGCAAGTGCACCAAGGCCAGTGCGAGCTGCGGCTCGTGCACCGGCCTCGTCGAGCAGTTGCTGATGTTCACCGCCGGCGGCGACTACTCGGCCGCACCGACCAAGAAGGCGATGTGCGGTTGCACCGACGCGAGCCACCAGGAAACGCGCGAGGTCATCAAGGCCGAGCACCTGCTGACTATTCACCACGTCTACCAGCGCCTGGGCTGGCGCACGCCGAACGGTTGTTCGTCGTGCCGGCCGGCCGTCAACTACTACCTGATCAGCACCTGGCCGAAAGAGGCGAAGGACGATCCGCAGAGCCGCTTCATCAACGAGCGCATGCACGCCAACATCCAGAAGGACGGCACCTACAGCGTGATCCCGCGCATGTGGGGGGGAGAGACCACGGCCGACGAACTGCGCCGCATCGCCAATGCGGTGGACAAGTACAACATCCCCACCGTCAAGGTCACCGGCGGCCAGCGCATCGACCTGCTGGGCGTGAAGAAGGAAGACCTGCCGGCGGTCTGGAAAGACATCGGCATGCCCAGCGGCCACGCCTATGCCAAGGCGCTGCGCACCGTGAAGACCTGTGTGGGC
>JANMYQ010000020.1:0-1763 GCA_031382215.1 Methylibium sp.
GCGTGGCCGGCACGCGCGAGCTGCTGCGCCGCGGCCATGCCGGCCGGGCCGGAGCCGACCACGGCGATCGTTTTGCCTGTCTTCACTTTTGGCGCGCGCGGCACGACCCAGCCTTCGGCCCAGGCCTTGTCGATGATCGCGTGTTCGATGCTCTTGATGCCGACCGCGTCGTCGTTGACATTCAGCGTGCACGCCGCTTCGCACGGTGCCGGGCAGATGCGCCCGGTGAACTCGGGGAAGTTGTTGGTCGAGTCGAGCACAGCGAACGCGTTCTTCCAGTCGGCCCGGTAGACCAGGTCGTTGAAGTCCGGAATGATGTTGTTGACCGGGCAACCGCTGTTGCAGAACGGCGTGCCGCAGTCCATGCAGCGCGCGCTCTGGACCTTGGCCTCGTCTTCCTTCAGGCCAATGACGAATTCGCTGTAGTTCTTCAGGCGCTGGGCGACGGGCGCGTAGCCTTCTTCCAGGCGCTCGTATTCCATGAAGCCGGTGACTTTTCCCATGATTCTTCTTTGCGTTCGAGGTTGAGGCCCGCTTACTTCGCCGGCACGGACTGGATCTTGGATTTGGCCGTCGTGGCGCCCGCATCCTGAATCACCTTCGTCGCAGCGGCCTTCGCCGCCTGCTCGGCCAGCGCACGCTTGTACTCGTTCGGGAACACCTTGACGAACTTCGCGCGCGACTCGACCCAGTGATCCATGATGTGGCGCGCACGCAAGCTGCCGGTCCACTTGTGGTGGTCCTCGATCAGCTTCCTCAGCGTGGGCTCGTCGGCGTGGCCGTGGTGCCAAAGAGTCCTGTCGCCGGTGGCTTCCTGCTCGGCCGTGCTGTGAACCTTGTCGAGCGTCACCATCGCGGTGTTGCAACGCGACGCGAAGCTGCCGTCGTCGTCGTACACATAGGCGACCCCGCCGCTCATTCCGGCCGCGAAGTTGCGTCCGGTGCGACCGAGGACGACGACGGTGCCGCCGGTCATGTACTCGCAACAGTGGTCGCCGGTGCCTTCGACCACCGCGGTGGCGCCCGACAGGCGCACCGCGAATCGCTCGCCGGCCACGCCCCGGAAGAAGGCCTCGCCGCTGGTCGCGCCGTACAGCACGGTGTTGCCGACGATGATGTTCTTCGTGGCGTCGCCGCGGAACTCGATGCTCGGGCGGATGGCAATGCGCCCGCCGCTCATGCCCTTGCCGGTGTAGTCGTTCGCGTCGCCGATCAGGTACAGCGTGATGCCCTTGGCCAGGAAGGCGCCGAAGCTCTGGCCGCCGGTGCCTTCCATCTGGATGAAGATGGTCTGGTCGGGCAGGCCCTCGGGGCGGCGTCGGATCAGCTCGCCCGACAGCATGGCGCCGACGGTGCGGTTGCCGTTGCGCGTCTCTTCCATGAACTGCACTTTTTCTCCGCGCTCGAGCGCGGGCAGGCACTTCTGGATCAGCTTCACGTCGAGCGCTCGCGCGAGGCCGTGGTCCTGCTCCTCGACCTGGCGGCGCGGCACGTCGGCCGGTGCCGACGGCTGGTGGAACACGCGTGCGAAGTCCAGGCCCTTGGCCTTCCAGTGCGCGATGCCCTTCTTGGTGTCGAGCAGGTCGGCGCGGCCGATCAGGTCTTCGAACTTGCGGATGCCCAGCTGCGCCATGATCTGGCGCGCTTCTTCGGCGACGAAGAAGAAGAAGTTCACCACGTGCTCGGGCCGGCCCTGGAACTTGGCGCGCAGCACCGGGTCTTGCGTGGCCACGCCGACCGGGCAGGTGTTGAGGTGGCACTTG
>JANMYQ010000042.1:0-24676 GCA_031382215.1 Methylibium sp.
AGCAGCGAGGTGAACGAGAAGCCGGTGATCGCGTCGATGTCGCCGCGCACCAGCATGGTCTCGCGCAGCGGCGGGTCCATCGAGGTCCAGGCCGGCGCGCCCAGGCCGTTGGCCTTGGCGAAGATCGGGTAGGCCTTGCGCCCGGCGTCGAACACCGGAGCGCCGAGCTTCTTGCCGGCCAGGTCGGCGGGGGTCTTGATGCCGCTCTTCTTCAGCGCCATCACCGCCGCCGGCGTGTTGTTGTAAACCATCATCACCGCCACCGGCTTGTTCGGCGCGGTCGGGTTGTTGGCGTGGAATTCCATCAGCGCCGCCAGGTCGGCAAAGCCCATGTCGTACGCGCCCGAGGCCACCCGCGTGACCGTGCCGCCCGAGCCGTTGCCCGCATCGACCGTGACGTTGAGCTTCTCGGCCTTGAAGTAGCCCTTGCTCACCGGCACCAGGAACAGCGCTGCCGGGCCCTCGAAGCGCCAGTCGAGCTGGAACTTGATGGCGGTTTCCTGGGCCTGGGCGGCTGAGGAGGCGGCCAGGCCAAGTGCCAGCGCGGACAGGGCCAGCGAGCGGCGGGTGAGGGAGGGCAAGGTCATTCGGTGCTCCGGTGCGGGGATAGGGTGGCTGGATGGGGTTGGGAAAGAGCAAATTCTGTGCGCGGCGAATGCACCAAAGGAATCGGGTCAAGCGCTATGGTGGTGCGTGGAGTTCGCACTGGGAGTGAACCAGCACGGGCTTGCGCTGCTACCATTTCGGTCATGAATGCCCACCTGGACCACTTGATCGATGAGGCGCTCGCGCTCGCTCCCGACGAACGATCGGCAGTCGTGCTGGCACTCCTCGACAGTCTGGAAGGCGAGGACGAAGCCTCGGTAGCCCGGGCATGGGCCGACGAGATTCGGCAACGCAAGGCGGACCTGCGCTCAGGCGCAACGAAGGCCGTGCCCTGGAGCGAGGCCCGCGCGCGGCTGAGCGTGTTGTGAGTCGATACGTCGTCGAGATCGCGCCGATCGCGGAGCGCGATCTTCGCGACGCATTCGTCTGGTACCGCGAACGGAGCGCGTTCGCGGCCGGCGCTTTCCGTGCCGAAGCATTTGGAGCCATCGACCGCATCGCCGCGGCGCCGCTGGGCAAGGCTGCGGATGAAGAAGGAAATCGCAAGCGTGTGCTGCACCGCTTCCCCTATTCGGTCGTCTACGAAGTGCAAGAACATACCGTGACGATCCTGGCGGTGACCCACCATAGGCGCAAGCCTGGTTACTGGCGTGTGGGCAGCGGTTGACCGGCCTTCACGCCAGCAGATCGAACAGCGTCCGCGCCACCACCTTCGTCGCCTTGCGCAGATCCTCGATGTCGATGTGCTCGTCGGCCCGCTTCGCGTTGCTCTCGAGCACCGTGCGCGGGCCGCAGCCGTACAGCACGGCGGGGATGCCGCGTTCGCAGTACAGCCGCGCATCGGTGTACAGCGGCGTGCCGGAGGCCTGGATGGGCTCTCCGAACACGGTCGTGGCGTGCGCGCACAGCGCATCCACCAGCGGCTTGTTGCCATCCAAAGGCTTCAGCGGGTGCGCCAGCAGCATGCGCTTGATGTCGATCGTGATGCCCTTGGAGCCTGCCACCGAGTCGGCAATGAGCTTGCGCAGACCGGCTTCCACTTCGGTCGGGTTTTCTTCGGGGATCATGCGGCGGTCGAGCTTGAGCACCACCTTGCCGGGCACGACGTTGGTGTTGGTGCCGCCCTGGATCAGGCCCACGTTCAAGTAGGGGTGGGTGATGCCCTTGACCTGGCTGGTCACCTGTTTGAACAGCGTGTTCTGGTGGTAGAGCGCGTTCAAGATCAGCGTGGCGGCCTGCAGCGCATCCACCGCCGTTTCGGGCACGGCGGCGTGGCCCATCTTGCCGTGCACCGTCACTTCGAGCTGCAGGCAACCGTTGTGGCCGGTCACCACCTGGTAGCTGAAGCCGGCGGCGATCAGCAGGTCGGGCTTCGTCAGGCCCATCTGCAACAGCCGGCCGGGGCCGAGTTCGCCGCCGAACTCTTCGTCGTAGGTGAAGTGCAGTTCGACGCCGCCCTTCAGCGGTGCCTTCAAGGCTTCGATCGCACGCGTGGCGAAGGTGAAGGTCGCGAAGTCGCACTTGCTCACTGCCGACGCGCGGCCGTAGAGCTTGCCGTCCACGATCTCGCCGCCGTACGGGTCGTGCGTCCAGCCTTCACCGGGCGGCACCACGTCGCCGTGCGCGTTCAGTGCCACGGTCTTGCCGGGGCTGTACTTGCGCCGCACGATCAGGTTGGTGATCGACTCGAGCCCGTGACTCTTCACTTCGGCTTCGGGCACCGGGTGCTTCTCGGCCTCGAAGCCGAAAGCCTTCAGCAGTTCGGCGGCTCGCTCGGCGTGCGGCGCGTTGTTGCCGGGCGGCGTGTCGGTGGGCACCTGCACCAGGGCTTGAAGGAAGCGCAGCTCCTCGTCGAAGTGCGCGTCGACCCAGGCGTCGAGTTGGTCATAGGTGGTGCTCATGTCATCTCGTTCGCAAGTTGGGTCAGGAGGTGCTGGAAGGCCATCACGCACAACTGCGTGTCGTCGGCGCTGATGCTCTCCAGCGGGTTGTGGCTGATGCCGGAGTTGCCGCCGCGCATGAAGAGCATGGCCTGCGGCATCACCTCGTGCAGCTTCATTGCGTCGTGGCCGGCGCCGCTGGGCATGCGGTAGACCGGCAGGCCGAGCGACTCGACGGCAGCCTCCCAGCGCGCTTGCCATTCGGGGGCGCTGGGCGCGGCGGCGGCGCGCATCGTCTCTTCGAGTTTGTGGTGCAGGCCGCGCCGCTCGGCGATGCGCCTGAGCTCGGCCAGCGTGTCGGCCACGCAGGCGTCGCGCACCTCGTTGGTGGTGGCGCGGATGTCGAGCGTGAATACGCAGCGGCCGGGCACCACGTTGGTCGAGCCATTGGGCACCTGCAGGATGCCGACCGTGCCGACCAGGTTGGGCACCGCCGCGGCGCGCTTCTCGAGGTACAGAACGAGTTCGGCCACCGCGGCGGCGGCGTCGCGGCGCCGGTCCATCGGCGTGGTGCCGGCATGGCTGGCCATGCCGATCACTTCAGCCGCATAACGCACGCTGCCGTTGATGGAGGTCACCACGCCCAGCGGCAGGTCCATCTCGTTGAGCACCGGGCCCTGTTCGATGTGGACCTCGACAAAGCCCAGGTAGTCGGCCGGGTTGCGCTTGACGGCGGCTATGGCCTCCAGCGTGGCGGGCCGGCCGGCGGCACGCATCGCGTCGCGCATGCTCACGCCGTCGGCGTCGCGCTGGGCTAGCCAGGCCGGGTCGAAGTGGCCGGTCAGCGCGCCCGAGCCGAGGAAGGTGGCCTTGTAGCGCTGGCCTTCTTCTTCAGAGAAGCCGACCACCTCGAAGCCGTACGGCAGCCGTTTGCCGGCGCGGTGCAGTTCACGCACGCACACCATCGGCACGAAGATGCCCAGGCGCCCGTCGTACTTGCCGCCGTTTCGCACGGTGTCGTAGTGCGAGCCGGTCAAGAGGCGCTTCTGACTTGGGTCGCTGCCGTGATAGATGCCGACGACGTTGCCAACGGCGTCGATGCTCACGTCATCGAAACCGCATTCCTTCATCCAGCGCACCAGTTGCACCTGGCAGTTCTGGTGCGCCTGCGTGAGGTAGGTGACGGTCAGTTGCCCGAGTTCGGCATAGCCCGGGTCGGTGTGATCTGCCAGCAATTCGGAGCAATCCCACACCTGGTTGCCCAGGGTCGGCTCGACGCCGAACTTGTCGTTCAAGCGGATCTCGACGACGCGGTGGATGTTGCGCAGCGCCTCGGCGAGTTCGAAGTCGGGGTGGCCTTCGAGCCGGCGCTCGAAGGTGGCGATGATCTCTGCGCGCGTGAGCCCGGCGCCGCGCGGCGCACGCACCGCCAGCATGAACGGCCAGCCGAACTTGGCGTTGTAGGCCTTGTTCAGCGCCTGGATCTTTTCCAGTTCAGCGGGCGAACAGTTCGTCAGGCCCGACTTCGTCTGCTCGTTGCTCGACTCGGCGGTCAGCGAGCCCGCCACCATCGCCTTGCCGGCCAGTTCGGGGTGGCCGCGCAGCAGCACGAGCTGCTTGTCGCGGCCGGCCTGGCGCACCACCTCGACCATCGCCAGTTTCAGTGCGGCAAGGCTGCGGAACGGGCGCTTGAACAACGCTGCCTCGGCAATCCACGGCGAGTGTTCGTACAGGCCGTCGAGCCAGGCCAGCGCCTGTTCGGGCGACGCGGTGTTGAGTTGTTCGATCGTCAGGGCCATCACGTCGCTCCTGGTGGTGTTGCAAGCGGTGCCGAGGCGGGCGCCGGGAAGTGCTGCTGCCAGTGCCGCGCAATGTCGATGCGCCGCGTGACCCACACGCGCTCGTGCTGCTGCACGTAGTCGAGGAACTTCTGCAATGCGCGGAAGCGCCCGGGCCGCCCGATCAGCCGGCAGTGCAGGCCGATGTTGAGCATCTTGGGAGCCTCGTCGCCCTCTTCGTACAGCACGTCGAACGCGTCCTTCAGGTAGCTTAGGAAATGGTCGGCGGTGTTGAAGCCCTGGGCCGACGAGAAGCGCATGTCGTTGGTATCGAGCGTGTAGGGCACGATCAGGCGCTGCATCGTGCTGCCGTCGCTCTTTTCCACCGGCATCCAGAACGGCAGGTCGTCGCCGTAGTAGTCGCTGTCGTATTCGTAGCCGCCGTAGTCGGCCACCAGGCGCTTGGTGTTGGGGCTGTCGCGGCCGGTGTACCAGCCCAGTGGCCACTGGTTGTTCGTGAGCTTCTGGATGATCTCGGTGCCGATGGCCAGGTGCTGGCGCTCGCGCTTCTCGTTCATGTGCTGGTAGTGGATCCAGCGCCAGCCGTGGCAGGCGATCTCGTGGCCGAGTTCGACGAAGGCCTGCGTCAGCTCGGCGTTGCGCTCCAGCGCCATCGACACGCCGAACACCGTGAGCGGCAGTTGGCGCTTCTCGAACTCCTTCAAGATGCGCCACGCGCCGACGCGGCCGCCGTATTCGTACATCGACTCCATGCTGAGGTGGCGCGCCTCGAACGCCTGCGCGACGATCAGCTCGGACAGAAACGTCTCCGACGCTGAATCGCCGTGCAGCACGCAGTTTTCGCCGCCTTCTTCGTAGTTCAGCACGAACTGCAGCGCGATGCGCGCCCGGCCGGGCCAGTTCGCATGCGGCGGGTTGCGGCCGTAGCCGATCAGGTCGCGGGGATAGTCTTTGGTCATCATCGGGTGGCCTCGCCAAGGTTTCAGCGGTTCAGCGCGGGGGGGGGCTCAGGACAGATCGGGCCGCAGCGCGGCGTGAAGATCGGGAATGCGCGGGTCCAGGCGCAGGTTGCGCTCGACGTGGTGCAGGTGCTCCTGCATCAGCTTCACTGCGGCCTTGGTGTCGCGCGCTTCGAGCGCGTCGACGATGGCCACGTGTTCTTCATACGAATGTTCGGCCGAATGGGCCGACTGGTACATCAGCGCGATCAGCGAACAGCGCGAGACCAGGTCTTGCAATATTTCGGCCAGCGCCTGGTTGCCCAGCATCTGCGCCAGCAGCACGTGAAAGTCGGCCAGCAAGCGTGTGCGGCCCGAGATGTCGGTGCGCTGCACGGCGGCTCTTTCAGACTGCAGGTGGGCGCGCAGTTCGGTGATGTGCTTTGCAGCCAGCTCGGTGGCGGCGCGCCGGATCATGGCCACCTCGAGCATGTTGCGCACCTCGAAGACCTGGCGCGCCTCTTCGACGCTGGGCTGCGCGACGAAAGCGCCGCGCGCCGGCTCCAGCGTCACCAGGTGGTCGCGGCTCATCTGGTTCAGCGCCTGGCGCACCAATGTGCGCGAGACGCTGAAGATGTCGGCGATCTGCTGCTCGGCCAGCTTGGTGCCGGGCATCAGCCGGCGCTCGACGATGGCCGCGGTAATGGATGCGACGATGCGCTCGGTGGTGCCGGTAGGGGTGGCGCGCGCCGCGGCCTTTGCTGCGGCCCGGGCCGGCGCACGCCGACTCTTCGGTGCGCCGGCATCGACAGGGCGGATGACCTTGAGATTGGTGGCCATGGCTGGGGCAGTTCTTGCTTTTGCTTCGTCAGGGTTCACGAGCATTGGATCGTATGCGACAGTGTATACACTTTGCGGCAGGCTGCAAGCGCTCTTTCACCCGCTCTCAGCAGATTATTCGCCCGCTCTCTCTTGCCAAGGCTCTCTTGCCAAAGCTCTCTCGTCAGACCAAGGAAGCCACCGATGGGAAAACTCAGCACGCATGTGCTCGACACCGGCAACGGCTGCCCCGCCGCAGGCATGCAGGTCACGCTGCTGCGCACCGACGGCGGGCGCAGCGAAGTCATCAAGTCCTTCACCCTGAACCACGACGGGCGCGGTGACGGCCCGCTGCTCGAAGGCGCCACGCTGGTGCGTGGCCGCTATCGGCTGGTGTTTGCGGTGGGCCCGTACTTTCGCGCCCGCGGCACCGAGCTGCCCGACCCGCCGTTCCTGGAAGACGTGCCGTTGGACTTCGGCATTGCCGACCCGAACGCGCATTACCACGTGCCGCTGCTGGTGAGCCCGTGGAGCTACAGCACCTACCGCGGCAGCTAAGCTTGGCCTGAACCTTGCACATCAAGACTTGCCAATGAAGATTGATCCGCCGAGCTTCGCCACCCCGCTTCTCCGAGGAGTTCCCATGACCCACCGCCGTTTCAAACTCGCAGCCGCCGTCGCTGCTTTCGCACTGGCCACACTGGCCAGCGCCGCGCAGGCCGCTTACCCCGACAAGCCGGTACGCATTGTCGTGACCTTCGCGGCAGGTGGCGCGAGCGACATCGTCGCGCGTGCCATCTCCGAGCCATTGGCCAAGGCACTGGGCCAGGCGGTGATCGTCGACAACAAGCCGGGTGCCGGCGGCACGCTGGGCGGGCAAGAGGTGGTGCGTTCGGCACCCGACGGTTACACACTGATGTTGTCGAACTCCACGCCGCTGTCGATCGGCCCGTTCACGGTGCCCAAGCAGCCTTACGACCCGGCCAAGGGTTTCACGCATATCGCCATGCTGGGCATCGCGCCGGTGCTGATCATGGCCAACCCCAAGACCGGCCCGGCCTCGCTGAAGGACCTTCCCAAGGCGGCCGCCGCACCCGGCTACAACTTCGCCAGCGGCGGGCCCGGGTCGATCGGCCACATCGTCGGCGAAATGGCCAAGGCGCAGATGAAGATCAACATGACGCATGTGCCCTACCGCGGTGGCGCGCCGATGACGACGGACCTGATCGCCGGCGTGATCCCGGTCGGCATCGACGTGATCACCGCCTTCGTGCCGCTGCTCAAGAGCGGCCAGATCAAGGGGCTGGCAGTCACCTCGCGCGCGCGCTCGCCGCTTGCGCCCGACGTGCCGACGGTGACCGAGATGGGCTACCCGCAGCTCGTGGCCGAGAACTACTTCGGTGTCTCCGGCCCGGCCGGCCTGCCCAAGGAGGTGACCGACAAACTCGCCAAGGCGCTCGCCGACATCGTGGCCGACCCGGCCATCGTCAAGCGCTTCGAAGAACTCGGCATCACCACGGTGAAGATGAGCTCGGCCGAGTTCGGTGAACTGGTGGCCAAGCAGGTCAACGATTGGGCGCCCGCGATCAAGGCCGCCGACCTGCAGAAACAATGAGTGACTGAAGGATTCGTCGCAGTGGGTCGAGAGGCGGTTGCCGAGGCAGGCGCCGGTTCGTGTCGCGACATTCACATGCTCACAGCGCCCCGGTGGTGAGCCCCACACGCGAGAGACTTCATCGTCATGGACGTTTACCTGCTCGACTGGCTCAACCTGCTGCTGCGCTGGGCCCACGTGATCACCGGCATTGCCTGGATCGGCGCTTCTTTCTACTTCGTCGGGCTCGACAACAGCCTCACGCCACCCGAGAACCCCGACGACAAGGCCAAGGGCATCGGCGGTGAACTCTGGGCCGTGCACGGCGGCGGCTTCTACCACCAGCAGAAGTACCCGGTCTCACCGGCCAAGCTGCCCGAGCACCTGCATTGGTCGATGTGGGAGAGCTACTCGACCTGGCTCACCGGCTTTGCGCTGTTCGCGGTGCTGTACCTTTTCAATGCCAGCACCTTCCTGATCGACAAAAACGTGTTCGACTGGTCGCCGGCCGCGGCCATCGCCACCGCGCTCGGTTTCTTCGTCGCCTTCTGGGTCATCTACGACGCGATCTGCCGCATCTTCGGCCAGGGCAAGAACGGCGATCTGGTGGTGGGCGCGCTGATCTTCGTCTTCATCGTGTTCGCGTCGTGGCTGTCGTGCCACTTCTTCGCTGGCCGCGCCGCCTTCCTGCTGGTGGGCGCAATGATGGCCACGACGATGAGCGGCAACGTGTTCTTCTGGATCATTCCCGGGCAGCGCAAGGTGGTGGCGTCGCTGCGTGCCGGCCAGCCGGTCGACCCGATCCACGGCCAGCGCGGCAAGCAGCGCAGCGTGCACAACACCTACTTCACCTTGCCGGTCATCTTCACGATGCTGAGCAATCACTACGGCTTTCTGTACACCGGCAAATACAACTGGGTCGTGCTGGTGTTGCTGATGCTGGCTGGCGCGCTGATCCGCACCTCGTTCGTCGCGCGCCACAAGGCGCTGGCCACCGGCAAGCCGGTGCCGTGGCGTTATGCAGTCATCGGCACGCTGATGCTTGGTGGTGTGGTCGCCGCCATGATGCCGGCGCCGCAGCCCGCCGTGGCCAAGGCCGCACCGGTGAACTTTGCCGATGTGCAGAAGGTCGTGGCCGAGCGCTGCGTGCTGTGCCACAACGAGCAGGTAATCAGCAAGAACATCCAGCTGCACACGCCGGAGCTGATCGCCAAGAACGCGCAGGCGATGTTCCAGCAGACGGTGGTGCTCAAGCTGATGCCGATGAACAACGCGACCCAGATCACCGACGCCGAACGCGCGCTGATCGGCCGCTGGTTCGAGGCCGGTGCGCCGACGCGCTGACCGGCCGGCTCCACAGCGCCTGCACCCGAACTCGCCCATAAGGAGAAACGAATGACCATCACTGCCGTCCACCCCGTCGATGAAAGACTCCCCGCCCCGCGCCTGACCGCGCTGGGCCTGCAGCACGTGCTGGTGATGTATGCGGGCGCCGTGGCGGTGCCGCTGATCGTCGGCCGCGCGCTCAAGCTCAGCCCCGAACAGGTGGCGCTGCTGATCTCGGCCGACCTGTTCTGCTGCGGGCTTGTCACGTTGATCCAGTCGCTCGGTTTCGGGCGCCACTTCGGCATCCGCCTGCCGGTGATGATGGGCGTGACCTTCGCCGCCGTCGGCCCGATGGTGGCGATGGCCAACGCGCAGAGCGGGCCCGACGGCGCGCGCGCGATCTTCGGCGCGATCATCGGCGCGGGGGTGCTCTCTATCCTGATCGCGCCGCTGATGGGGCGGCTGCTGCGCTTCTTCCCGCCAGTGGTCACCGGCACGATCATCACCATCATCGGGATCAGCCTGATGCGTGTGGGCATCGGCTGGGCGATGGGCGGGCCGGCGCCGCTGGCGCAGAGCGTCGACGTGCCCAAGCTGGTGGCGATGGTCGATGGTGCCAAGGCAACGGCGGCTGCTGCGGCAGCGTCGGGGGCGGCGCCGGCGGCGCTGAAGCTGCCCGGCCCGATCCCGATGCTCGACAACCCGAACTACGGCGCGCTCGACAACATGGCCGTCGCTGCGTTCGTGCTGGTGGCGATCCTGCTGCTGGTGCGCTACGGGCGCGGCTTCGTCGCCAACATCGCGGTGCTGCTGGGCATCGTGGCCGGCTGCGTGGTGGCGGTGGCGATGGGCAAGATGCACTTCGACAAGGTGGCCAATGCGCACTGGTTCGACGTTGTCACGCCGTTCGCGTTCGGCACGCCGACCTTCGACCCGGTGATGGTGCTGACGATGACCCTGGTGATGATCGTCGTGATGATCGAATCGCTCGGCATGTTCCTGGCGCTGTCCGACATCACCGACAAGAAGCTCACCCAGGCCGAACTGACGGCCGGGCTACGCACCGACGGCCTGGGCACCGTGATCGGCGGCGTGTTCAACACCTTCCCCTACACCAGCTTCTCGCAGAACGTCGGTCTGGTGGGCGTGACCGGCGTGAAGAGCCGCTGGGTCTGCGTGGCGGCCGGCGGGATCATGATCGTGCTGGGGCTGCTGCCCAAGATGGCGGCGCTGGTCGAGTCGGTGCCGACCTTCGTGCTCGGCGGCGCGGGGCTGGTGATGTTCGGCATGGTGGCGGCCACCGGCATCCGCATCCTGGCCAACGTGGATTTCAAGACCGGCCGCAACAACCTGTACATCGTCGCGATCTCGATCGGCGCCGGCATGATCCCGCTGGTGGCGCCGCGCTGGACGCAGCAGATGGCGCACGGCCTGCACCCGCTGCTGGAGAGCGGCATCCTGCTGACGGCCATCTCGGCCGTGCTGCTGAACTTCTACTTCAATGGCGGCAAGGCCGACGAGGCCGGCGCCATTGCCGCAGCCAAGACCGCCGAGGCGCATTGATGTCGCACGACCGGCCCCGCCACGACGTTATCGTCTGACATGCCCACGCTGCTGATTCGCAACGCTCGCCTGCTCGTCACGATGGACGCGCAGCGGCGCGAGATCGAGGGCGGCGGTCTGTTTGCGCGCGACGGCGTGATCGAGGCCGTCGGCACGAGCGCCGAACTGCCGCAGACCGCCGACGAGGTGATCGACGCGCGCGACCAGGTGGTGATCCCCGGCCTGGTGAACACGCACCACCACATGTACCAGACGCTGACGCGCGTGATCCGCCCGGCGCAGGACTGCGAGCTGTTCACCTGGCTGCAGACGCTGTACCCGATCTGGGCGAATCTGACGCCCGAGATGGTGCAGGTTTCCACTCAGACGGCGATGGCCGAGTTGCTGCTGTCAGGCTGCACCACGAGCAGCGACCACCTCTACATCTACCCGAACGGCGTGACCTTGGAGCACAGCATCGAGGCAGCGGCGCAGATCGGCATGCGCTTTCATGCGGCGCGCGGCTCGATGAGCGTCGGCCAGAGCCAGGGCGGCTTGCCGCCGGACATCGTGGTGGAAAGCGAGCCGGCGATCCTGAAGGACACGCAGCGCCTGATCGAACGCTGGCACGACCCGAAGCGCTTTGCGATGCAGCGCATCGTCGTCGCGCCATGCTCGCCGTTTTCGGTCAGCCGCGAGCTGATGCGCGACGCGGCACTGCTTGCCCGCGAGTACAAGGTGTCGCTGCACACCCACCTGGCCGAGAACGACAACGACATCGCCTACACGCGCGAGAAGTTCAACTGCACGCCGGCCGAATATGCCGAACAGCTCGGCTGGGTCGGCCCCGACGTGTGGCACGCGCACTGCGTGAAGCTCGACGAAGCGGGCATCCGGTTGTTCGCACGCACCGGCACCGGTGTGTCGCACTGCCCCGGCTCGAACATGCGGCTGGCTTCGGGCATCGCGCCGATCCGTGCGATGCGCGATGCGGGCGTGCCGGTGTCCATCGCAGTCGATGGCGCGGCGTCGAACGACAGCGGCCACATGCTCGGTGAGGCGCGCCTGGCGATGCTGCTGCAGCGCGTGGCCCACGGTCCCGAGAAAGGCCCGTCGGCACTGACGGCGCGCGAGACGCTGGAGATCGCCACACTCGGCGGCGCCCAGGTGCTGAACCGCGACGACATCGGCGCGCTCGCGCCCGGCATGGCGGCCGACATCGTCGGCATCCCGCTCAATGAAATCGGCCTGACCGGCGCACACCACGACCCGCTCGCCGCGCTGCTGTTCTGCCACGTGCCGCGCGTGGCGCTGAACGTGGTGAACGGTCGGGTGGTGGTGCGCGACGGTGAACTGACCACGCTGGAACTGCCGCGCCTGATCGAGCGCCACAACCGGCTGGCGGCCGAACTGGCGGCTGCGGCGCGCCACACCACACCCTGACCCGAACGCCGCCACCTGCGGCAGCCTGTGGGCGACCTGTGCGCAGACTGTTGAAAACCGGCCACGATCTTGTGGGCAAGGTGTGCACAAGATCGGCAATCCCGGGCTTGCGGTGCTGGCCGAGGACAGGCTCGGTATAAGCCACGTTGTCACCGGCGGGCAGGGCGGCACAATCGGCCCAGCATTGGCCCCCAAGGAGACAAGATGAACGGTTTGATGATGCAGCAGCCGCTGCTGATTTCGTCGCTGATCGTGCACGCAGAGCGCCACCACGGCGACCAGGAAGTGGTGTCGCGCCGCGTCGAAGGCGATATCCACCGCTGCACCTACCGCGAACTTGCCGCGCGCTCGCGCCAGATGGCCAATGCACTGGCGGCGCTGGGCGTCAAGCCCGGCGAACGCGTGGCCACCCTGGCGTGGAACGGTTACCGGCACATGGAGCTGTATTACGCCGTGTCGGGCTCGGGCGCGGTGCTGCACACGCTGAACCCGCGCCTGCACCCCGACCAGGTGGTCTACATCGCCGACCACGCCGAAGACCAGGTGCTGTTCTTCGACCTGACCTTCCTGCCGATCATCGAAGCGGTGGCGTCGCGGGTGAAAACCATCAAGAAGTTCGTGGCCATGACCGACCGCGCCCACATGCCCGCCAGCAGCAAGGTGCCGAACCTGCTCTGCTACGAAGACCTGTGCGCGGCGCAGAACGACCGCTTCGACTGGCCCGAGTTCGACGAGAACAGTGCCTCGTCGCTGTGCTACACCTCGGGCACCACCGGCAACCCCAAGGGCGCGCTGTACAGCCACCGTTCGACCGTGCTGCACACGCTGGCCGCCGCCACACCCGACGCGCTGAACTGCTCGGCCGCCGACACCGTGTTGCCGGTGGTGCCGATGTTCCACGTCAACGCCTGGGGGCTGCCGTACATCGCGTGCATGGTCGGCGCCAAGCTGGTGTTCCCTGGGCCGGGGCTGGACGGCAAGTCGCTCTACGAACTGTTCGAGGCAGAGAAGGTCACCTTGTCGGCCGGCGTGCCGACCGTGTGGCAGGGCTTGCTCGGCTACGTCGAGGCGAACGGCCTGAAGTTCAGCACCATGCGGCGCAGCGTGATCGGCGGTTCGGCCTGCCCTCCCGCCATGATCAAGCTGTTCAACGAGGCTTACAACGTGCACGTGCTGCACGCCTGGGGCATGACCGAGATGAGCCCGCTGGGCACCGTGGCCAGCTTCAAGGGCGGGCAGCGTGAGCAGACGCAGGAGCAGCGTTACGCGGTGATGGCCAAGCAGGGCCGCGCGATCTACGGCGTAGACATGAAAATTGTCGGCGAAGAGGGCCAGGAGCTGCCCTGGGGCGGCAAGACCAGCGGAGAGTTGCTGGTTCGCGGCCCGTGGATCCTGGCCAGCTACTTCAAGGGGGAGGGCGGCGACCCGCTGGTGAAAGCCAACGCGAACGACAAGAGAGGCTGGTTCCCGACCGGCGACGTGGCGCTGATCGACACGGAAGGCTATATGCAGATCACCGACCGCAGCAAGGACGTCATCAAGTCCGGCGGCGAATGGATCGGCTCGATCGACATCGAGAACATCGCGATGGCGCACCCCAAGGTGGCGATGGCGGCCTGCATCGCCGCTTTCCACCCCAAGTGGGACGAGCGCCCGCTGCTGGTGGTGGTGAAGAAGCCCGGCATGGAGATGACGCGCGACGAACTGCTCGCGTTCTTCGAAGGCAAGATCGCCAAGTGGTGGACCCCCGACGACGTGGTCTTCGTCGACGCCATCCCGCTCGGTGCCACTGGCAAGATGCTGAAGAACCGGCTGCGCGACCAGTTCAAGGAGCACAAGCTGCCGACGGCGTGAGGCGCGTTCCCGCAAGGTGCGAGAACAATGTGATGACGACATTTCATGGAGCGATTCAATGAGTGCAGTTCTTCAAGATCCCGGCCGCTTCGGCAGCGGCAAGAACGTGTTGCGGGTCGAAGACCCCGCGCTGCTGGCCGGCCAGGGGCAGTTCACCGACGACCTGGTGGTGCCGGGCCAGACCTACGTCGCCTTCCTGCGTTCGCCGTTTGCGCATGCGCGCATCGTGGCTATCGATACGTCGGCCGCGCGCGCGATGCCGGGTGTGTTGGCGGTGTTGACCGGAGCCGAGCTGGCAAAGGCGGGCGTCAAGCCGATCCCGCCGGTGGCCGGCTTCCCGGGGCCAGGCGGCCGGCCAGCGGCATCGGCACCGCAACGCGCTTTGGCGCACGAGGTGGTGCGCTTCGTCGGCGAGGCGGTCGTGGCGGTGGTGGCCTCCAGCCTGCTGCAGGCGCGTGACGCTGCCGAGGCCGTGGCGGTGGACTACGACGAACTGCCGGCCGTGGCCGACCCGATCCAGGCCACCCAACCCGGTGCGCCGGTGCTGTGCCCGGAGGCGCCGGACAACATCGCCGCCGAAATGCGCCATGGCGATGCGGCGGCCACCGAGCAGGCGTTTGCCAAGGCGGCGCACACCGTGTCGCTCGAGATCGTCAACCAGCGCCTGGCGCCCAACCCGATGGAGCCGCGCAGCGTGCGCGCCGAGACAGATGCCGGTGGCCGGCTGCAGGTGCGCCTGAGCAGCCAGATGCCCACCGGCGTACTGAACGGCCTGTGCGACGCGATCCCCGGCCTGGCCAAAGAGCAGGTGCGCGTGACGGTGGGCGACGTGGGTGGCGGCTTCGGCCAGAAGACCGGCCTCTACCCCGAAGACATCGTGGTCGCCTACGCCGCGCACACGCTGAAGAAGCCAGTCAAGTGGCAGGCCGACCGCAGCGAAGACTTCGTTGCCGCCACGGCAGGCCGCGACGTGATCAGCCGTGCCGAGATGGCGCTCGACGCCAACGGCAAGGTGCTGGCGCTGCGCGTGCGCTCGTTCGCCAACATCGGCGCTTACGGCACGATGGTCGGCGTGGTGATCCAGGTGCTGATCGGGCCATGGGTCTCGACCAGCATCTACGACATCACCACCATCGACCTGTACTTCAGCGGCGTGATGACCAACACCACGCCGACCGGTGCCTACCGGGGCGCGGGCCGGCCCGAAGCGATCTACATCACCGAACGGCTGTTCGACGCCGCCGCGCGCAAGATGAAGCTCGATCCGGCCGAACTGCGCCGCCGCAACATGATCCGGCCCGAGCAGATGCCCTACACGAATGCGATGGGGCAGGTCTACGACAGTGGCAAGTTCGAGCAGATCCTGAACCGCGGGCTGATGCTCGCTGACTGGAACGGCTACGCCGCACGCCGTGAGGCCTCAAAGAAGGCCGGCAAGCTGCGCGGCCGCGGCATTGCCACCTTTCTGGAGTGGACCAGCGGTATGGCGTTCGAAGAGAAGGTCTCGGTCAACATCCGCGCCGACGGCATCATCGAGATCGTCTCGGCCACGCAGGCGATGGGGCAAGGCATTGCCACCAGCTACGCGCAACTCGCGGTCGACGTGTTCGGCGTGCCGATCGAGCAGATCCGCATCGTGCAGGGCGACACCGACAAGGCGCAGGGCTTCGGCAGCGCCGGTTCGCGCTCGCTGTTCACCGGCGGGTCGGCGGTGCAGGTGGCGTCCGAGCGCACGGTGGAGCATGGCAAGACGCTCGCGGGCAACGCGCTCGAGGCTGCGGCGAGCGACATCGAGTACCACCATGGCCGCTTCAAGGTGGTCGGCACCGACGTGGGCATCGGCCTGTTCGACCTGGCGGCCAAGCAGCCGACGAAGCAGTTCGTCGTCGAAGCCAGCACCACCGCCGGCGGGCCGACCTGGCCGAACGGCTGCCATGTGTGCGAGGTCGAGATCGACCCGCAGACCGGCCACACCGAGATCGTCGCGTACTCGTCCGTCAACGACATCGGCCGGGTGGTCAGCCCGATCATCGTGGCCGGCCAGATCGAAGGTGGCGCGGTGCAGGGCATCGGCCAGGCGCTGTGCGAGCAGGTCGTTTACGACCGCGAGAGCGCGCAGATCCTGAGCGGCAGCTTCATGGACTACGCCATGCCGCGTGCTGACGTGAGTTGCCACTTCAAGACCGAGTTTGACACGTCGATTCCGTGCACTACGAACCCGCTGGGCGTGAAGGGCGTGGGCGAACTGGGCACCATCGGCGCCACGCCGGCGGTCGTCAACGCGGTGATCGACGCGCTCGACCACGCCGGGTTGGGGCGTGAGGCCGAGCGGGTGCAGATGCCGCTGACGGCGCCGCGGGTGTGGGCGGCGTTGAAGGGGGAGTTCGGGGCGTCGCCGTTTGCGGGGTAGTGGGTTGTGATTGCGGTGATCCCAGCGTCGGGTTGCCTTGAACGGCTGCCGGGACCAGCTGGCGCGGGCAAAGCCGCAGGCGGCAGGCGTGCTCCGCTTCACTTCGGCGGTCGGCCGGGTACAGCCGACTGCCTCCCGGTGCTCGGTCTCATGGCCCGTCGCCGAAACTCACTCCGCTCACTTCGTTCCGCTGCGTTCAAACAGTCGGCGACAAATCAGTTCACGAAGCGCGCTGCGCGCGCGGGCCACGAGCTCTCCGCTCCTCAGCGCCGAAGAGGCGCTGCGCCCACCTGCCGCCTGCGGCTGTGGTGGTGGCGTTGGCCGTTCGCGTTGCAAGCTTCGCTGTCTGGCCTGAGGCCGATGCGTTGTTCCTGAGTCATCGAAAAGCATGCCAAGCGCTCTGGAACTTCGCTGGGAGTTCACCCCCGCGACCTTGTTCGAGGGAGGACTCTCTTGTGAATTCGGAGCTTGCAGGATCACGGTAGACGAAGGAGTTGTGTTGGCCACAATGCCGCTTGATGCCGATGGAGCGAAGTCCGCGTTGCGCAAGGCTGCTGAGTCTTTCGTGGAATCGATGGTCGTGGGTGCACAGATTGCGGAGCATGTTCAATGTGAACTGGGTCGTCCCAGCGTCAGCACTCTGCACGACGACGGTTCGAGGGCATACATTCTTGAATGCGAGCCTGGCGCTTACAGGATTCGTGGTGGGCGAGCCGACTTTCGCCTCACGCGGAGCGACGGCACAGTCGTCGACACTCGCGAAGATCGGATTGAACGCAAGCACCGCTTGAGCCGCTCTGCGGCGAACTTCGGCCCCCACAATGATTCGTTGGCCCGGATGCTGCGAAGCTACCGATCGGCCATCGCAGACGCGGACGACGAGCTGATTCATCTGTACGAGGTACTCGACACCCTTACCAGCAAGTTTGGCTCTCAGGGTGAGGCATTGCGCCGACTCGGGCTCCCGAAGGTCAAGTGGTCCCGTCTTGGCAGGCTTTGCAACGAGCTTCCTTTGCGCCAAGGACGGCACCGCGGCAGGGCGACAGAGCCTTTGCGCAGCGCGTCCGTGCAAGAGTTGACCGAGGCAAGAAGCCTTTCAGCGGAGTTCATTGAGTCATACATGAGGTACTTGGAGTGCACACAGCATCTGTGCCCGACAGGGCAGTGATCCGGCTGCGACTCGACATGTTCACGCCGCCTGCAACATGAACTCGACCTTCACGGCCTCGAACGGGAAGACGATGCCGCCACCCTCGGCGCGATCCAGCACCCCCGCGTTGAGCAGCGCCGTCACGTCGCCGTGAACGGCCTTCACGTCGCGCCCCACGCGGCGAGCGGCTTCGCGGATCGAGACGGGGCCGACGCCGCAGAGGACCTTCAGCAGCTCCCATCGCTTGGCGGTCAGCACCTGCCAGAGCAGTTCCGGCGTCGCAAACGCGATTCGTGCGTTCGGTTCGGCCTTGCCGGACCGCCAGGCGGTGGCGAACCCGGCCATTGCATCGTCGGGTGAGCGAACTTCAAGCGTCACTGTTTTCACGGTTCCACCTCGCAATGTCGGACTGGAAATCGGCGATCAACTGGTCGGGCGTCGTGAAGCCATACGCATGTTTAGCGCCGCCGAAGTGGCGGTGGTCGCCTTTGCCGGCTTCGTTGTCGTAGCGCAGCACGCAGATGCCGTCGACGCAATGTCACCAATGGCACGATAGGCTCCAATCAGTCATGACTTTCCAGTAGCCAATCCACAGGGAATGCCCGCATCACAGCGGGCTTCATTTTGCCTACATTGTTTGCATACAAGCTTGTGCCCAAATCTGAAGCTTGTTCAACCAGGAGACCCCCCATGCCCAAGTTTCTTCGTTCGCTGTTCGGCCAGGTCGTGCTGGCGCTGGTCGTCGGCGTGATCGTCGGCTTTGCCTGGCCGGAGTTCGGCGTCAAGCTCAAACCGCTGGGCGACGGGTTCATCAAGTTGATCAAGATGATCATCCCGGTGCTGGTGTTCTGCGTGGTGGTGCACGGCATTGCCGGCGCGGGCGACCTGAAGCGCGTGGGGCGGGTCGGCATCAAGGCGCTGATCTACTTCGAGGTGGAGACGCCCATCGCGCTCGGCCTGGGGCTGGCGCTGGCGTTCTTGTTCGAGCCCGGCGTGGGCATGAACGTGGACCCGAAGGCGCTCGACGCGAAGGCGATGAGCGCTTATGTGGACAACGCCAGCAAGCTCACCGGCGGCGGCACGGTGGAGTTTCTGATGAAGCTGATCCCGACCACGGTGGTCGCTGCCTTCGCTACCGGCGACGTGCTGCAGGTGCTGCTGTTCGCGGTGCTGTTCGGCTGCGCGCTGGCGATGCTGGGCGAGCGTGGCGCGCCGGTGGCGAACTTCATCGACACCTTAAGCCACGTGCTGTTCAAGATCATGGGCATCATCATCAAGCTCGCGCCGTTGGGCGTGCTGGGTGCGATCGCGTTCACGGTCAGCAAGTACGGCATCGGCTCGCTCAAGCAACTCGGCTCGCTGGTGTTGTTGTTCTACGTGGCGGTGATCATCTTCGTCGTGGTGGTGCTGGGCGCGATCATGCGGTTCTCGGGCTTTTCGATCTTCAAGCTGCTGCGCTACTTGCGCGAGGAGCTGATGGTGGTGTTCGCCACCACGTCGAGCGACAGCGTGCTGCCGCAGATCATGTCCAAGCTCAAGCGCATGGGCATCCGCGACTCGACCGTCGGCCTCGTCATTCCCACCGGCTACTCGTTCAACCTCGACGCGTTCTCGATCTACATCACGCTGGCGGCGGTGTTCATCGCCCAGGCCACCAACACGCCGATCACGATGACCGATCTGCTGACGATCCTGGCGATCTCGCTGGTCACCTCCAAGGGCGCACACGGCGTGCCGGGTTCGGCGATCGTGGTGCTGGCCGCCACCTTGCAGGCGATTCCGGCGATCCCGGCGATCGGGCTGGTGCTGGTGCTGTCGGTCGACTGGTTCATGGGCATCGCCCGGGCCTTGGGCAACCTGATCGGCAACTGCGTCGCGACCGTCGCGGTGGCGGCCTGGGAAGGCGACATCGACCGCGAGCGCGCCCACGCGGTGCTCGACGGCCGCTATGTGCCGCCGACCGAAGACGACGCTGATGTAACGCTGGTTCCGGTGTCTGCCCCGCTGGCGAGCCCTGCACGGGCCTGAACCGCAACTCGTGTGAACTAGAGTCGGGGCCATGGCCAGCCAAACCGAGATTGCCCAGCAGGTCGTCGAGTCGATCCTCGCGCAGAAGCTCAGCCCCGGCGAGCGGCTCGGCGAGCAGCCGCTCGCCGACCTGTACGGCGTCAGCCGCACCTTGGTGCGCGAGGCGCTGATGCAGTTGCAGGCGCGCGGTTTCGTCGAGGTGCGCACGCGCAAGGGCTGGTACGTGGTCGAACCCTCGTTCGAGCAGGCGCGCGATGCGTTCGCGGCGCGCCGCGTCATCGAGACCGGCATGCTGCGCGAGGCCGGCAAACCGCTGCAATCGGTGATCAAGCGGCTGCGCCAGCACGTGGCCGAGGAGCGTGAGGCGATCGCCCACGCCGACGTGGCCACGCGCACCTTTTTGCTCGCCGACTTCCATGTGTGCCTGGCCGACTGCCTGGGCAACCGGCTGCTGACCGACGTGATGCGCGACCTGACGGCGCGCACCACGCTGGTCGCGTCGCTGCGCCAGTCCACCCACGACGCCAGCCAGTCGTGTGACGAGCACGCGCAGATCGTCACCGCGCTCGAGGCCGGCGACACGGCCTGCGCCGAGCGGCTGATGGCGGCGCACATCGGCAGCGTGGAAGAGGCGCTGGGCAACGCGCCGCCCTCGGCCGTCGACCCCAACGAGAAGCTGCGGGCGTCGCTGGCACCGTTGCGGCCTGGGCGCTCGGTGCCGACGCCGGGCTGAGCCGCGCGGGCCGGTTCAGCCGGGCCCGGGATTCAGTGGCAGTTCAGCGGCAAGTCAACGGCAGTTCAGCGGCAGTTCAACGGTAAAAAGCGCGCCGGCACATCGCTGCGGTCGGTGCCGCGCAAGGTCATCTTCTGCGGTGCGGGCGCGCCGGCGCAGACCCAGGCCACCGGCACGACCGGCGCATCTTCGACCACGCCAGGCCGCAAGCTCAAGGTCTTGCCCCGGATGGCGGCGTTGGCGCGGTTGCCGAAGCGCAGGTGGATCGCACCGTCTTCGACCTGCAGCGCGCTGACGTGGTTGGCCACGATCTTGTCGGCCACCGGCAGGCCGGTGGCGGCGTTGTCGGCCGGCAGGGTGGCGGTGGTCGCCCAGCGCGCGGCGATCGGCGCCTTGGCGATGTCGGCCAGCTTCGCCGCGTCGACGATCTGGTCGCGCACGATGCGGTCCTGCAGGCTCGGCACCGCCAGGGTCGCCAGGATGGCGATGACCGCGACCACGACCATCAGCTCAATCATCGTGAATGCGCGCTGCGTGTTCATGCGCCAGTCTAGCCGCCGCCTGTAGCCGGCCTCACAGGGCACGCCTCACGGCGCGCGCTTCCACCAGTCGCCCTCCAGCTGCGCCTTCAGGAACTCGATGAAGGTGCTGACCTTGCCCGGCACGCGCCGCGGCGACGGGTACACGGCGTGCAGCTCCTGTGACGGCACGCCGTGGTCAGCCAGCACCGGCAGCACCGCGCCGTCGGCCACCGACTTGTTCGCCACGTACCACGGCAGCACCGCCACGCCCATGCCGGCGCGGCAGGCGGCCAGCACGGCCGACAGGTTGTTCGAGCGCAGCGGGCCAGTCACCGGCACCGAGTACTCCTCGCCCGCCGGGCCGCTGAATTGCCAGCGATCGTCGCCCTGCACGCTGCTGTAGACCAGGCAGGCGTGGCGGCTCAGATCGGTGGGCACCCGGGGCGTTCCGGCGCGCTGCAGGTAGTCGGGCGACGCGGCCACCAGCCAGGGGTTGTTGCCCAGGTAGCGCGCACCCAGGCTGGAGTCGGCCAGACGGCCCATGCGCAGCGCAATGTCGATGCCTTGTTCGACCAGGTTCACGTAACGGTCATCGAAGCTCAGGTCGATCAGCAGGTCGGGGTGTTCGCGCATGAAGCGCAGCACCAGCGGCGTGATCACGCGCCGGCCGAAGGCCACCGAGGTGCTGATGCGCAAGGTGCCGCCCACGCGCGACTGCAGCAGCGCGGCCAGGTTGTCGGCCTCTTCCAGTTCGCGCAGGATGGCCTTGCACTTGTCGTAGTACAACGCGCCCACTTCGGTCGGGCTCACGCCGCGGGTGTTGCGGTTGAGCAGCCGCACGCCGAGCTTGCGTTCGAGCTCGGCCACGTGCTTGGTGGCGGTCGGCTGCGTCGTCGCCATGTCGACCGCGGCCTTGCTGAAACTGCCGGTTTCGACGACGCGCATGTAGAGCTGCATTCCGAGAATCCGGTCCATGTCGGCGCGCCTCTGCTTTGTGATCTGCGTTCTGGTATTCCGCTGTGGAATAGTTGATATCTTCGCACCGGTCTTCTCACTGTGGCTCCCAGGGCCGACCATCCAGGCAGTTCAAACCAACCTGAGGAGATGAACATGGCGCGCATGAAGGCAGTGATGGCTGCGGTGCTGGTGATGGAGAAAGAGGGCGTCTCGCAAGCCTTCGGCGTGCCGGGCGCGGCGATCAACCCGATGTATTCGGCGCTGCGAGAGCGCCAGACCATCAGCCACGTGCTGGCGCGCCACGTCGAGGGTGCGTCGCACATGGCCGAGGGTTACACGCGTGCCAAGGCCGGCAACATCGGCGTGTGCATCGGCACCTCCGGCCCGGCCGGCACCGACATGGTCACCGGCCTGTACTCGGCGCAGGCCGACTCCATTCCGATCCTGTGCATCACCGGCCAGGCGCCGCGTGCGCGCATGCACAAGGAAGACTTCCAGGCGGTCGACATCACGTCCATCGTCAAGCCCGTCACCAAGTGGGCCACCACCGTGCTCGAGCCGGCCCAGGTGCCGCGCGCGTTCCAGCAGGCCTTCCACCTGATGCGCTCAGGCCGCCCCGGGCCGGTGCTGATCGACCTGCCCTTCGACGTGCAGATGGCCGAGATCGAGTTCGACATCGACACCTACGAACCGCTGGCGGTTTACAAGCCCCGGGCCACGCGCAAGCAGGTCGAAAAGGCCATCACCATGCTGCAGGCGGCCGAGCGGCCGCTGATCGTGTCGGGCGGCGGCGTGATCAACGCTGACGCCAGCGCCTTGCTGCAGCAGTTCGCCGAGATCACCAACACGCCGGTGATCCCCACCTTGATGGGCTGGGGCACGATCCCCGACGACCACCCATTGATGGCCGGCATGTGCGGCCTGCAGACCAGCCACCGCTACGGCAACGCCACGATGCTGGCGAGTGACTTCGTCATCGGCATCGGCAACCGCTGGGCCAACCGCCACACCGGCTCGACCGAGGTCTACACCAAGGGCCGCACTTTCGTGCACGTGGACATCGAGCCGACCCAGATCGGGCGCGTGTTCAGTCCCGACTTCGGCATCGTCTCCGACGCCAAGGCGGCGCTGGAACTGCTGGTCGAAGTGGCCACCGAAATGAAGAAGGCGGGCACGCTCAAGGACCGCAGCGAGTGGGTCGCGCAATGCCGCGAGCGCAAGCGCACGATGCTGCGCAAGACCAACTACGAAGCGGTGCCCATGAAGCCGCAGCGCGTGTACCAGTGCATGAACAACAACTTCCCGCGCGACACGACCTACGTCACCACCATCGGCCTGAGCCAGATCGCCGGCGCGCAGTTCCTGCACGTGTTCGGACCGCGCCAGTGGATCAACTGCGGCCAGGCCGGCCCGCTGGGCTGGACGATTCCGGCTGCCTTGGGTGTGCGCGCGGCCGACCCGACGCGCACCATCGTCGCGCTGTCGGGCGACTATGACTTCCAGTTCATGATCGAAGAGCTGGCCGTGGGCGCCCAGTTCAAGCTGCCCTACATCCACATGGTGGTCAACAATTCCTACTTGGGGTTGATCCGCCAGTCGCAGCGCGGCTTCAGCATGGACTACTGCGTGCAGCTCGGTTTCGAGAACGTCAACGCACCGCAACTTCAAGGCTACGGCGTGGACCACGTGGCAGTGGTCGAAGGGCTGGGATGCAAGGCAATCCGCGTCTACAAGCAAGAAGAGATCAAGCCGGCCATCGAGCAGGCGAACCGCTGGATGGCCGAGTTCAGCGTGCCGGTGGTGATCGAGGTGATGCTGGAGCGCGTGACCAACATCTCGATGGGCACCGAGATCGACGCCGTGAACGAGTTCGAGGAGCTGGCGATCAGCCCGAGCGATGCGCCGACGGCCGTTGGCCTGCTTGATTGACCGGGGCCACACCATGCCACGTTTTGCCGCCAACCTGACGATGCTCTTCAACGAGGTGCCGTTCCTCGACCGGTTCGAACGCGCTGCGCGTGCCGGGTTTCAGAGTGTCGAGTTCCTGTTTCCGTATGCGTTTCCCGTGGCCGAGATCAAGGCTCGGCTGGAGGCGTTCCGCCTGAAACTGGTGTTGCACAACCTGCCGGCAGGCGACTGGGACGCCGGCGAGCGCGGCATCGCCTGCCTGCCAGACAGGATCGACGAGTTCCGCAAAGGCGTGGGCCAGGCCATCGAATACGGCAGCGCGCTCGGCGTGCCGCAGCTCAACTGCCTGGCCGGCAAGGCGCCGCTGGGCGTGGCCGACGAACTACTGCGCAAGACCTTCGTCGCCAACCTGCGCTTCGCGGCTGCCGAATTGAAGAAGGCGAAGCTGAAGTTGCTGATCGAGCCGATCAACACCTTCGACATTCCGGGCTTCTACCTGAACCGCAGCGCGCAGGCGCTGGCCATCATCGACGAGGTCGGTTCGGACAACCTGTACCTGCAGTACGACATCTACCACGCCCAGCGCACCGAAGGCGAACTTGCGGCGACGATCAGCAAACACCTCGCGCGCATCGCCCACATCCAGGTGGCCGACAACCCGGGCCGCAACGAGCCGGGCAGCGGCGAGATCAACTACGGCTTTCTGTTCGCGCACCTGGACCGCATCGGCTACCAGGGCAGCGTGGGCTGTGAATACAAGCCGGCGGCCACAACCGAGGCAGGCCTGAAGTGGCTCGAGGCCGCGCGCAGGCAACTGCCGGCATTGAAGTGACCCCCGTTGACGTAAACCAAGAGAGCCAGGAAACAAATTCATGAGCAAGACTTCCCTCCGCCTCGGCTTCATCGGCCTGGGCATCATGGGCGCGCCGATGGCGGGCCACTTGCTGAAGGCCGGCCACTCGGTGGCTGTGTTCAGCCGCGGCAAGGTCCGCCCCGAGATCACCGAGGGCGGAGCCACCGTCTGCGCCAGCGCCAAGGCCGTGGCGCAGGCGGCCGACATCATCTTCACGATGGTGCCCGACACGCCCGATGTGGAAGCTGTGCTGTTTGGTGAGAACGGCGTCGCGTCGGGCCTGAGCAAGGGCAAGACCGTGGTCGACATGAGCAG
>JANMYQ010000073.1:0-19398 GCA_031382215.1 Methylibium sp.
CTCCGCACCCATTCCATTCGACCAGCAGCTTGCTGAAGCGCATGGTTCCGGTGTTGGCGCTGTCAGTACCGATATCACCTTCCCACCCGGCCCAGCCGTTGGCTGCGATGCGCACGTTGGTGACAGTCCAGTCCTTCAGTCGCCCGGCCATGATGCCGCGGTTCGCCAAGCCATGAACGTTCAGGTCCTTGAGTTGAACATTGGACGAATCTGAAGCGTAGACGCCCACGCTGGCCCATTCGCCATAGGGATAGGTGTCGCGATTGCACCGCAGACTGCCCGAGTGCGATTCCACGCATGCGGAGTGATCGGTGATTTCCAGGCAAGACACTTCGACGTTGCTGCTGCCGGTCAGGTTGAGCACATTCGCCACGCGTTGTGTGCCCCACAACTGTGGTGGCGCAGCGCAGCTACTGGCGTAGCCCTCACCGAGGATACGCGTGGGTCGTGCTGCGTCGGGGCCGGAGGGTACCGGGCGCATTGAGCAGTCCCAAGGCCACGAACTACTGCACTTGTCGGCGCCAGGCGCACCAAGCCCGATCATGTACTGACCAGCGTGAATGATGAGCGTATCGCCACCTGCGATCAGGGCTGTGCCGCCGGAAGGAAGCGCCACCATGGGGCTCTTCCAGGCGCAGGCTTGGCTGGCGCTGGAGTAGGCGGCATCGGACTTGCCATTGCATTGCAGCGCGGTGCCGCCGTCCATGCGAACGTGATAGACCTGACCGGATCCGCCCGCGACTGGTGCTGGTGCTGGTGCTGGTGCTGGTGCAGGTGCAGGTGCAGGTGCAGGTGCAGGTGCAGGTGCAGGTGCAGGTGCTGGTGCTGGTGCAGGTGCAGGTGCTGGTGCTGGTGCTGGTGCTGGTGCTGGTGCTGGTGCTGGTGCTGGTGCAGCGCCACTCTGCGTAATCGATACGCTGGATGAGGCGGAATTCCCCGCCCAGTCGAACGCCGTGACGGTGACGGCGTTGGAATCGGGTTGCAGTGCGATCGCCGGTACGCGCCAGGTTCGGGTTGCACCCCCAGTGCTCAGGACGGCGGTTCCCTTGCCACCACGGTTGTTGCTCCAGACCACGCGATAAACAGACGTGTTGTCAGTGACGTTTCCGTAGGCCGCGACGGTCGAATCGGATGTCGAGAAGCCGGCGCCTGGGCCGGAAATGCTGATCAAAGGGGCGACTCGGTCGGTGCGGCGCCAGTAGCCCAGCGTCTCCGTGTCGGGAGTATCTGCGTTTACCTGAGCCGTGTCGGCGCTCTCCTCGGTGCCGCCGCCGCAGGCAGCGATCATGATGCAGGTCATAACTTCGGTGAGTACGAAAGCGCTGCGCTTGATATCAATCTTCATGTTCTATGCCTTCATGTTGTACAAACCCAGCAGCACTCACTGCGCGGGTGTCGATGCGAAAATACAGCCACTCGACCCAGATGAATCGCGGCGACGTCAGCCAATTGCTGGATTACTCGGCTTGCCCGACGCGGGTCGGGGCGTTGTTGCCAAGCGGCGGGAAACTCGGGTTGCCAGACGTTTGCCTGGGCGTTGTTTGCCGAGCACGATGAACGTGTGAGTGGGAAGATAAACGAGCGTGGTGCGGCCCCGGGTTACGTAGTTCGTGCCATGTAACCGTGTCGCCGGTCATCGGTGGCGGGCCAATACCCCGATGAGCCCGGGAATTCAGGGCTTAGTGAGACATTGCAGGATCCTCGGGCACGAACGTAAGGGAACGTTTCGTATCCCTCGCTTACGAAAATGGCTCCGCCATGAATCGAATCAGTCAATCCCAAGAACTAGGGAAGGTCTGCAAAAAGCCCCGCTGAATGTGCTTGGTCGAAGCTGATGCGGCTGAGAAAATTCCGGTCATGAAGCAAGCCCGCACGCGACCTGAAAATGCTCGGGAAGCCGACAGCCGAAGTCCGAAAGCCGCTCATCGATTCGAATGGCGCGCATCAGCTCATCGCGAAGCGGTCAAAGCCGACCTTCCCTAAGGCCCGCGCTTCTTGAGAGTGAAATCACTCACGCTCCAGCAACAGATCGGCGATGACGGGGCGATGCTCCGAGCCGTCTTTGCTGCCGACAAAGCAGTCGAGCACTCCCAGCGCCGAACTCACCAGAATGTGGTCAATTTGCAAGAAGCTGATGCCCGGCCGCAGCGAGTCGCCCCGGGTGTAGCCATAGCCATTTCCCGCGCTCGAGAAGGCGTCGCGCAGGCCTGCGTCAGGCAGCGCACCCACCACCGGCGAACCTTCCGGGGCGTTCAGGTCGCCGGCCACGATCACCGGGCGCCGGCTGGCTACCACGACATCGGCCAGCGCCCTGGCCTGGGTCATGCGGTCTTCGAAGTTCTGCTGCCAGTCGTCGAGTCCGGCCGCCCCCTCGTAGCGGGTCGCGTTCAGGCCCTCGCGTGGGGACAGGAAGTGCACGGTGATCACGTCGATCTCGACGCTGTGCACCACCACACAGCGCAAAAAAGTGTGCGTTCGGCCCCTGAAGCTGATCTTTCCTGGCCCGCAATCGCGCATCGTGTAGCGGCTGGCAACGACGTATTGGCCGTAGGTGTGAACCGTGCGGTCGCCGAGTATCTTGCGCACGTGCTCGGACATCCTGCAGCACGAGGATGTCAGGGTCGTTCCAGTTCAAGCCACCAGGCTTGGGCGTGCACGACGTAGGCGGCCGACAAGGCCATGGTGGCGCCCGCCACCATGGCCTCGGGTTCGTTCGGTAACCCTACCCTTTCTCAGGATCTGTGCCGGCGCACGCCCCGCTAGCTAGACTGCCGGCCCATGGCCCTAATCAAACCTCGACTTTCGCGACGCGCCTTTGCCGTGGTTGTCCTAGGCGGTGTCGGTTTGGGGGGGGTGGGTCTGGGTTGGGTTTTGCGGCGCCGCGCCGGCGCCGGCTGCAGTCTCATAAAGGTGCAGCCCGGAGCGCCCCGCGAACTGCGGCTGGGCTCTATGCTGCGCATCGCCCCCGAAGGCACGGTGACGATCGTATCGAGACAGGCTGAACTCGGCCAGGGCGTGCAGACTGCCCTGCCAATGGCTCTTGCCGAGGAACTCGATGCCGCTTGGAGCGACGTGCGTGTGGAGCACGCCGACCTCGACCCGGCCCACGGTTCGCAGTTCACCGGTGCGAGCCTGTCAATCGCCAACCACCTGATCGCGTACCGCCGGCTCGGTGCCACGGCACGGGCCATGCTCGTCGAAGCGGCTGCACAAGCCTGGGACGTGCCTGCGTCGCAGTGCCGCAGCCGCGGCGGGCAGGTGCAACATCCCGGCAGCAACCGGATGTTGTCGTACGGCGCGCTCGCCGGCGCCGCGGCAGCACTGCCGGTGCCGGACGAAGTCGCGCTCAAGTCGCCCGATTCGTTCCGCCTTATCGGCACGCGGGTGACGGGCTTCGACGTGCATGCGATCGTGAGCGGCGCGCCGCTCTATGGCAGCGACTTCACGCTGCCGGGCCTCGTGCACGCACTGATCGAGCGATGCCCGGCGCAGGGCGGACGGCTGCTCGAGGCCAACCTTGCGGAGGTGAAGACGCTGCCCGGCGTACAGGACGTGTTCGTGCTCGACGAGGCTGGCGGTCCGTACTCGCTGCGCCACGGCGTCGCCGTGATCGCCCGCTCCACCTGGGCAGCGATGCGCGCGCGCGCCGCGTTGCAGTTGCGTTGGAAATTGCCCCCCGCCGAGGGCCAGGACGCCGACGGCTGGTCCGCCGCAGCGCAATCACTCCACGCCCGCGCCGGCCACTCGGGCGCGACGGTTCTTCGGCGTGACGGCGACGTGGAGGCCGCACTTGCCCGTGCAGCGATGCGAGTGCAGGCGCAATACGCTTTCCCCTTCGTCGCCCATGCAGCGATGGAACCGCTGAACTGTACTGCCCACCATTCCGGCGGCAAACTGGACCTGTGGACGGCCAGCCAGAACCCGGAAGCGGCACGCAGTGCCGTCGCCGCCACGCTCGGCCTCGACCCGGCCGCCGTGCGGCTCCACGGGCTGCGCTGCGGCGGCGCTTTCGGTCGGAGGCTTGGCCACGACTGGATCGTCGAGGCCGCCGCCGTGGCCCTGCGCGTGGACGCGCCGGTGAAGCTGACCTGGACGCGCGAAGATGACTTTCAGCACGACCATCACCGGCCCGCCGGTTTCCATTTCCTCCGCGCCGGTCTGGACGAAAGCGGGCGGGTGCTCGCCTGGCACGATCACGTGATCGGGTTCAGTCATGACGGCGAACGTCCGGGCCCTGGCGGCAGCATCGACGCCGAGGAGTTTCCGGCGCGCTGGATCAATGACTGTCTCATCGAACTGAGTCACCTGCGCAGCAGCGTGCCGACCGGCATGTGGCGCGCGCCGGTAGCAAACGCCGTGGCATGGGTAGTTCAGAGTTTCATCGACGAACTCGCGCACGCATCCAGGCAGGACCCGCTGGCATTCCGCCTCAAGCTGCTGGGTGCCGCCGACCGGATGCGTTCTGGCGGGCTGCTGTCGCGCGCTGCGGGTTATCGGGTCGACCGCATGCGTGTCGTGCTCAACACAGTGGCCGATCGCGGCGGATGGGGGCGTACGATGCGGCGCGGTCAGGGGCAGGGGCTCGCGTTCCACCACTGCCACCGTGGCTATGCAGCGCACCTGGTCGAGGTGACTGTCTCGCCCGCGGGGAAGTTGACGGTCGACCGCGTGGTCTGCGTCATCGACGTCGGCGAGCACATCGTCAACCTTAGCGGGGCCCAGGCGCAGGTCGAAGGCAGCATCCTCGATGCGTTGTCGACGGCCCTGTGGCAGGAGGTCGATTTCAGCGCCGGTCGCCCGACAACCCGGAACTTCGACACCTACCCGGTGTTGCAAATGGCCGACACCCCGCGGCGTATCGACGTGCACTTTCTGCGCACGCCGTTCCCGAGCAGCGGCCTGGGTGAGCCGGCGTTTCCGCCGCTGGCCCCGGCACTGTGCAATGCCATCTTCCGTGCCTGTGGCCACCGCATCCGTCGCTTGCCGATTGCCGGGACGAACCTGGCATGGTCGTGAACAAGTCGCATCTGGCCGATATCCCACCCCCTGTTTGAGGCGTATGGGGTGGGAACGAGCCCCATTCCGAGCCAAAAATGAGCGACGATCCCTGGCCTGCGGAACGCCGATCAGCGTGCGCAGACCATGGGCGTCCGGCCCAACCTGCTTTGTCGAAACTACCCTGCAAGTAATGACTCCTTGGCGTTGTGTCCTCGTCGGCAGCGAATCGCTGCTCATCCAGTGCGCGCAGATCCTTGCGCAACAAGGGCATCAGGTCGTGGCCGTGGTGTCCACGCGACCCGAGATCAAGCGCTTTGCGGCCGAACATGGCATGCGTGTGCTCCGCGATGTCGAAGGGCTTCTGGCAGCCACCGACCTGCAGCCGTTCGACGTGCTGTTCAGCATCACCAACTTGACGGTGCTGCCGCCCGCGGTGCTGGCGCTGCCACAACGTCACGCGATCAATTTCCATGACGGCCCGCTCCCGCACTACGCCGGCCTCAACACGCCGGTCTGGGCCATGCTTAACGGGGCGCGCCAACACGGCATCACTTGGCACCTGATGACCGATGGCGTGGACTGCGGGGATGTGCTCGCCCAGCGCCTGTTCGACATCGCCGACGATGAGACTGCGCTGACGCTGAACACCAAGTGCTTCGAAGCCGGCATCGACAGCTTCGGCGACATGGTCGCCGGCTTGGCCACCGGAGCCCTGCAGCCGCAGCCACAGGGCGCGGGCGAACGCCGTTACTTCGGCCGCAAGGACCGGCCTGCGGCTGCCTGCACGATCGACTGGTTGCAGCCCGCGGCGGAGATCGCCGCGGTTGTGCGCGCGCTGGATTTCGGCACCTACGCCAACCCCGTTGGCGCCGCGAAGGCGGCTGCGTCCGGACTCAGCGTTGTCGTCTCGGGGGTTGAGCTCGTTGCCACGGCCAGCGGACTGGCGCCCGGCAGAATTGTTGGCATCGACGCGCAAGCGATCACCGTCGCCACTGGCGACGGTGATCTGCGTTTGACTCGGCTGGCCGATAGCGACGGTGTCGACCTCTCGCCCACGCAGGCCGCGCAGCGCCTAGGCCTGACCGCGGGCAACGCGTTTGACGCACTCGACGCCGGGACACGGCAGCGGCTTGGCATCGTCAACTCCCAAGTCTGCGTCCACGAAGGATTCTGGCTCCGCCGGCTCGAGAAGCAGACGCCGGTGGAACTGCCCGGCGTCAACCGCAGCCTCCAAGCGGCTCCTGCTCGCTGGGAGCAACTCGACGCGCCGTTGCCCGCCGGGGCTGGCGCCGCGAGTGCGGTTGCGGCGGTCGTGGCGCTCGTGGCACGACTCTGCGACAAGGCCACCTTCGAGCTCGGCCATGGTGATGCGTCGCTACACCAGTTGCTGCGGGGCACGCTTGACGTTTTCGCAGCACAAGTGCCGCTGCGCGCTGAGGTCAACTTTCTGCTCGGCTTCGATGCCCTGCTCGCCGGTCTCGGCGCAGAGCGCGCGGAATTGCAGCGCCGCGGCACGTACGCCGCCGATCTGGTGGCGCGTGCGCCCGAACTGCGCGCGCAGGCCACCAAACGCGACCTGCGCGTTCAACCCGTCGCGGTGCTCGATGTCGATCGCTTGGACGAAGCCCGCGCGTTGCCCGGGAGCGAACTGACGATCGCCACCGATGGCAGGGTCACCCGATGGATCTTCGACGCCACCCGACTCGGCACCGAGGCTGTCTTGCGGTTCCAAGGACAGTTCGCCACGCTGCTCACCGCGGCACTCGCTGCGCCGGGACGTCCGCTTGGGCAACTGCCGCTGCTCGACGACGTGCAACGCGATCAGGTGCTGGAGCAGTGGAACGCGACCGCTGCCCCTTGGCGTGCCGATGCCTGTGTGCATCGCCTGATTGCCGAGCAGACGGCGCGATCTCCCGATGCACCGGCAGTCACCTGCGAGGAGCAGACGCTCAGCTACCGTGAACTAGACCAGCGCTCCAACCAGCTCGCGCGCCACCTCGCCGCACTCGGCGTCGGGCCTGACGTTCTGGTTGGCCTGAGCATGGAGCGGTCGGTCGAGATGATGGTGGCCCTGGTGGCGGTGCACAAGGCCGGTGGCGCCTACGTGCCGCTCGACCCGGCCTACCCGGCCGACCGGATCGCTTACATGCTCGAAGACAGCAAGGTGCCGGTGTTGCTGACGCAGCAGCGCCTGCGCGACGACCTGCCGGGGCACCGCGCGAACGTGGTCTGCGTAGACTCCGACTGGTCCACCATCGCCACGCTATCCGCCGACGCGTTCGACGGCGGCGCCGAGCCGCAGCACCTCGCCTACGTGATCTACACCTCGGGCTCGACCGGCAAGCCCAAGGGCGTGATGGTCGAGCACCGCAACGTCGTCAACTTCTTCGCCGGCATGGATGCCCACCTCGGCGGCGATGCAGTCGGCACTTGGCTCGCCGTCACGAGCCTGAGCTTCGACATCTCGGTGCTTGAACTGTGCTGGACGCTGGCGCGCGGTTACCACGTCGTCATAGCCGCCGACGCCGACCGTGGCCACACCGGCCCGACGCGCGGTCCCGCCGCCGCACGCCCGCTCGACTTCAGCCTGTTCTACTTTTCGAGCGACGAGTCGGAGAGCACGCGCGACAAGTACCGCCTGCTGATCGAGGGCAGCAAGTTCGGCGACCAGCACGGCTTTGCCGCCGTCTGGACGCCCGAGCGCCACTTCAACGCCTTTGGCGGCCTGTATCCGAACCCGGCCGTCACGGGTGCCGCCATCGCCACGATCACCGAGCGCGTGCAGATCCGCGCCGGCAGCGTGGTGCTGCCGCTGCACCACCCGCTGCGCGTGGCCGAGGAATGGTCGGTGGTCGACAACCTGTCGAACGGGCGCGTTGGAATCTCGTTCGCGTCGGGCTGGCACCCGAACGACTTTGCGCTGCGCCCACAGAACTTCGCAGACGCGAAGAATGTGATGCTGCGCGACATCGACGTGGTGCGGCGCCTCTGGCGGGGCGAGACCATCGAGTTTGACGGCCCGCTCGGCAAGCCGGTGTCTTTGCGTGTGCTGCCGCGGCCGGTCCAGCCGGAGTTGCCGTACTGGGTCACCTCCGCCGGCAACCCCGAAACCTTCAAGGCCGCCGGCCGCATCGGCGCGCGTGTGCTCACCCACCTGCTCGGCCAGACCGTCGCCGAGCTGAAGGACAAGCTCGCCGCTTACCGCCAGGACTGGCGCGAGGCTGGACACCCGGGCGAAGGGTATGTGTCGCTGATGCTGCACAGCTTCGTCGGCCCCGATGATGCGAAGGTGCGCGAGACCGTACGCCAGCCGCTGATCGAGTACCTGCGTAGCTCGCTGAACCTAGTCAAGCAGTACGCCTGGACCTTCCCCGCCTTCAAGCGCCGCGAAGGCATGGACACCGCACCCGATGCGGTCGACCTGACCACGCTTGCCAACGACGAGATGGACGCGTTGCTCGAGCACTCGTTCGAGCGCTACTACGAAACCAGTGGTCTGTTCGGCACGCCCGACTCCTGCCTCGCGATGATCGACGCGATCAAGTCGATCGGCGTCGACGACGTGGCCTGCCTGATCGACTTCGGCGTCTCGTCCGACGCGGTGCTCGCGCACCTGCCTTACCTGAACCAGTTGCGCAGGGCGGCCACGCCGCGGCCCAGCGCGCCTGCCGCGCAGACTCTGCCGGCGTTGATGCAGCGCCATCGCGTCACCCACCTGCAATGCACGCCGTCGATGGCGCGCATGCTGATGATGGACGGCGAGGCCGCCCCGGGCCTCTCGGCGCTGCGCCGCATGATGGTCGGCGGCGAGGCCTTCCCGCCGTCGCTGGCGCACGACCTCGGTGAACTTGTCGGCGGGCAGCTAATGAACATGTACGGCCCGACCGAGACCACCATCTGGTCGGCGGTGCAAGCGGTGCCGCGCGACGCCGGAAGCGGCGGCAGCATGATCCCGCTCGGTCGGCCGCTCGCGAACCAGGAGATCTACGTCCTCGACACCCGCCAGCAGCCGCTGCCACCTGGGGTGCCCGGCGAGCTGGTGATCGGCGGCCGCGGCGTGGTGCGCGGTTATCTGCATCGTGACGATCTGACCGCCGAACGCTTCCTGCCACACCCGCTGCGCGGCGCGCAGGGCGGGCGCGTCTACCGCACCGGCGACCTGGCGCGCCAACGTGACGACGGCACACTGGAATTCCTCGGCCGCCTCGACCACCAGGTGAAGGTGCGCGGTTATCGCATCGAACTCGGCGAGATCGAGGCAACGCTTCTCGCCCACCCGGCGCTGCGGGAGGCGGTGGTGATGGCGCGCGAAGACGTGCCGGGCGACACCCGCCTGGTCGCCTACTTCGCCGCGCGCGGCAGCGGGCTGCCCTCCACCGGCGAACTGCGCGAGCACTTGCGCGCGCGGCTGCCCGACTATATGGTGCCCTCGCATTTCGTGCTGCTACCTGCGCTGCCACAGACACCCAACGGCAAGATCGACCGCCACGCGCTGCCCGCGCCCGACCTCGCGCCGGTTGCCGCTGCCAGTGCGGCGTTTGTGGCGCCCGATAGTGAACTGCAGGAGCAGATCGCGGGCATCTGGCGCGACGTGCTGAAGCTGCCGCAGGTCGGCATCCGGGATAACTTCTTCGACATCGGCGGGCATTCGCTTCTCGCCGTGCAGGCGCATCGGCGGCTGCGCGAGACGCTGCAGCGCAACCTGTCGATCACCGACATATTCCGCTTCCCGACCATCGCCACGTTGGCCGCCTACCTCGACCAGGCGCCAGGTGCCGACGGTGCCGCCTCGCAACGCGGTGTCGACCGCGCCGCGGGCCGGCGCGCGGCGATGCAGCGCCGCGGCGTGCGACCGAGTGTCACCGCCGACAAACCGAATTGATCTCCGACAACGAACCCGCGATGACGAGTCCGATCTCCGACACCTTCGACACCGACATTGCCGTCGTTGGCATGGCCGGCCGCTTTCCCGGTGCGCGCAACATCGCCGAGTTCTGGCGCAACCTGCGCGAGGGTGTGGAGTCGGTGGTCGCGTTCACCGACAAACAACTGCTCGCCGCCGGTGTCGACCCGAAGGAACTGGCCGACCCGAACTATGTTAGGGCCGGCGCGGTGCTGCCCGATATGGAAGGGTTCGACGCGCCGTTCTTCGGCTTCAGCCCGCGCGAGGCCTCGGTGATGGACCCGCAGCACCGACATTTCCTCGAATGCGCCTGGGAGGCGCTTGAAGACGCGGGGCATGTGCCGTCCCGCTTCGCCGGATCGATCGGCGTGTTCGGCGGTTCGGGCCACAACGCCTACATGCCGTACAACCTGCTGACAAACCCGAAGCTGATGGCGTCGATGGGCTTCTTTCTCGTGCGCCACACCGGTAACGACAAGGACTTCCTGACCACCCGCGTCTCTTACCTGCTCGACCTGAAGGGCCCGAGCGTCAATGTGCAGACCGCCTGTTCCACTTCGCTGGTGGCGATGCACATGGGTGTGCAGAGCCTGCTGGCGCGCGAGTGCGACATGGCGCTGGCCGGCGGCGTGACTATCGAGCTACCGCACCGCCATGGTTACCTGTACCGCGAAGGCGAGATCCTCTCTCCCGACGGGCACTGCCGCTCGTTCGACGCGCAATCCGAAGGCACGGTGTTCGGCAGCGGCGTCGGCATCGTCGTGCTGCGGCGCCTCGCTGACGCGCTGGCCGGCGGCGACCACATCCATTGCGTGATCAAGGGAAGCGCGATCAACAACGACGGCTCGGGCAAGGTCGGTTACTTGGCACCCAGCGTCGACGGCCAAGCCCAAGCCATTGCCGAAGCGTTGGCGATCGCCAACGTGAGCGCCGACACGATCGGCTACGTGGAGGCACACGGCACCGGCACGCCAGTCGGCGACCCGATCGAGGTCGCTGCGCTGACGCAGGCCTTCCGCCAGAGCACCGAGCAGAGTGGCTACTGCGGCATCGGCTCGGTGAAGAGCAACATCGGCCACACCGATACCGCCGCAGGCGTGGCGAGTTTCATCAAGGTGGCGATGGCGCTGCAGCACCGCGAGCTCCCACCCTCGCTGCACTTCGGCACACCGAACCCGGCGTGCGATTTTGAGGGCAGCCCCTTCGTCGTCAACGCGACGCTGAAGGCCTGGACACCGCGGCCCGGTGTGCCGCGTCGTGCCGGCATCAGTTCACTCGGCGTCGGTGGCACCAACGCGCACATCGTCGTCGAGGAATCGCCCGCGACCGAGCCCGCCGGCCCGGCGCGTGCGCACCAGCTCTTGCTGCTGTCGGCCAAGACGCCGGTAGCGCTCGAACGAGCTGCGAGCGCGCTCGCCGAGCATCTGCAGGATCACCCCGGCATCGACCTCTCCGACGCGGCCTATACGCTGCAAGTCGGCCGCCAGGCGATGAAGCAGCGCCGCGCGCTGGTGGCGCGCGATGCGGCCGATGCTGCCGCAGCGCTCTCGGCCAACGACGCGCAACGCGTGTATGCCCACGCCGGTAACGAGCAGCCGCGCGGCGTCGCCTTCATGTTCGCCGGCGGCGGCGCGCAATACCCGAACATGGGTGCCGACCTGTACAGCAGCGAAGCGATGTTCCGCGCCACGGTCGACGAATGCCTGACGCTGCTCGCGCGCCATTCACCGCTCGATTTCCGCGCCGCGCTGATGCCGGCTGCGGGCCAGGATTCGGCCGCCGCATCCTTGCTGGAAAAACCTGCGCTTGCGCTGCCGGCACTCTTCACTGTGCAGCTCGCGCAAGCGAAGCTGTGGATGTCGTGGGGGCTGGAGCCGGCCGCGATGATCGGCCACAGCATGGGTGAGTACACCGCGGCGCACCTGGCGGGCGTGTTCTCGCTCGACGATGCGCTCGCACTTGTCGCACTGCGCGGCCGGCTGTTCGAGAGCTTGCCCGAGGGCGGCATGCTGAGCGTTCCGATGGCCGCCGACGAATTGCGCGCGCTGATGCCGGCCGAACTCTCGATCGCCGCCGTCAACGGCCCACAGCTGTGCGTGGCCTCGGGCCCGGTGCGCGCGATCGAGGCCTTGCAGCAGCAGCTCGAAGCGCGGGATGTCGACGCGGCGCGGGTGCGCATCTCGGTGGCCGCGCACTCGTCGATGCTGGAGCCGATCCTGGCCGAGTTCGGCAGCTTCTTCCGCGGCATCCGCATGAATGCGCCGCAGCGGCCGTTCGTGTCGAACCTGTCGGGCAACTGGATCACACCGGCCGAAGCCACCGATGCCGCGTACTGGGTGCGCCACCTGCGCCAGACGGTGCAGTTCGCGCAGGGCCTGTCGCTGCTGCTGGCCGACGACGGGCATGTGCTGCTCGAAGTAGGCCCCGGCCGCACACTCGCGTCGCTGGCGCGCCAGCACCCGGGCCGGCCGGCCGCGCAGCCGGTGTTCAACTCGCTGCGCCACCCCGACGAGCAGGTGCACGACCAGGCCTTCGTACTTGGTGTGCTCGGCAAGTTGTGGGCGCATGGCGCCGAGGTCGACTGGAAGGCCTTCCACGGCGACGCGTTGCGCCACCGTGTGCCGCTGCCCACCTACCCGTTCGAGCACCAGCGCCATTGGGTTGAGCCTGGCAAGACGCCGGCGGCCGACAACGCCGCAGCCGAGCTCACGCTCGACCGCCGCAACGACGTGGCCGACTGGTTCTACCGACCGCAATGGCGGCGGGCCGAACTCCCCGCAGCGGTCGCGCCGACGCCGCGCACGCTGGTGTTTGAAGACGGCTGCGCCTTCGGCGCGCGCCTGGCCAGGCACCTGCGCGGCGTGGGCCGCGAGGTGGTGTCCGTGCGGGCCGGCGCGGCGTATGCGCGTGAGGGGGCCGATGCCTTCACCGTGCGCGCCGGCAATGCCGACGACCACGCCGAACTAATCGGCACGCTGAAGGCCGAGAGCCGCCTGCCGCAAGACATCGTGCACGCCTGGTCATTGACCGGCGCGGCGCCCGCGCCCGAGGCCACGAACGTCGACGCCGCGCTCGACCAGCAGACGCCGGGCTTCTACAGTCTGCTCTCGCTGGCCCAGGCGCTAGGCAGCGAAGACGTGACCGAGGCGATTAACCTCGTCGTGCTGACCGACCACGTGCAAAACGTGGCCGGCGACGCCGCGCTGCAACCCGCCAAGGCCACGGTGCTCGGCGCATGTCGCGTGCTGCCGCGCGAGTTCCCGAACCTGCGCGCGCGTGCGGTCGACGTGGCGCTGCCGCCGGGCGCCTCGTGGCAATTCGATCGCCTGGTCGCGAACGTGGCTGCCGAGCTGGCATCGGGCGATTCCGCCGAAACTATCGCCTTGCGCGGTGGCGAACGCTGGGTGCTCGACCATGCACCGGCGCGGCTCGACCTGCCCACCACGCCGATTCAGCGCCTGCGCCCGCACGGCGTGTACCTGATCACCGGCGGCCTCGGCGGTGTCGGCCTCGCCATGGCCGAGCACCTGGCGGCGCGCTTCCAAGCGCGGCTGGTGCTGCTCGGTCGGACCGCGCTGCCGGCGCGTGAACAGTGGGATGCACTGCTCGCGCAAGCCGATGGCGGCGCCGTGGCGCAGCGCATTCGCCAGGTGCGCGCGCTCGAATCGCACGGCGCCGAGGTGATGCTCGCCGCCGCAGACGTGACGAACCTGGCGCAGATGCAAAACGTTGTGCGCGATGCCCGCCAACGCTTCGGCACTCTTCATGGCGTGTTGCACACCGCAGGCGTGATCGACGACGGCGTGGTGCAGTTGAAGGACGCAACCGCTGCCGCCGCCGTCCTCGCGCCGAAGCTGCAAGGCACGCTGGTACTGGAGGCAGCGCTGGCCGGTGTGGCGCTCGACTTCACGATGCTGTTTTCGTCGATCAGCGCGTTCTCGGGCCTCGCCGGGCAGGTCGACTACGCCGCCGCGAACGCCTTCCTCGACGCCTATGCGCACGCACGTGGCGCGCGCGATGGCAGCTTCACCGTGGCAGTGAACTGGAGCGCCTGGGCCGAAGTCGGCATGGCCGCAGCGATGGCGCGCCAGCTCGGCATCGCCGGAAACGCTGAACCGACATTCGACAGCGGTAGCGCGGTCGGCCACCCGCTAATCGACCGCTGCCTGCGACAGAGCGCCGGCGAACGCCTCTACGCCACCCGCTTCGCGACCGCGAGCCACTGGCTGCTCGACGAACACCGCGTGCGCGGCGGCGAGGCGCTGATCCCGGGCACCGGCTACCTCGATCTGCTGCGCGCTGCCTACCACCATGGCCGCAGCAGCGATGCGCCGATCGAGCTGCACGACGTGACCTTCCTCGCTCCGTTCGTCGTGCGCCAGGGCGAGACGCGTGAACTGCGCGTGCAGCTCAAGCGTGCCGGCGCGAAAGCCTGGCGCTTCGCGGTACGCAGCGAAACCAGCGACGGCTGGGTCGACCATGTGCGTGGCCAGATCGCCGATGCCGCGCCCGCCGTGGTGAGCTCGGCCGCACCCGGCCCGGTGATCGAACGCTGCCACAGTCGCAGTCAGGCATTCACGGGCGGTGAACAGCCGGTGCACCTGCAGTTCGGCCCGCGCTGGGGCAACCTGCGCCGCATTCACTACGGCACGCACGAGGCGATGGCACGGCTCGAACTACCAGCCGCGTTCCAGACCGACTTGGCGCAGTTCACACTGCACCCGGCGCTGATGGACATGGCCACGGCTGCCGCGCAGGCGCTGGTGCCTGGTTACGACGAACGCGAAGATTTTTTCGTACCGGCGTCCTATGGCCGCGTGACGGTGCACCACCCGCTCGTGCCGCAGGTCTGGAGCCACATCCGCTACCGCGCCGATGAAGCCGCCGGCAAGGACCTCGCTACCTATGACGTGACGATCACCGACGCCGACGGCCGGGTGCTCGTCGAGGTGGCCGAGTTCACGATGATCCGCGTGCGTGACAAAGCGCTGCTCGGCGCGGCACCGGCAGCAAACGCCGTTGCCACGCCGGCCACAGAGCCCGCGCGAGCCCATGCCACCGCCAACCATGTTCTCGAACTGGGTCTGCGCGACGGCATCCGCAACGACGAGGGCGCCGAGATTCTGGAGCGGGTGCTCGCCGCCGGCGCGGCGCCGCAGATCGTGGTGTCGCCGCAGCAGTTGTGTGCGATGGTCGCGAAGCTGCGCGAGCCGGCCGGGTCGGCGGCAGCCGGCGCGGGTGCGCCGGAGGCCGCAGCTCCGGCTCGCGATCTGTCGGCGCTCGAGACCGCGCTGCAGTCGCACGAGGCGGTGCGCGAGGCCGCGGCCAGCGCGCACGGCGAGCGCATCGTCGCCTACGTGGTCTACGACCCGGACTACAGCGTCACCGTCAGCGAACTGCGCCGTCACGTGCGCGCCGCGGTGCCAGACGATCTGGTGCCGCAGACCTTTGTCGAACTCGACACGCTGCCGCGCCTGCCGGACGGTACGCTCGACCGCTCATCGTTGCCCAGCCCGTTTGCCGAGGAACGCGCGGCTGTCGCGCCGCGCACACCTTCCGAGCAGGCGATCGGTGCGCTATGGCAGGAGTTATTGGGTGCCACCAGCGTCGGCGTGCACGACAACTTCTTCGATATTGGCGGTCACTCGCTGCTCTCGGTGCGCTTCATCTCTCGGCTCTACAAGAAGCTTGGCGTGCGGTTGCTGCACGAGCATGTGGTGGTCAGCACGCTGGAACAACTTGCCGCGAAGTGCGAGCAGGTCGCCGGTAAAGCTTTGGCGGCTGAACCGATCCAATCCGATGTGCTGGCGAGAGCCGGCGCTTCCGATGCACCCGCACCCGCGGCTGTCGCGCCAAAGGGCTTGTTCGCCACCGTCCGCAAGGCCGTCCTCGGCAACAGGTGAGAATTTGAATCCATTCTTCTTCGGCCGATCAGAGCAACCGCTGTTCGGTATCTACCACCCCGCCAAGGGCGATGTTCGCGGCCATGGTGTTGTCCTTTGTCCGCCGATCGGGCAGGAATACATGCGCACTCACAGGGCACTTCGTCAGCTGGCGCTTCACTTGACCAAGGCTGGCTTCGACGTGCTGCGCTTCGACTTTTCGGGTATCGGCGATTCGGCCGGCGACAATGAGCTCGCGTCACTGCTCGCATGGCAGGCGGATACTGCGCTGGCCATCGACGAACTCAAGGACACTGCCAACGTAAAGCGCGTGTCGGTGGTCGGCATCCGCATTGGAGCCAGCGTTGCCTACCTTGCGACGCGTGAACGCGACGACATTGACACCGTGGTGCTCTGGGATCCCGTGGTTCATGGCAAAGAGTATGTCGACGAGTTGATCGCGTTAGCTGACGAGGCCGGCAGCGCCCCACCTGGCCAAACCATTGGCGTTACCGGCTTTGCGCTGACAGCGGCGTTCCGCGACGAACTGCGGGCTTTCGACCTCACCAGTGTTGGATCGTCGAGGACGCGCCAGCTATTTCAGGTTGCATCCGAGCCGCGCAGCGCGTATGACCACTTGCGGGAGCAATTCAAGTCGCTCGGCGGCCGCTTCCAACATGCGGACATTCCCAGCGGGGGCAGCTGGGATGCTGCTGAGCAGATGGGCGCAGTGTTGTTGCCGCAAGGCATCATTCAAGGCATCGTTTCTCAACTCTCCGGGCCGTCGTGCACGCCATGAACTACCGTGAAAAGGCCATTCGGCTTGGCAAGGAAACCCCACTGATGGCGATCGTGACCGAGCCGCCGGCGGGAATTGCAGCTAGCGGAAAAGGTGTGGTGCTTCTCAACGCGGGCCTGCTGCACCGCGTTGGGCCGTCGCGCCTGAACGTTCAGATCGCGCGAAAGCTGGCGCCCCTCGGCCACGTCAGCTTGCGCTTCGACTTCTCAGGCATCGGCGACAGTGAAGCGCGCCGCGACGGCTTGCCCTTCGAGCGCAGTTCGGTGCTGGAGGTGCAGGATGCGATGGCCGCGCTCGCAGCGCGCGGGGTACGCGACTACACATTGGCGGGCCTATGCTCCGGAGCAGACGCGGCGTTCCTCACTGCGCTTTCCGATACGCGTGTGACGGGCTTGATCATGATGGATCCGTGGATTTATCACACGGCCCGCTATCACCTTTGCCGCTACCTTTCGAAGGTGCTAGACGCAAAGAGTTGGCGCAACTTAGTCACCGGCGATCTGGTGCTTCGTCGGGTTCTGCGGCCGGCTTTTGCGAAGATGTTCATGTCTCCAGAGCCCCATGAAAACGTCAACGTTGTGGTGGCGCACTATGCCCGCGACTTCCCTCCTCGTGATGAGGTGCAACAGCAAGTAGCTTTGTTGGTGCGACGTGGAGTGCGCATGCTGAACATATTCTCGGGAGGCATGCCGGAGCATGTGAGCTATCAAGGTCAGTACCGTGACTGCTTCCGTGAGATTGACTTCGGTGACTTGTTGTCGGAGCATTTCGACGGGAAGGCCGAGCACATTTTCTCGGCACTTCGCCACCAGCGATGGATTGGTGACTTGGTTACGGCTTGGTTTTCCCCACGTGAATCTGAGGACCTCGCCGGGGCTGCGACCTTACGGGCTGTGTAATCGTCATCGTGTGGGATGAGCGAGCGCAATCGCCACACGGGTGGTGTCAGAAGCCACACTGACAATGCCGAAAGCGAGTGTCAAGCGTCTATGGGACTCACTGTCGCACTCTATCTACTCCCGTTTTAGCCACAAGTCGGCGATGACAGGACGATGCTCGGAGCCTTCCTTGCTGCCGGCAAAGCAGCCGATCACGCCGAGCGTTCGGCTCACAAGGATGTGATCGATCCGTAGGAAGCTAATGCCGGGCCGAAGTGCGTGACCACTGGTGTAACCATAGCCTTCTCCAGCACTCGAGAAGGCGTCGCGCAGGCCCGCATTGAGCAATGTTCTAACGACCGGGGAACCTTCCGGCGCGTTCAGGTCGCCCGCGACGATCACAGGTCTGGAGCCGGTCACAATCGCGGCCGACAGCGCCTGCGCCTGTGCCATGCGATCTTCGAAGTTTTGCCGCCAGACGTCGAACCCTGCGAAACCTTCGTGCCGCGCCGCGTTTAGTCCTTCCCGGGGTGACAGAAAGTGCACAGCGAACAAGTCGATTTCGAGGCCTCCTGCTACCAGAGTACAACGCAGATAAGTGTGCGCCCGGTCTCTAAAGTCAATCTTTCCTGGTTTGCAATTCCGCAAGGGGTATCGGCTTGCGACGACGTACTGTCCGTAGTCGTAAAGCGTGCGGTCACCGAACATTGTGCGCACTGGTTGCGGCAGCAACTCCTTCGAGCCGACCAGTTGCTGCGCGTCCTGCAGTACGAGTATGTCCGGATCGTTTTGCAGCACTTCCCAGGCGATCCGTCCGTACGAGTCGGAGCGTTCGTTGGCCAAGTATGACTTGACGTTGTAGGTCATCACCCGCAGCCGCTGCGACCCCTTGTCGGGGCTGCCCCAGACCAGTCCCATGACAACGGTAGTCACTAGGCCGAACGCCAGCAAGGCCGCGATTCGCCATACATTCCCGAGCCAAAGCGACGCAAGCACCGCTAGCCCGGCGGCAAGCAGGTAGACCGGGTAGGGCACATAGCGCGCCAACTCGAGCCACCAGGTGCCCGGGTCGTTCACGGTGTAGGCCGCCGACAGAAGCACGATGGAGCCAACGACTGTTCCCACGAAGCAGTTCACGGTGCAGAGGAACAATGAATGGCCGGCTCTGGCGATGGGAAGCTCCGTGTCGTCGTGGTTAGCTTGTTTCGCGTGCCAGCGACGCACGCGTCACGGCGTAGATGATGGCGCCGCCAGAACCGACAAAGCCGACCGAAGGGCTCGAAGCGTGGTGGCCGGCGATGCTGCCGGCCTGCGCTCAGTTCGCTTGGCGCGGCAGGGTCTAGAAGGTCTGGGTGCTATCGCAGTAAGTCGCCAAGCCCCCTAACATTGTCGCGCGTTGGAATGACGGGTTGTCGATGTCCAATGGATTCAAGCCTATTCGGTGTTGCCTTACTCAGCCTGGTCGGAGTTTGTCGCTGATGATGACCTATTGCTCAATGAGTTCGCCTGTAGCTCGACGAAGCAAGAAGGGCACGGGTCTGTCACGTTTGCGGGCCATGTGAATCGTTGCATACTCTCTCGCCAACGGTACTGTGGCCTGCTCGAAATGACCACGACGCACTCTCCACCCCCCGCTGCCGTGCCCGCTGACCCGGCAGCCGAGCCGTCCCGTCGCGGTGTGCTGTGCGTCTTGTGGGTCTGGACCGGTCTCGGCGCTTCGTTGACGGCTTGTGGTGGCGGGTCGTCACCGAGCCCTGTCGCGGCTTCGGCGGCGCCAACACCGACTCCGCCTGCCCCACCTGCGCCCACCCCACCAGCACCAGCACCAGCACCAGCACCAGCACCAGCACCAGCACCAGCACCAGCACCAGCACCAGCACCAGCACCAGCACCAGCACCAGCACCAGCACCAGCACCAGCACCAGCGCCAGCGCCAGC
>JANMYQ010000092.1:0-2978 GCA_031382215.1 Methylibium sp.
CCAAGGGCAACACCATCGAACGCATCGTGGCGCGGGAGGAAGGTGCGGCGGCGCAGTTCCCGCATCTGGACGAGCTCTGGGCCGACCCTGACACCCTGCGCCGCATGAAGGCCTGAGAGCCCTTCAACAGGCGCTGACTACACTGCCGGCCTGTCCCACTGCACAGGGAGCGGCCATGGCCCGCCTGCTTGTCTCCATCGTCCTGAGCCTGCTGGTGCTGGCGGCCGGTTCCGCTGCGCAGGCGCAGACCTTGCGCTGGGCCAGCCAGGGCGACCCGCTGACGATGGACCCGCACTCGCAGAACGAGGGTCTCACCAACGCCGTCAACGGCCAGGTCTACGAGCGCCTGATCAGGCGCGACCGCCAGCTCAACCTCGTGCCGGGGTTGGCCAGCAGCTGGCAGCAGACGGCGCCGCTCACCTGGCGCTTCAAGCTGCGCAACGGCGTCACTTTCCACGACGGCGCACCGCTGACGGCCGAGGATGTGGTGTTCTCGATCCAGCGCGCGCAGCTGCCGACCTCCACCATCGCCGTCTACGCCAACGCCGTCGGCACGCCAGTGGCGGTGGACGCGGAAACGGTGGAGTTCCGCCTGGCCAAGGTCAACCCGGTGTTCCTGCAGCACCTGGAGTCGCTGTCCATCATGAACAAGGCCTGGTGCGAGAAGAACCGTGTCACCCGGCCGCAGGACTTCAAGAACAAGGAAGAGAGTTATGCCGGCTTCAACGCCAACGGCACCGGGCCGTTCCGCCTTGTCAGCCGGCAGACCGGCATCAAGACCACCTTCAAGCGCAACCCCGCCTGGTGGGGACGCTTCGAAGGCAATGTGCAGGACATCGTCTACACCCCGATCAGCAACGACGCCACGCGGCTGGCCGCCCTGGTGTCGGGTGAGATCGACTTCGTGCTCGACCCGGCCCCGCGCGACATCGCCCGGCTGCGCGGCACCGCCGGCGTGAAGGTCATCGACGGGCCCGAGAACCGGTTGATCTTCCTGGGCATGGACCAGCAGCGCGACGAGTTGCTGTACGGCAGCGTCAAGCACAAGAACCCGTTCAAGGACCTGCGCGTGCGCCAGGCGCTGTACCACGCGATCGACATCGAGACGCTGCGCGTCAAGCTGATGAACGGCCAGAGCGTGCCCACCGGCGGCCTGACGCCGAGCCCGCTGGGCGCCTACAACGACGCCGCGCTGGAAGCCCGGCTGCCTTTCGACCTGGCGCGGGCGCGGGCGCTGATGGCCGAGGCGGGCTGGGCCGAGGGCTTCGAGGTCACGATCGACTGCCCCAACAACCGCTACATCAACGACGAGGAGATCTGCATCGCGCTGGCCGGCATGTGGGCGCAGCTCAAGGTCAAGGTCAAGGTCAATGCGATGCCGCGGTCGCTGTACTTCCCCAAGCTGGAGAAGTTCGACACCAGCCTGTACCTGCTGGGCTGGGGCGGCGCGGTCACCGACGCCGAAACCACGATCACGCCGGTGCTGCGCTACCCCACGGACAGCGGCGTCGGCATCTTCAACTCGGGCCGCGTGCGAAACGACAAGTTCGAGCAGCTGGCCGTGGCCCAGGCGCAGGAAGCCGACGCGAAGAAGCGCGAGGATCTGGTCAAGGCGGCGCTGCGCGAGTACAAGGCGCAGGTGCACCTGATCCCGCTGCACCGCCAGGTCGTGCCCTGGGCGGCGCGCAGCAACGTCGAGGTCGTGCACCGCGCCGACAACTGGCTCGAGGTGGCGTGGATCACCATCAAGTAGAGTGTGTTCACAACGACACGATGGGGACCCGCCGATGATCCGATCCCTTGCACCGGCCGCGTTTGCGATCGCGATCGCGTCCACCGCAGGCTTCGCCCACGCCCAGCCCTGCCCCGACAAGAACCTGATGTACTGGCAGGCCTTCCCGCCCGGCGGCGAGTCCGACATCTCGGCGCGCCACCAGCAGATGGTGCTGAAGAAAAAGTGCGCCGCCATCGACACCGTCATCCAGTACAAGGCCGGCGGCGGCGGCGCCCTGCTGTGGGGCCAGATGAACACCATGGCCGGCGACGGCAGCAACATCATGGGCGTCAACCTGCCGCACCTGGTGCTGCAGCCGCTGGAAGGCAACGTGCAGTACAAGACCGAGGACGTGACGCCGGTGTTCTGGTACCACTACACGCCCGACGCGCTGGTGGTGCCCGACAACAGCGCGTTCAAGAATTTCGCCGATTTCGTCAGGGCTGCGAAGGCCGCGCCGGGGCGCTTCAACCTGGGCGGCTCGGGTTTGAACTCGGCCAACCATGCGGCACATGAGCGGCTCAACCAGGCCTTCGGCGTGAAGACGAGCTACGTGCCCTTCAGGGGCACCGGCGACATGACGATGGCCGTGCTCGGCGGCCACGTCGACGCTGCGATGAGCTACACCGCATTCGCCATCAACAACAAGACCAAGGTGCGCGCGCTGGCGGTGGCGATGGACACGCGCCATCCGCTGCTGCCCGACGTGCCCACCTTCAAGGAACTGGGCGTCGACTGGGTGGACGGCGCCTACCGCGGCATCGGCGTGCCCAAGAGCACACCGATGGAAACGCGCAAGAAGCTGTCCGACCTGTTTGCCGCGCTCAACGCCGATGCCGAGATGAAGGAGCTGGCCTTCAAGAGCGGCTTCGAGCTCATCAACGTGGGCGTCGACCAGATGGAGCCGTTCATGAAGGAACGCGCCAAGGTCTACACCGAGGCCGCCAGGCGCATGGGGCTGGGCGCCAAGCAGTAGGCGACGCCGGGCGCCGCGCCGCGGCGCCCATCCACGCTGCTCAGCGCGTCGCGCGCCGCCGCACCGCTTCCAGGTAGGCCAGGCCGTCGGGCGGCAGGCCGCTGCGCTGGCTGGTCCAGATCATCTCGCCCAGGCACTCCATGACCTCGTGGTGCGCTTCGTGCAGCGAGTTGCGGCGCGCCGCCAGCAACTCGACCGCCTGGCGGATGCCGGTGGGCTGGTCGATCG
>JANMYQ010000111.1:0-2717 GCA_031382215.1 Methylibium sp.
GCGTGTCCCTCCGGCAAATCTGCATGAATTGACGGCGTGATCTGAGTACCTTCTGCTGCCATTGCAACCCTGGATGGAGAGCGGCGATGAAGGTGACGGGCAAGGCGGTGCAGGTGAATGCGAGCGCGGACGCGCTGACGCAAATGAGGGAGCGGTTCGCGACGTGGCGCGCGGTGCGCAAGATCGGGATGCGTATCCCGCCGGAGTTGTGGTCCGCGGCGGTCGAGATGGTCGCCGTGCATGGGGCCTGTCGGGTGGCGGGCGAGCTCAAGCTTGACTACGACATGCTCAAGCAGCGAGTCGCGCTGGCTGAGGGCAAGGTGACGACAACCGAACTGGCGCCTCGGTTCGTCGAGCTGTTCGCGCCGGCCGGGCCGATGCCGGCGCACAGTGCTTCGCTGCCGCAGTGCGTGGTCGAATTGGCCAACGCGCGCGGGGCCAGGATGCGCGTGGAGCTGAACGGCCAGGGCCTGGGCGGTCTGTCCGCGCTGTGCAGTGCCTTCCTGGGGTCGCCATGATCCAGATCACGCCGCATATGCGCATTCTGGTGGCGGTGCAGCCGATCGACTTCCGCGCCGGCATCGACGGGCTGGTGCACAACTGCAGCAAGCTGCTGCAGGCCGACCCCTTCAGCGGGGCGCTGTTCGTGTTCGGCAATCGAGCCCGAACGGCCCTGAAAATTTTGGTGTACGACGGCCAGGGATTCTGGCTATGCCACAAGCGTCTGTCCTCGGGCAAATTCACGTGGTGGCCCGCCAGCCACGAGCAAGGCCACACTCTGCAGGCGTGCGAACTGCAGGTGCTGCTGATGGCGGGCAACCCCACCCAGGCACAGGCCGCCCCGGCGTGGCGCGCGCTTGAAGCGTCGCAGCCTGAACGTCAGCTCACGACGCGGCTCACGGACCACCGGCGAGCTGCTCGCGGAAGTTCCACGGTAGCCACCGCGCCGGCGCGTCGATCACCTCCTGAGCTCGCTGCTGAAGCGCGTTCAGGTAGTCGAACGGGTTGACATCGCACAGCCTGCAGGTGTGGATCAGGCTCATGTAGATGTCGCCGACCTCGGCCCCGTTGGGCGTCCTGTAGAACATCGACCCCTTGCGGTGCAGGATGGCCCGCTTGAGCGCCTGTTCGCACAGGTTGTTGTCCAGGGGCGCGCCGGCCTTGCGCAGGAACAGCGTGAGCTCGTTCCAGTGCCGGATCAGATAGCGCAACGCCTTGCCCAGGCCGCAATTGGGTTCGACCCGTCGCTGCTCGAATTGCTCGTTCATCCAGCGTGCCAGCTCGTCCATGATCGGTCGGCTGTGTTCCTGGTGGAACAACAAGCGCTGCTCGTCTGACAGCGCGTCCTGGCGGCACGTGGCATCGTGCTTGTAGACCTCGGCCAGGGCCTCGATGACGTGGCGGGCGGCCTCGGGGAATTGCTCGGCAACATCGGCCACCTGGCGGCGCCCATGGGTCAGGCAGTTGGCCAGGTTGTTTTTGAACTCGCCGGCTACGTTGGCGGCCAGCGCGTCGCACATCTGCATCGCCGGGGCCAGCTCCTCGGCCCGGTGGGCCAGGACCCGCTCCATGTTCTTGCCGGCGTGGGCGTGGCCGGTGAAGAACAGCACCACCTTGCGCTGCTCGTTCTCGTCGTCCTGCAAGACGGCCACGATGCCCGAGGTATTGATCGCCTTGGCCACGGGCTTGACGCCACCGGCCTCGGCCTTGTCGCGTTCCTTCATCAGGCTGAGCACCTTCATCGGCGTGTCGTCGCTGTGCAGCAGCGGCGCCTGGGCGGCCTGGATGATCAGCGCTTGGAAGACCGCGCGCGGTGCGGACACGGCCTTGGCGACGATGTCCCACTGCGTCGCATCGGGCAGCGGGATGTACAGCGACGCCTGCAGGCCTTCGAGCCGGAAGTGCGGCATGCCGTTGCCAAAGCGCAGTATCGCGATCATGCTGGCGCAGCTGGGGTCGTACTTGGGCAGTGAGGCCACCGCCGCAGGCAGCGGGGCGGTGAAGATGGCGTCGCACAGCCGGCAGCGCAGCCGCTGCAGCCGGTAGACCGTGGCCCCCAGTGGCGCCTGGCCCACCACCTTGACCAGGGTCTTGGGCAGCGAATCGTAGACACGGCCCTTGTCGCACTCGGGGCAGCGGTCGCCCGACTCCAGCTCGGGGTGCTCACACTCGACGATGGGCGCGCCGCTGTAGGCCTGCGCGGCGTTGCGACCGTGCCCGCGAGGGCGCGGCTTGGGGCTAGGCACCACCACTTCCGCAAGCTCGACCCCCGCCCCGGCGGCGTCCAGTCCGTGCGGGTCGGCCTCGGCGGCGGCGCGCTCGAGCACGTTGCACTTGTGCTCGGTGCGACCGCCGAACAGCATGCGCTGCAAGCGCATGATCGAGGTCTTCGCGTTCTGCAGCTTGAGCATCACGTACACGAAGGTGGTCAGCACCCCCTCGAGCAGCTCGTACTGCTTGGTGGGAAAGCTCGTCCGGGCCAGCGTCAGCAGCTCGTTGAGCTCCTGCTGCGTCGCGGTGACGAGTTCGGGCTCCTTCACGCCGTCGCCTCGCTCGACTCGGCCAGGTACGACAGCCGCTGGCGGAAGTCCTTGACCAGCGCATAGCCCAGCACCTGCTTGATCGAGCGGTTGGCCGCGCGCGTGGGCGCATCCTTGCCGCGCCCCGTCGTGTGCCCCAGCAGCGTCCAGTTGGCGGCCCGGTAGCAGGTGCCCCGG
>JANMYQ010000151.1:0-48352 GCA_031382215.1 Methylibium sp.
AGCACGGCCTGAAGCATCTGAACTTTCTGGTCGAGAGCATCAATGCCAAGGGCGGCGTGGCCGGCGGCATGAAGCTCGAGGCGGTCGCCTACGACAACAAGGGCAGCCCGCAGGAGAGCCTGGTGCAGGTGCAGAAGGCGATCGACGCCGGCGTGCGCTTCGTGACCCAGGGCAACGGCTCGGGCGCGGCGATCGCGATCTCGGAGTTCATCTCCAAGTACAACGAGCGCAACCCCGGCAAGGAAGTGCTGTACTTCAACTATGCCGCGGTCGACCCGGCGCTGACGAACGAGAAGTGCAGCTACTGGCACTTTCGCTGGGACGCCAATTCCGACATCAAGATGGCCGCGCTGACCAACTTCATGAAGGGCCAGCAGAACATCAAGAAGGTCTACATCATCGGCCAGGACTACTCGTTCGGCCACGCGGTGCGCGGCGCCGCCAACGCGATGCTGAAAGAGAAGCGCCCCGACATCCAGGTCGTCGGCGATGAGCTTCACCCATTGCTGAAGATCACCGACTTCGCGCCCTACATCGCCAAGATCAAGGCCTCGGGCGCCGACTCGGTGATCACCGGCAACTGGGGCAACGACATCGCGTTGCTGCTCAAGGCTGCGGCCGACGCCGGGCTGCAGGTCAACTGGTACACCTACTACGCTGGCGGCGCCGGTGCGCCCACGGCCATCAAGCAGACCGGGCTGGACCACCGCGTCTACCAGATCAGCGAATGGCACACCAACGTGCCGGCGCCCGAGATGGAGGCTTTTGCCGACAGCTTCCTGGCAAAGTACGGCGGCGCCAGCGGCCAGGGCTGGTGGTACCTGCGCATGAAGAACCAGATGGAAATGTTCGCCAACGCGCTGAACACCGCCAAGTCGGCCGACCCGAAGAAGGTGGCCGCGGTGCTGGCCGACATGAAGTACAAGAACGCGCTCGGCGCCGAGACCTTCATGCGCGCGAGCGACCATTCGCTGTTCCAGGACATGTATATCTCGTCCTTCGGCTCGGGCACCAAGCACGACGAAGAGAAGACCGGCTGGGGCTGGAAGACCACCGCGGTGATCAAGGCGCAGGACACGGTGATCCCCACCACCTGCAAGATGGTTGCCCCGAGCTGAGGCGGGCTGCCTGAACCGTTGACCGGACACGGGCCGCCTTGGGTGGCCCGTTCTTTCTTGCACCTTCGCGTGTCCTTCCCACAAGCCGCGCCGGCCCGATGCTTGAACTGATCATCTTCTCCACGCTCAACGGCTTGCTCTACGGCATGCTGTTGTTCCTGCTGGCCAGCGGACTCACGCTGATCTTCAGCATGATGGGCGTGCTCAACTTCGCGCACGCCAGCTTCTACATGCTGGGCGCCTACTTCGGCTACCAGATCGGCCGTTACGTCGGCTACTGGCCGGGACTGGTGCTGGCGCCGCTGCTGGCCGGCTTGGTGGGCGCGCTGGTCGAACGCTACGGCTTGCGCACGGTGCACAAGCATGGCCACGTGGCCGAGTTGCTGTTCACCTTCGGCCTGGCGTTCATGATCGAAGAGATCGTGCAGATGGTCTGGGGCAAGGTGCCGGTGGACTACCGCATTCCGCAGGCGCTGAACTTCTCGGCCTTCACGCTGTTTTCCACCACCTACCCGGCGTTCCGCATGTTCATGCTGCTGCTGTCGGTGGCGGTGTTCATCGGCCTGTTGCTGCTGCTCACGCGCACGCGGGTGGGCCTGATCATCCGCGCCGCGCTGACGCACCCGAACATGGTCGGCTCGCTCGGCCACAACGTGCCGCTGGTGTTCATGCTGGTGTTCGGCGTGGGCTGCGCACTGGCGGCGCTGGCGGGTGTAATCGCCGGGCCGGCGCTGGTCACGCAGCCGGCCATGGCAGCCTCGCTCGGGCCGATCCTGTTCGTCGTCGTGGTCGTGGGCGGGCTGGGCTCGCTGCCCGGGGCCTTCATCGCGTCGCTGCTGATCGGGCTGATCCAGACCTTTGCGGTGGCGCTGAACGTGTCGCTCGCCGACGTGATGGCCCACCTCGGCGTCACGCTCACGCGGCAGTCCATCGGCGGCGACCTGTGGATGGCCACGGTGGCGCAGGTCGCGCCGATCATTCCGTACCTGCTGCTGGTGCTGGTGTTGATCTTCCGGCCCAAGGGGCTGATGGGAGATCGCTACACATGAACACGTCGCCGAGCCCGTTCAAGACCTACGGCGCGTGGATCGCCGCCGGGGCCATCGTGCTGGTGCTGCCTTACATCTTCACCAGCGGCGCGTCGATCACGATGATGAGCCTGATGGGCTTCGCGATCATCTTCGCGCTGTCGTACAACATGTTGCTCGGCCAGACCGGCATGCTGTCGTTCGGCCACGCGGTGTACTACGGCCTCGGCGGCTTCATGACGGCGCATGCGCTGAACGTGGTCGGCGCGGGCAAGCTGCCGATCCCGCTGCCGCTGTTGCCCATCGTCGGCGGGCTCGCGGGCCTGACGTTCGCGATCATCTTCGGCTGGGTCTCGACCAAGCGCGCCGGCACCGCGTTCTCGATGATCTCGCTGGGCATCGGCGAGCTGGTGGCGGCGTGTTCGCTGATCCTGCGCGGCTTCTTCGGCGGCGAAGGCGGCATCTCCACCAGCCGCACCTCCACTTTGCGCCTGTTCGGCATCAGCTTCGGCCCGCAGATCCAGGTCTACTACCTGATCGCCGCGTGGTGCCTGCTGTGCGCCGCCGCGATGTACGCCTTCACGCGCACGCCGCTGGGCCGCATGTGCAATGCCGTGCGCGACAACCCCGAGCGCGCCGAGTTCGTCGGCTACAGCACGCAGATGGTGCGCTTCATCTCGTTCTGTGCGTCGGGCTTCTTCGCCGGCGTGGCGGGCGGGCTGGCGGCCATCCACTACGAGATCGTCACCTCCAGCGTCGTCGGTGCCGGCCCGTCGGGCTACGTGCTGCTGATGGCCTACATCGGCGGCGTGGCCTTCTTCATCGGGCCGATCATCGGTGCGGTGCTGATGACCTTTCTGCAGATCTCGCTGTCCGACTACACCGGCGCCTGGCTGCTGTACGTGGGCCTGATGTTCGTGGTGGTCGTGATGTACGCGCCCTGGGGCCTGGCCGGGCTGCTGCTGATGCACCAGCCGATGATTGCCGCCGGAACCTGGAAGCGCGTGATCCCGGCCTACGCGACGGTGCTGGTGCCGGTGGTGATGCTGGCGGTGGGCATGGTGTTGCTGATCGAGACCGCCCATCACCTGCTCGTCAAGGCGTCCGATGGCCCGGCCATGCGCGTGCTGTGGATGAACTACCAGGCCAACTCGCCCCTCGTCTGGATCGCCGTGGTGGCCTTGCTGGTGGCCGGCGCCGTGCTGCTCAAGCGCTTCGGGCCGCGTGCGGCCGACGCGTTCCACGCAGCGGCCCAGGAAGCGCAACGCAGGCGCGCGGCATGAACGCCCCCATGAGCAAGTCGGCACTGCAACTCATCGACGTGCAGAAGAGCTTCGGCGCCACGCCGATCATCCGCGGCCTGAACCTGGACGTGAAGCAGGGCGAGCGCCACGCCATCATCGGCCCCAACGGCGCCGGCAAGTCCACCTTGTTCCACCTGGTCAGCGGGCGCTTCCCGGTCACGTCGGGCCAGGTCTTGCTCAACGGCGAGACCGTGACCGGGCTGGCGCCGTACATGATCAACCGGCGCGGCTTGTCGCGCAGTTTCCAGGTCACCAACATCTTCCCGCGCCTGAGCGTGTTCGAGAACATCCGCTGTGGCGTGCTGTGGTCGCTGGGCTACCGCTATTCGTTCTGGCAAATGGTCGAGCGCGCCCGCGACGCGCGTGAACGCACCGAGGCAATCCTGGAGCAGATCAACCTGGTGTCGCGCCGCTCGGTGCCGGCCGGCGTGCTGACCTACGCCGAACAGCGTGCGCTCGAGATCGGCATCACCATCGCCGGCGGTGCCGACGTGATCATGCTCGACGAGCCCACCGCCGGCATGAGCCGCTCCGAGACCGAACACGCGGTCGCGCTGATCCGCCGCGTCACCGAAGGCAAGACGCTGGTGATCGTGGAGCACGACATGAGCGTGGTGTTCGACCTGGCCGACCGCATCTCGGTGCTGGTCTACGGCCAGGTGATCGCCTCTGACACGCCGGTGGCCATTCGCGCCAACGCGGCGGTGAAAGAGGCCTATCTGGGCACTGCCACCGAAGCCGAGGGGCACCACTGACCATGCTGCAAGTCAAGGACCTGCACGCCTACTACGGCAAGAGCCACATCCTGCAGGGCGTGGACTTCGCGGTCGGCGAGGGCGAGATCGTTTCGCTGCTGGGCCGCAACGGCGTCGGCCGCTCGACCACCATCAAGGCCATCATGGGCGAGGTGCATCGCACCGGCTCGGTCAAGTTCAAGGGCCAGGAGACGATCCACCTGAAGCCGCACCAGGTGGCGCGCTGCGGCCTGGGTTACGTGCCCGAGAACCGCGACATCTTCCCGCAACTCACGGTGCGCGAGAACCTGATCCTGGGCATGAAGTCCACCCAGGAAGGCGGGCGCTGGAGCATGCAGGACATGTTCGACCTGTTCCCGCGCCTGAAGGAACGCATCGACACGCCAGGCGGCGTGCTGTCAGGCGGCGAACAGCAGATGCTGACGATCTGCCGCACCCTGATGGGCGACCCCGACCTGGTGATGATCGACGAGCCCACCGAAGGCCTGGCGCCGAAGATCGTCGAACTCGTCGCCGAGTTGTTGGAGCGCATCGCCGCGCGTGGCGTGTCCATCCTGCTGGTCGAGCAGAAGCTCACGATCGCGCTGCGCATCTCCAAGCGCCTGTACGTGATGGGCCACGGCCACATCGTGTTCGAGGGATCGGCGGCCGACCTGAAGGCCAACGAGGGCGTGCGCAAGGAGTGGTTGGAGGTGTAGCCACCAGCGGCGCAGGCGGCGGCCTCGGCGGGCGGCGGCTCAGTCAGGGAAGCGTTCGATGTGTGTTTCACCCTGGCGACCGAAATAGGTCACGTGCCGGCCAACGATCCAGACGGTGTAGCCGATGCAGCCGGCGCGTTGCGAAAGCTGCTTGAACTGGGGATACATCACCTGGCCCTGCTGCGCCCCGCGGATCGCTGAACGAACCCCGTCGGCGCTGAAAGTCTGGTCAATTGCCTGCGGCGGCCGTTCAAAGGCGAGGTCGAGTGTCTCGTCTTCGGGCAGGTAGCAGGTCGTGCGACCCGAGCGATAGTCCACGTGATAGGCCTCGACCTGCACGCCCGCGAGCGCACCGATCAACTGGCCGAAGTGCATGCGACCCTGGTTCGAGGCGGCGAAGCTGGACAGGATGACGTCACGCGCAGAGGCTTGCATGGGTTGGGGTCCTTGGTGGAACGGTGGGCTGCTTCAAGTGGTGTGCCCAAGTGATGAGTTCAAGCGGTTGGAACTTCCTTGAGCTGGTGGTGCCGCACCAACGACTGCATGGCATGCATCAACGCCTGTCGCTCGGTGACGCCCAGGTGGCCGAAGAAGTGTTCGTCATTCGTGTCGGCCAATGCAGCCAGCCGCGGCACCAGGCTGGCGCCGTCGCGCGTAAGGGCCAGCACCTGCTCGCGGGCGCGGCCCTCTGCGAGTCGACGCTCGGCCAGGCCTTTCTCCTCGAGCCGACTGATGACCTTGGACGCTGCGCTCTTCGTCATGCCCAGGGCTTCGATGAGTTCCGCGTGGCGGGTCTCGGGCTGGTCGAGCAGCGTACGCAACGCGACCCATTCGGTGACGCTGACGCCGCGCGCCTCCAGCAGCTTCTGGAATCGAAGCGAAACGGCGTTGGAAACGAAGCGCAGCCAAAAGCCCAGGTGGGCATCGAGTGGCGCAGCGGGCTTGCGTCGATGAGTGGACGGCATGAGGTATCCCAGGAAACTAATGAGAGTTTAGTTTCCACAGAAACCTATGTCAAACCCTGTCAGTGCACCGCCTGATCCCCCCACAACTGCTTCACCCGCGCGTCGCGCCCGCAGCTGGTTCGGTAGTAGGTGTATCGCACCGGGTTCTTCTTGTAGTAGTCCTGGTGGTAGGCCTCGGCGGGGTAGAACGGGCCGCCCTTGACCACTTCGGTGACGATCGGCTCCTTGAAGGGTTTGCTCTTCTCCAGCGCCCCGCGCGAGGCGAGTGCGATCTTCAGTTGCGCGTCGTCCTGCGCGAAGATGGCGCTGCGGTAGGGTGAGCCCACGTCGCAGAACTGGCGGTCCTTGGTGGTCGGGTCGATGGTGCGCCGGAAGTGCTCGACCAGCTTCTCGTAGCTGACCTTGGCCGGATCGAAGACGATTTCCACCACCTCGGCATGGCCGGTGCGCTTGGCCGACACCTGTTCGTAGGTCGGGTTGGCCACGCTGCCGCCGGTGTAGCCGGAGGTGGTGGACAGTACGCCCGGCACCTTGTCGAAGTCGGACTCGACACACCAGAAGCAGCCGCCAGCGAACACGGCTTTGGCGGTGGCAGCGGGCTGGGCTTGCGCAAGCGCGCCACCCGGCATGGCGAGCATGAGTGCGCTGGTCAGCGCGGCAAGCACGGCGGCGTACAGGGTGGTGGCAGTCGTCATGTGGTGACCTCGAATTTCAACGCCACGCCGTTGTTGCAATAGCGCTGGCCGGTCGGGCGCGGCCCGTCGTTGAACACATGGCCCTGGTGGCCGCCGCAGCTCGTGCAGTGGTATTCCGTGCGCGGCAGGATCAGCTTGAAGTCGGTGGAGGTGCCCACCGCATCGGGCAGGGTCGTGTAGAAGCTCGGCCAGCCGGTGCCGCTCTCGAACTTCATCTCCGACGTGAACAGCGCCAGCCCGCAGCCGGCGCACAGGTAACGTCCCTTGCGCTTTTCAGCGTTCAGCGGGCTCGTTCCCGCACGCTCGGTGCCGTGCTTGCGCAACACGTCGTACTGGGCCGGCGTGAGGCGCTGCTTCCATTCGGCATCGGTCAATTTGGGAGCGTCGGCGGGTGCGGCGCCGGATGCCGCCGGCGCAGGGGTCGCGGCAATCACCTTGGGCGCCAGGCCGAAGCTGCCGAGGAAAGCGAGCAGGGGGCGGCGGGTCATGGCAAGAAACTCCTTGAAGGGCATGGTTCACCTCTGTCGCACGTGGAGCACAAACCTTTCCGACGCCAGATGATGTTCCTTCGTTCCTTCTACAGCGGACGGAACAAATGCGCATCAATGCGATGCAAGACCGTGAACTGCGGAGGCGCCAGGCGTTCGAGCAGCGCCCGGTGTGCAGCATCGAAGGCGGCCACCTCGTCCAGTGCCAGGGTCGCGCCGACGCCGCGGCAGGCGCGCATGCGGCCGGCCCAGCTTTCGCGCGTGAACGGCACGGCTTCGTCGAACCAGAACATCGCCTGCACCGCGGCCCGGCCCACCGACCACGGCGGCACCGACGGGATCTTCCCGGCCCAGCCTGCTCCCTGCCAGGCCGGGTTGAAGCGCAGCACCAGTTCTTCGCTGGCGCGCGCGATCGGGTCGGCCTGCGCCAGCCAGCTGAAATGTGTGGTCACCAGCACGCCGCCCGGCTTGAGCACGCGCTTGACCTCGGCTGTGGCGCGCTCCGCGTCGAAGTAGAGCCAGCACTGGCTGGCGGTCACGGCGTCGAAGCTCGCATCGGCGTGCGGGCAGGCCTCGGCCGGCGCGACCTGGAAGTCCACGTTCAGCCGGTCGGCCTGCGCGAGCTGGCGGGCGGCTTCGATCTGCCCCGGTGCGACGTCGGTGCCGCTGACCCTGCAGCCGCGGCGCGCGAACTCGCGCGCCAGCAGCCCGGTGCCGGTGCCCAGGTCGAGCAGGCGCTGGCCCGGCAGGCCCACGCCCAGCAGCCCGAGCATGTCGTACAACCGCGCTGGCGGGCCGGGGCGGTGGGCGGCGTAGTCGCCGGAGGTCAGGCTCCAGTCGATTGCGCGACCGGGGTCGATGGCGGGAACGTCATGCATTTGTGCTCCTGTCTCACGGCTGATCAAGGCGGGATCGGCCACAGCGCCCACATCCGCAACGCCTGTTTCATCCGGCCGGCCTGCGCCTCGGCCTCATCGCCCCAGCCCCAGAAGTAGTCGGCCCGCACCGCGCCGACGATCGCGCTGCCGGTGTCTTGCGCCATCACCAGGCGGCGCAGCGGCGTGTTGGTCAGCGGCTCGCTGGTGTCCAGCCACACAGGCGTGCCGTAAGGAATGCTTTGAACGTCCACCGCGATCGAGCGGCGCGGCGTCAGCGGCACGCCCTGGCCGCCCAGCGGCGCGGCTTGCGGGTCGGGCAACGGCTCTTCACGGAAGAACACGACGCGCGGGTTGCTCCACAACATCTCGTTGACCCGCTTCGGGTGCGTCCGCGCCCACTGCTTGATGTCGGGCCACGAGGCCTGTTCGGCGCGCAGCTCACCCTGTTCGATCAACCAGCGGCCGACCGACTTGTAGGGCTGGCCGTTGTGCCCGGCGTAGCTCAGGCGCACGACTCTGCGGCTGCCGTCGGCTTCTTTCATCTGCACCCGGCCGGAGCCCTGGGTCTGCAGGAACAGCGCGTCCAGCGGGTCGGCCACGTAGGCGAGTTCGCGCCCGGCGAGCGCAGCCTTGGCAGCGGGCAGCGAGTCGAGCTGCTGGCGCGTCCAGTAGGGCTGGCGGGTGGCCAGATCGGCCGGCGGCGCGTGGATTGGCACGCGCACCCGGGCAGAAGGCAGGCGCTGAGCGTCGATGCGCGCTTCTATATAGCCGGTGATCAGCCCGTCGGCGCTGCCGTCGAGCGCCTCGATGCGGTAGGGGCGCAACTGCTGTTGCAGCCAGGCCCGGGCGTCGGCGTCGTTCTGCGGCGGCAGTTTGCTGGCCGCAAGGCACACGCTGGCCCAGCCGGGCGCGGGCCGGTCGCAGCCACGCAGCAGGGCGGGCCACAACTCCAGGGTGCGGTCGGCCTGCCAGCCGGGCAGCTCAGTCCACTCGACCGGCACCCAGCGCGAGCGCGGCCGAACGATGCTGTTGAGAGGGCCGGCCGTCGCTGGCTCTGGCAGCGCGCTGACCGGCGGCCTGGCCGCATCCACCGGCGCCGCATCTGGCACCGGCGGCGCACCGGTGCAGGCGGCGAGCAAGGCGGCGAGCAAACCTAGAATCCACGACGCCGATGTCTGGCGCGCGCAGTGAAGGACCGTGAGCATGTGGTTGATTTTGCTGGAAGCCCTGGGCGCATTGCTGCTGCTGGGCTTGATCGTCTGGTGGGTCATGTTTGCCGGTCGGAACAAGGGCGAGCGCCGGGACGGCGATTGAACGAATGACTCAGGTCGGCGGCGGCACGATGAACGACATCGGCTGCCCCAGCAAGCGGCGCCGGATCGCACGGTAGATGCGGCTGCGGTCGGCCAGCCGGATGCCGCGCGAACGCAGGGCGACCTTGAAGGCCAGGAAGAAGCTCACCGCCAGGTTCAGCACCCCGGTGACTGCAATGCCGGCCACGCACCACCAGAACTCGGCCTGGCCCAGGATCGAAAAACCCAGCGCGCCGACCGCCGCCGCCAGTTGCCCGGTCGACAAGGTCACGTGCCGCACTTCGACAGGCAGCGCAAAGAACGCCGCCACCGCCGGCACCAGCCCCAGCATCAGCCCGAGCGAGATGTTCGACGCCAGGCCCGAGATGTTGTGGCGCCACCAGGCTGCCCAGCGCGCCGCGCGCGGTTGGCCCAGGCGGGCGATGAAGCGCGGGTTCCAGGCGATGGCGCTGTCGAGCCGGTGCCAGACGAACCAGTTCTCGACCCAGCCGCCGATCAATGAACTGGCAAACAGCAGCACCCCGGTGAAGGCGGCAAAGAACGGCGTCGGGCCGAGCAGGCCGATCGTCTCCAGCACATGTTGGCCGTCCTTGGCGCTGATGGCCGGCGCGCCGAAGGCGGCCAGGCAGGCCCACTGCACGACCAGCACGAGCGGAATCACCGCCGTCAGGTTGCCGATGATGCCGGCCGCTTGCGAGCGGATCAGGTTCGCGACCTCGTCGACAAAACTCTCCACCGCGTCGTCCTGGCTCAGGTCGGCCAGCTTGTCAGCCATTGCCGGCGCGGTCATCGCCGGTTGTTTGGTCGCCATGGTCCAGTGCATCAGCTGGATCACGACGAAGCTGAGCGCGTAGTTCACGCCCGCCCACAACCCGGCCCAGAAGGCCGACAGGCCGAGCGCCAGCAGCATGAACTTCACGAACGTGGTGCCGGCAATCACCGCACCGCCGCCGAGGGCGGCCTTCAGCATCGCGCGGTATTCGCTGGCGTCGCGGGTGATGTAGTGCTCGCCGGTTTCAGCGCTGCGTTCGGCCACCTTGCGCGCCAGCAATGAATAGTGGCTGGCGAACAGCGCGCCGATGCTGCGGCGCTCGTCGGCGGTGCGCACCAGCCCGGCCAGCAGGCGCGCCACGTCGGGGCCCGGCGCCGGGCTCAGGATGCAGTTCAGCAGTTCTTCAATGCGGGTCGTGCGCTGGCGCAACTGGTCGAGCTCGAACACCAGGTCTATCGACACACCGTGCTCTTCCAGGTGGTCGAGCACGCTGTCGGCGGCGCGCCGGCAGGCGTCGAGCAAGGCGCGCAGGTAGTGCGCCTCCTGCAGCAGCGCGGCGGTGGCGCCGGAGCGGGCGTGTTCGCGCAAGCGCTCGGCCACCTGCGCCAGCTCGCGGAACGGCGCTTCGCCGCCGGTGCCGGTCAGCAACTCGGCGCTCATGCGCTGGCGCAGCGGGCCGGAGAAGCCGGCCGCACGCACCGCACTGGTCAGATACATGATGGCGTCGAGAAAAGGCGTGCGCCAATCGGTGGCCGCCGCAGTTGCAACCGCCGCGGCTGTTTCGTTCGCCGCAGCCGCCTCAGCTCTTTCGGTCGCTTCGGCCGGCCGCAGCAGCGCCGCCACGCGCACCAGCGTGGCCTCGTCGAGCGCCTCGAGCCAGACGCCGTCGTCGGATTGCGGGAACAGCAGCCCGAACAACTCGCCCAGGTCGGTCGTGGCCGGCGTGAGCGGCAGCAGGTGGCCTCGCAGGCGCTGGGCAAGTTCGCCGCCGAAGTCGCGCCGCGGCGAAAAGCCGAAGTCGGCCAGCAGCGCCGCGCTGTCCACCTGGCCCCAGAAGCGCACCAGCAGCCGGCTGACCTGCGCGCGGTGCTCGGGGTTGCGGTCCAGCACATTGAGCAGGTGGCGCAGACGCAGCTCCGGGTTCGGGGCCGGTGCCACATGGGCACGGGCATGGGCCACATCGGCCGCCAGCGGTGCATGACGCAGCCATTCGAGCAGGCGGATCAGCCACAGGTGGCGCTCGGCCAGCGGTGTGCCGGGGTCGGCGGCAAAGCCCGCCGTCTGCAGCAGCGCCGCCAGGTCCCACACCTTGGGCGCGCGGCGGCGCCATCTCGGCCACTTCATGCTACAGGCCCGAACAGCGGCACGGGCGCGGGCGGCGCGCGGTGGCTCAATGCAACGAGGACGGAAGGGTGAGCCCGAACTCCGGCACGGCGGCGTCGAAGGGCTCGGCGTCTTCGGTCATGCAATAGAAGGTGCCGCGCATCGTGCCTTGGGGTGTTTCGAGCCGCGTCCAGCTGGTGTATTCGAAGCTCTCGCCGGGCTTGAGCAGCGGCTGGTGCCCCACCACGGCAAGGCCGCGCACTTCCTGCACCTGGCCGTTGGTGTCGGTGATGACCCAATGGCGCGCGATCAGCTGGCCGGTCACGTCGCCACTGTTGCGAATCGTGACCGTGTACGCGAACGCATGCTGGCCGTTTTGCGGGTCGGACTGCTCGGGCAGATGGCGCACGCTGACCGTGCTGGTGAACTGTGGCTTGGGCATTCGCGCATTCTAGGCAGCAGGGCCGGCGCCGCACGCGCCCCCCGCTGCGCCGGGCACGCACCTGGTTGCAATCGGCGGCCCGGGCCGGTGCCTGGGCGCCCCAGGACTGCCTTTGAGGTGAGGAGTTGTAAAGGCGCCTGCGCCGCCATCGGCGCCTCGGCCTGGCCCGACAAGGTGCTCCCCCAGGGGGAACCCTGACCCATCCGGCAGAGCTGCGCACGCGATTGGGGCACGGGCTGCTTCCGTCCCACGCTGTTACAGGTTTGCGGCTCCGTTACTGGCTCCGGGGGGGCACCCCCCTAACCTGTCGATTCGGCATACGGCAGCACCGTCCATCCAAGAACATAAAGGCACTTCTCCCATGAAACTCAGGCTGAACATCCTCTTGCTTGCAGCGCTCGAAGCCACCACCGTCCTGACCCTGATCGGCTGCGGCGGTGCAGCCACCACCGAAGAGGTGGCCGGCAGCGACAGCGCGACTCTGGAAGAAGCCGAGCGGCGCCGCTGGCGCGGTCTGGATCAGACGGCCCCCAGCGTGAACATCGGCGCACCCACGACCGTCGGTGGCACCGGCGTGGTGGGCCTGAAGGGCCAGGTGACCGACAACATGCGCCTGGGCCGGGTGAATTGGGTCAACAGCCGCGGCGGCTCTGGCATAGCCACGCTGGACGGCACCGACACGGCAGCGGCCTGGTCGGCAGCGTCGATCCAGTTGCAGACAGGCTCGAACACCATCACGGTGACCGCCGTGGACGCGGCGGGCAACGAGTCCCGGGCGACGACGGAGCTGACGCGTGATGTGGCACCGGCACCTGCTCCCGCACCGGCACCGGCACCCGCTCCCGCACCGGCTCCGGCTCCGGCTCCGGCTCCGGCTCCGGCTCCCGCACCGGCTCCGGCTCCGGCTCCGGCTCCGGCACCTGCTCCCGCACCGGCTCCCGCCCCGGCACCCGCCCCGGCACCTGCACCGGCACCGGCACCGGCACCGGCACCCTCCGCATCCCTGGCCCTCACCGCCTGCGAAGCTTCGGGCAAGGGCACCGACTACCAGGTTGGCGACGGCAAGTCCTACACCGCACTCGACCAGGTGCCGTGGGAAGCCCTGAAGGCCGGCGACACGGTGCGCATCTTTGCGCGTGCCACGCCCTACAACGGCAAGTTCCTGATCGCCGCGCAAGGCACGGCCGCTGCGCCGGTGCGCATCTGCGGTGTGCGCGGCGCCAATGGCGAGCGTCCGGTCATCGACGGCAACGGCGCGGTGTCGCGCCGTGCGCTGGCCTCGGCCTACGGCAACTCCACCTATACCAGCGACATCCACCAGGCCCGCTCGGTGATCGTGATCAAGCCGCTGGCCACGCAGGCCTGGGAAGCGACCCCGAGCTTCGTGCAGATCGACGGTTTGAACATCAAGCGCGGTCACCCGAACTACAGCTTCATCGACGCTGCCGGCGCGAGCAAGCGCTACGACGGATTCGGCGCCTGCGTCTGGGTCGAACGCGGCCACAACATCCAGATCGTCGACAACGAGATCAGCGACTGCCAGATGGCCATCTTCAGCAAGTCGACCGAGGACGGTGACTTTTCGCTGAGCAAGAACCTGCGCATTGCCGGCAACTACCTGTGGGGCCACGGCATCAGCGGCAGCGACCGCGAGCACACCACCTACACGCAAAGCGTGGGCACGCTCATCGAGTTCAACCGCTATGGCCCGCTGCGCACCGGCGCCGGCGGCAACTCGATCAAGGACCGCTCGGTCGGCACGGTGGTGCGCTTCAACCGCATCGATGAAGGCGCCCGCGCCGTCGACCTGGTCGAGGCCGAGGACTTCCCTGGTGTGGCGCTGAAGGACCCGGCCTACCGCACGGCCTTCGTCTACGGCAACCAGATCAAGAAGAACGGCAACACCGGCAGCGTCATCCACTACGGCGGCGACCACTACGGCAGCAGCGCCGGCGCGAGCTGGGGCGAGCCGATCTTCCGCAAGGGCACGCTGTACTTCTTCAACAACACGATGCACATCACCGGCACCGGCGCCGAACTGTTCCAGCTCGACACCACCGAAGAGCGCGCCGAGGTGTTCAACAACATCTTCGTCTTCGCCGACAGCGTGCCGGTGGGCCAGCGCAGCATGCGCGCTGCCCGTGAAGTGGGCGCCGGCTGGACGCCAGGCGGCATTCTGAACCTGGGCCGCAACTGGATCAGCAACGGCTGGGCCGACTCGGACATCTACCACCCGGTTCAGGGCCAGTTGATTGGCGCGGCCAACATGCTCACCGGCACTGGCGCACCGATCGACCTGACGACGATGACCCCGCTGGCGGGCAGCACCACGCTCGACGCCGTGCAGGCCGCTCCGGGCGCAGCCAGCGCCCACGGCGTGACCCAGCAACTCGGTGCGAATTTCGTGCCGGTCGCCCGCACCGTCAAGGGTGCCGCGATGGACCTGGGCGCCGTGGAGCGCTGACAGGTTCGACCGTTCTGACAAAAGGGTCGCCGCGGCCGCAGGCCGGCGGCGGGCCCCCCACCGATCTTGAAGAAGGAATCCAGGCAATGAAGCTCAAACTGAACGTTCTGCTGCTCGCGGCACTTGAGGCCACGACCGTGCTGACCCTGATCGGTTGCGGCGGCGCGGCGACGACCGAAGGCGCCGCCACCGACGAGAGCGCGAGCCTGGAAGAGGCCGAGCGGCGCCGCTGGAGGGCGATCGACCAGACCGCCCCCAGCGTGAGCATCGGCGCGCCCACAACCGTCGGCAGCACCGGCGTGGTGGGCTTGAAGGGCCAGGTGACCGACAACATGCGCGTTGGCCGGGTGAATTGGGTCAACAGCCGCGGCGGCTCGGGCATGGCCACGCTGGACGGCACCGACACGGCAGCGGCCTGGTCGGCAGCGTCGATCCAGTTGCAGACAGGCTCGAACACCATCACGGTGACGGCCCTGGACGCGGCGGGTAACGAGTCCCGAGCGACGACAGTGCTGACGCGTGATGGCACGGCGCCTGCGCCCGCACCGGCGCCTGCCCCAGCGCCCGCACCTGCTCCCGCGCCGGCGCCTGCCCCAGCGCCGGCACCTGCTCCCACGCCTGCTCCGGCACCAGCGCCTGCTCCCGCCCCAGCACCGGCACCGGCACCTGCTCCGGCGCCCGCGCCCGCGCCCGCGCCTGCCCCCGCTCCGCCCGCCACCGGCGCGATCACCAACCCGATCCTGTTCATCACGCAGGTTCCGACCTTTGCCGACTTCGCGAGCCGCGCGTCGACCTTCGGCAACCACCGCGCCACTTCCGACCGTGTCGCGCGTGGCGGTGACCTGATGATTCGCTACCCCGATGGCAGCCTGCGCAACCTGACCAAGGAAGCCGGCTTCGGCGCCGCCGGCTTGACCGGCACCAACGCCATCGCGGTGCGCGAACCGTCTGTGCACTGGAGCGGCAGCAAGGCCGTGTTCAGCATGGTGGTCGACGGTTCGGGCTCGACCTGGCAACTCTATGAGGCCAGCGGCCTGGGCAAGGGCGAGGCCGTGCGCATCACCAAGGTGGCCAACCAGCCGGCCACGTACAACAACATCTCGCCGATCTACGCCGCGAGCGACGACCGCATCCTGTTCACGTCCGACCGCCCGCGCAGTGGCGAGGCCCACCTGTACCCGCAGCTCGACGAGTACGAGAGCACGCCCACCGTCACCGGCATCTGGAGCCTGAACCCGGCCACCGGCGCAGTCAACATCCTGAACCACACGCCCAGCGGCGCGTTCTCGCCGTCGATCGACAGCTACGGCCGCGTGATCTTCACGCGCTGGGACCACCTGCAGCGTGACCAGCAGGCCGATGCCGGCGGTTACGGTGCGTTCAACTTCATCGACGAAAGCGCCAGCGGCGCGCGTGCTGGCACCACCTCGGAGGTCTTCCCCGAGCCGCGCTCCGATTCGACCAGCGTGTTCGGCGCCGTCAACGGTTACCGCAACAACCTCTTCACGCCGTGGATGATGAACGACGACGGCACTGAAGAAGAGACGCTGAACCACATCGGCCGCCAGGAGATGGGCATCGGCTACCTGCCGCGCTCGTTCATCAGCGACTCGTCGCTGTCCGACACCGGCAGCACCAGCCTGTTCGCCAACCGCAAGGTCATGCGCGAAGACGGCGGCATCTATCACATCAAAGAAGACCCGGTGCGTCGCGGCACCTACTACGCCATCTACACCAGTGAGTTCGGCACCTTGACGACGAACCAGATCGTTCGCTTCACCGGCGGCGCCGAACTGAACGCCGAGCAGATGGTCTTCACCGACCTGACCCCGTCGAGCAACAGCGACGGCCGCTATCGCAACCCGCTGCCGCTGTCGGACGGCAAGTTCGTGGCCACGCACACGCCGACCACCGGTGCCACGCCGAGTGCGATGAGCGACATGCGCCTGAAGCAGCTCACCCCGAACAGCGCCGGCACCTACGTGCCGGGAGCGTCGCTGACCGGCGGCATCACCCGCGCCGGCTACAGCGGCATGCTGTGGGAACTGGAAGCGGTGGAGGTGGTGGCCCGCACGCGCCCGGCGCGCCTGGCCACGCCGCTCGAGACGCCCGAGAAGTCGATCTTCACCGAAGAGGCCGTCGACGAAACCGCGCTGCGCAACTGGCTCAAGGCCAACGACCTGGCGATGATCGTGACCCGCAACAACACCAGCCGCGACCGTGGTGACCTGCAGCAGCCCTACAACCTGCAGGTGCCGGGCGGCGTCAAGACCGTGTCGCCGCGCGGCGGCAAGGTGTACGACATCTCGCACCTGCAGATCATGCAAGCCGATCAGGTGCGCGGTTACAGCAACCCCGGCCGGCGCTCCATCGCCCAGCCGCTGCACGACCCGAAAGCCAAGAACCCGGCCAACCCGGGCGGTCCGGCCGGCAGCGTGAAGATTGCCGCCGACGGTTCGAGCGCGGCCTTTGTGCCGGCGCGCCGCGCGCTGGCCTGGCAGACGACCGACGCCAATGGCAACGCCGTGGTGCGCGAGCGCGTCTGGGTCACGATGCAGCCGGGCGAGGTGCGCGTTTGCGCGTCGTGCCACGGCGCGAACACGAAAGACCAGGCCGGCAACAACGCGCCGACCAACAAGCCCGAAGCGCTGCGCGAACTGCTGCGCTCGTGGAAGGCCCTGCCGAAGTAAGGCAGCGCCGAGGGAGGCCGGATGAAACTTCTCAAGCCAAACCGCGTGACGCTGGCGGTCGTCGAGGCGCTGACGGCGCTCTCACTGATCGCCTGTGGCGGCGCCACCGACGAGAGCGCGGCGGACGCCGCGGCACCGGCGCCTGCTCCCGCGCCATCGCCGGCGCCAGCACCCGCACCAGCACCCGCACCAGCACCAGCACCAGCACCAGCACCAGCACCAGCACCGGCGCCCGCGCCCGCACCGTCGCCGGCCCCGGCCCCGGCCCCGGCGCCCGCTCCTTCACCGGCACCCGCGCCAGCCCCGGCGCCTGCGCCCGCCGGCGTGCAGTACGCCTCGATGGCCGCGGCCAGCCTGGGCGTGGGCGCGAGCCTGAACGGGGCCATCCCGTTCCCGGCCAGCAACGCCTGGAACACCGACATCTCCAGCGCCCCGGTCGACCCCAACTCGGCCAATCTGATCGCCAGCATCGGCGTGGGCACCGGCCTGCATGCCGACTTCGGCTCGGGCACCTACAACGGCGGGCCGATCGGCATTCCGTACATGGTGGTCGACAACAGCCAGGCGCAGAGCACCATCAACTTCACGGCTTACGGCAACGAAAGCGAACCCGGCCCGTACCCGATCCCGACCAGCGCGCCGATCGAAGGCGGTGTCGGCGGCACCGGCGACCGCCACGTGCTCGTGATCAACCGCGAGACGAACCGGCTGTACGAGCTGTACGTCGCCTATCCGCAGGCCAACAACCGCTGGAACGCCGACTCGGGCGCCGTGTTCCACCTCGACTCGAACAACGTGCGCCCCGGCGGCCAACTTGGCTGGACCAGTGCCGACGCCGCCGGCCTGCCGATCTTTCCCGGCCTGGTGCGCTACGACGAGGCCTCATCCGGCGTGATCCGCCACGCGCTGCGCTTCACGGTGCAGAACAGCCGCCGCGCTTACGTGCCGCCGGCCACGCACTTCGCGAGCAACAACACCTCGCCGAATCTGCCGCCCATGGGCATGCGCGTTCGCCTCAAGGCGAGCTACGTGATCCCGGCCAACTTCAGGCCCGAGGTCAAGGCGATCCTGCAGGCGATGAAGACCTACGGGATGATCATGGCCGACAACGGCAGCAACTGGTTCGTCAGCGGCGCCCCTGACGCACGCTGGGACAACAGCGCGCTCAGCTCGCAACTCGGCAGCGTGAAGGGCTCGGACTTCGAGGTGATTCGGATGGACGGGCTGACGCAGTAGCGGCCACGATGGCGCTTGTGGCACTCACGCCGAGTGCCACAGCACCGCGAAAAAATGGCACACGCTGCCGGTCAGCACGAACAGGTGCCAGAGCGAATGCACGTAACGCATGCGCGCGTCGAACAGGAACACCACCGCACCGGCGGTGTAGGCCAGCCCGCCGGCCACCAGCCAGGCCAGGCCGGCCGTTGACATGCGCTCGTTGAGCGGCACGATCGCCGCAATCGCCACCCAGCCCATCGCCACATACAGGCCGGTGGACCACAGCGGGTGCTTGAGCCGGTTGAACAGCTTGGCCGCCACGCCCAGCGCGGCCAGGCCCCAGACCACGCCGAACAGCACCCAGCCCCAACGGCCGCTCAGCACGCCGAGCGTGAACGGCGTGTAGCTGCCGGCGATGAAGACGTAGATCGCCGCATGGTCGAGCCGGTTGAACCAGGCCTTGGCGCGGCCCACCGGCAGGGCGTGGTACAGCGTCGAGACCAGGTACAGCAGCATCATCGTGGCCGAGAAGATGCTGACCCCCACCACGTTGGCCGCCGAGCCGTGCTGCGCCATGAAGGCCACCAGGATCGGCAGCGAGGCCACCGCCAGCAGGAAGCCGATGCCGTGGCTGACGGCGTTGGCGATTTCTTCGCCCAGGCTTTGCGGGCGTTCGGTCGGGGCAGGGCTCTGCACCGCCGGCCTCAGCGCCCGCCGCTCACGTCCAGGATCGAGCCGGTGACATAGCTCGCGGCGTCCGACAGCAGCCAGACGATGCCCTGCGCCACTTCGTCGGCACTGCCGGCGCGCTTCATCGGCAGTTGCGGCGTGATCAGGCGCACCCGGTCGGCCTGGCCGCCCGAGGCGTGGATCTCGGTTTCGATAATGCCGGGGCGCACCGCGTTGACGCGGATGCCCTCGGCCGCCACCTCCAGCGCCAGGCCATGCGTGAAGGTGTCGATCGCTGCCTTGCTGGCCGCGTAGTCCACATACAAGCCAGGCGAGCCCAGTCGCGCCGCCACCGACGACACGTTGACGATGGCGCCGCCCGGCCCGCCGTGCGCAGTGGACATGCGCAGAACAGCCTCGCGCGCACACACGAAGCTGCCGAATACGTTGATCGCGAACATGCGCTGCAGCCGCGCCACGCTCATTGCGTCGACTCTCGAGCCGCGGTCCACCACACCGGCGTTGTTGATCAGGCCACCGAGTGGCGGCATCTCGCGGTCGAGGATGGCGAACATTGCCAGCACCTGCGCTTCGTCGGCCACGTCGGCCTGCACGTCGAGCGCGGTGCCGCCATCGGCGCGGATCTGCGCCACCAGCGTGCGCGCGGCCGCTGCATCGCTGGCGTAGTTCACCGCCACCGCCCAGCCCTGTTGCGCACACAACCGGCTGCATGCGGCGCCGATGCCGCGCCCGCCGCCGGTCACCAGCACCGTGCGAAGTGTCTTGTCATCACTCTTCATTGCCTGCTCCATTTGCTTCACCCGTGGGGGCTTCCTTGGCCTTCTTGTCCAGCACCGGCTGGAGTGACTCCAGGCGCTCGACGAAGGTGTCGCTCGCCACCGGCTTGGCCAGCCGCAGCGCGGGCGGGAACAGGTGGTTCATGTAGAGCTCCTCGCCGAGCCGGTCGCCGCGCTGGATGTTGAACCACAGCATCACCGCCACACCCACCGCCCAGCCCACCAGCGCCACGCTGCGCAGAAGGCGCGGCCGTGCCGGCTCGACCGCGAGCAGGTGAAAGTAGAACGCCACCGCACCCACGCCCAGGGTGCCGATGAAGGCAAAGCTGCTCGGCGCCGGCCACGACAGCGCGAACGCCAGCAGCCGCGGAGCCACGTCGGCCACCATCCATGCGACGCTGGCCCAAAGAAACACGCGCAGGTGCCAGCCGAAGTGCGTCTGGTGCGTGAACATCTTCGACAGCAGCGACCACAGCCCGCACCACACCGTGGCGCCCGCAACCGACGCGAGCAGCATGCCGGCCACGGCGCGGCCGAGCGTGTCGGGGTCGGTGTCGAGGTAGGTCTGGAACAGCAAGCCGGCCAGCAGCAGCACGGCGGCCAGCGCGAGCTGGCCGAGCCGGGTGCTGTCGATCAGCGCGGCGGCCACCGGCAGTTCGGCCGCCAGCGGCTGGCCCGCCAGGCGCAGGCGCAGCCGGGTGCGGCCCACGGTCAGCTCGGCGGCCGGGGCGTTGGCGGCCAGCAGCGCACGCTCGCCCGAGCGCCAGCGGCGCGCGCCGAGCAGCACGCCGTTGTGCGTGTCGCCCACCGTCAGTGCCAGGGCGCTGTCGGGCGGGTCGCTCGGCTCGATCGTGAGGTGGCTCGGCGCGATGTGCGGGTCGGACAGCACCACGTCGTTGTCGAGCGCGCGGCCGATGCGCAACGGCCAGGCCTGCACGGCAAAACTCTGGCGCACGCTGCCGTCGCGCTCCAGCACCTCCACCAAAGCAATCATGTGTGCACCCTACGCGCTCCGCGCGGTCCCGCCAGGCGGGAGCTTTCGCCAGAGGGCCACGAAAGTGGACCACTTCGTGGCCCATGGCGGCCCGGCGGGCTCAGCGCGCCCACGCAAAGCCCTCCAGGTAGTGCTTGCTCAAGCGCAGCGCATTCGCAAAGCTCACGCCCTGCGCGTCGAGGCGGCCCTGCACGCCGGCCTGAGTCTGGTCGAGCGTGGCCACGAGCACCGACACGTCGTAGAGCTGCGGCAGCTTCTTGTACGCGCGCAGGCACACCACGGCGCGCAGCGGCAGGCCGGCGCGGTCGACATAGTCTTCGCGGCACTGCGGTTTGGTCTGGTGCTGCGGCCCGAGCCGGCTGAACGATTCGTTGCGGAAGCTCAGCGAATGGCGCGCCGCAAAGCGCAGCGTGCCGAGCTTGGAGCCGTCGTAACTCTCGTGCCGCAGCGAGAGTGCGCCGGTGTTGAAGTCGCCGACGAAGATGCGCGTGTCCATCACGCAGTCGGAGCGTTCCACGTCGAGCCCGCCGGTGCGCGACGGTTCGCTGCTGCCCCAGCAGCGCATGAACACGTCGGGCGGCACCGGCACCTTGTACTTCGGGTGTGTGGCGGGCTTCCAGCCCTGCTGGATGAAGCGCGTGCTCATCGTCTCCTGGTGCGTCATCAACTGCGCGGCGACGGTGTCGAACGCCGGTGTCTTGAGCGGGGCGGCATCGCGCGCGCGCAGCAGCAGCGCGGTGGCAAAGGCGGCCGGCACCAGAAAGCTCACCTGCTCGCCGTCGACCCGGCGGGCCACGTTCACGCCGATCACTTGCCCTTCCTGGTCGAGCGCCGGGCCGCCGCTCATGCCGCCGCTCAAGGCGCCGCCGAAAAAGATCTGCGGGTAGAAGCTGCGCCGCACCATGCCGTTGTAGTTGCCCTCCATCACCGCAAAGCCCACGTCGAGCGGGTTGCCCAGCGAGTAGATGCGCTCGCCCTGCGACAAGGCGTTGGCCGCGGGCCGGAACGCCAGCGCATCGAAGCTGCGCGCGCCGGCATCACCCGCCTTCAGCAGCGCCAGGTCGTTCAGCACGTCGATCTGCAGGATCTGCGCAGGCGCCTCGCGCCCGTCGGCGGTCACGTACACCAGGTCGTGCCGCTCGGGCTTGAGCGCCGCTTCGCTGACGACGTGGAAGTTGGTGACGATGTGCCCGTCGCGCGTGACGAAGAAACCCGAGCCCACCGAGGTCTGGCTCGAGCGACCCTTCAGCACCGTGCGGATCTGCACCAGTTGCGAGCGCGCCTGCTCGTAGACTTTGCGAGCGGAGAGCGACAAGGACACCGGAGCGGCGGCTTCGGCGGCCGGCGCGCTTGCCGCCGGGCTTGCGGGTGCGGGTGCGGATGCGCCGGCCGATGCGCTCGCAGGTGCGGCCGGGGGGGTGACCTGAGCCTGCGCGAAAGCGGTGTTCCAGCACAGCAACCCGAGCCCAAGCCAGCAACGAATGTTCATCGGAAATCATTCTACGGTTGCCTCTGCGATGACCGCGCCGCGCGCAGGGCCGGCTTTTCAGGCCGGGGTGCCGGGCGTTAGTCTTGGCGCCCGCCGCCACGGCGAACGCAAAGTGAGAGTCGATGATCCGCCTGTTCAACGGGATGTTGTTGCTGGGCCTTTCGGTGTTGCTGGCCTGCGGAGGCGGGGCCGAGCCGACCGCGCCTGCGCAGGGCAACGATCCCGTCGCAGCGCCCGAGCCGTCGCCGTCGCCGTCGCCGTCTCCCGACCCAGCGCCCGTTCCCGCGCCTGCACCTCCACCGCCTGCCGAGCCTCCAGCCCCGCCACCGGTCGAACCCGAACCAGAGCCCGCGCTCGAACCCACCGGCCCCGGCCGGCTCGAAGCGGCCACATTGCTGAACCGCATCTCGGTGGCCGACATTGCTCAGGCCATCGCCAATGCCCCCGCCACAGGCGAACGGCTGCCGCCGATCGCCCCGGTCTACGAGGTGGCGAACCACCGCCTGAGCTACCTCACCGTGGATGGCCAGGGCCGCACCGTCACCGCGTCGGGCCTGGTCAGCGTGCCGGTGAAAGCGGCCGGTGCGCGCAGCCCGCTCATCAGCTACCAGCACGGCACGATCTTCAAAGACGCCGAAGCGCCCAGCAACCATGCGGTGGCCAGCGAAGTGGCGGTGGCGCTGGCCTCACTCGGCTACATCGTGGTGGCGCCGGACTACGTGGGTTACGGCGTGTCCAAGGGCGCCGAGCATCCGTACCTGCTGGCCGCGCCGTCGGCATCCGCCGTGCTCGACCTGTTGACCGCCGCGAAGTCCTGGCGGCGCAGCCAGGCGTTGGCTGACAACGGCCAGCTCTTCCTCGTCGGTTACTCCGAGGGCGGCTACGTGACGATGGCCGCGCACCGCGCCATGCAGCTGAGCACGAGCGGTAGCGCGGGCGGCAACCCCAACCCGCACCTTGCCAGCCTGATGGCGGCCGTGCCCGGTGCCGGCCCCTACCAACTGGGCGTGACGATGGACGAGCTGCTGCGCCGCGTGAAGGACGAGTACCCGGTGCTAGGCGCGCTCATCAGCCCCGGTTTCCTGAAGAACCTGGGCTCATCGGTGCGCAAGGAAGTGCGCCGGCTTCTGCTGCGCGGGATCGTGCCCGAAGATGCCGACGTCGGCTTCCAGACCACCTTCCTCGACACCTACATGGCCGACGACGAAGCCGCGATGGAGCGTCAGAGCAACGTTCACGACTGGCGCCCCGATGCGCCGGTCGCGCTGTTCCACGGCCGTGCCGATCAGACGGTTCCCTACACCAGCGCCACGCGCACGCTGCAGGCGATGCAGGCGCGCGCGGCGCCGCAGGTGAGCCTGACCGATTGCGCCGCCGTGCCGGCGGATCACCTGCCGTGCGTGGTGCCTTACTTCGCGTTCATGCTGGGCCAGCTCGACCGGCTGGCCCTCGACCGCTGAGCGAATCGGCTGAGGCGCCGGTCGCCGCGCCCGCGTCAGCCGCCCCGCGCCGGGAAGATGCTCTTCTTCACCACCGCGTGCACGCCCCAGTTGCCGTCCACCACCTGCGTGATCCCGAAGTCCACCGCGATCGACATCAGCGAGATCGCCTCGTCCTCGCCCAGGCCCTGCGTGGTCATCAGGAAGTGGCGCATCTTGTGGTACGCGTCGCGCAGCGCCTTGTCCACGGACGACTTGCTGTAGATCTCGCTCTGCGCGTTCGGCCCCAGCTCGGCCAGGTAGTTGGCGTAGCTGAAGCCGTGCAGCAGCCACTCGTCCTGCGTTTCGAGCAGCGGGTACTTCAGCTCGGCCAGCGGCGTGCCGGGCAGGCTGGCCTTCTTGTGCAGCACCAGCTGGAAGGTGCCGGTCAGCGAACACTCGATCGCGGTGCCGCACAGTTCCGAGTCGCCCTGCGACGCGTGCGGGTCGCCCACGCAGAACATCGCTCCCGACACCGCCACCGGGTAGTAGATCGTCGCGCCCTTGCCGATGCGCCAGTTGTCGATGTTGCCGCCGGTGTGGTTGGGCGGGATCGAGTTGACGAACTCGAACTCGGCCGGTGCCACGCCCATGGTGCCGAAGTGCGGCCGTACCGGGATGCGGATGTTCTTCAGGATGTTGTTGTTCTTCGTGATCGTCTTGGGGTCCACCGGCACGCCGGGGTAATCGATCGTCGGGTGCACCACGCCGAACGGGTCGGTCTGCGGCGTCCACTTGTAGTTGTAGACGGCACGCGCCCAGTTGCGCTCGCCGGTGGCGTCGACCTCATAGATCGTCACCACCTCGCGCTTTTTCGGCTCGGTCAGCGTGTCGCCGTAGTGGAAGCCCCACCACGCGGCGGCGTTGCTGCCGAACGCGCGGCCCTTGTAGGCCGGGTTGGCGCAGGGGCGCGTCACCACGTCGACGATGCGCACTTCCAGAATGTCGCCCGGCTCCGCGCCCTTGATGCGCACCGGCCCGGTGCAGATGTGCACGCCTTCGCCGCCGCCGGCACCCACCTTGGCGTCCATCGGCCCGGCGCCACGGCGGTTCACGCCCTTCTTCTTGGCGTCCCAGAAGAACACGCTCTCGGCGCCGGGGTCGCCCTTGACCATGCGCTCGGCGTCGTCGTTGGCGTGGTGGGTCAGCGTCTCGATGGTCACGAAGTCGCCCGACTCCACCTCCACCACCGGCTTGGCCGACTTGCTGAAGTAGCCCCACAGCACCGTGTTGGCCGACGCCGGGATGTAGTAATGCGACGCCATGCCCGAGCCCGGCTTGGCGCTCTGTGCAAAGGCCGATGGCGTCATCGCCACGTTCAGCGCCGAGGCGGACACGGTGGCGCCGCCCACCGCGAACGCGTCGCGCAGGAAGCTGCGGCGTGCGACCTTGAATTCCTCGCGGACCTCGGCTTCGGCCTCGGGCGTGGCAGGGCCGTGGTTGCAGCCGGGGCCGCAGATGTGCTCGTACTGGGACATGGGGTGGGGTTCCTGGTGGGGTTGGCGACGAATCCAGTGTGTGGCGGCTGCACCGGAGGCCGCTTGTCGTGCGGCGCACAAAAACTTGTCGTCGCGGCCCCCGCAGTGGCAAGCGAGCACGCAACGTGCATGATCCGAACGACACCCTTCATCGATCCGATGCTCGACGACCTGCGCCGCTTCTCCACCGAGGCCTTCCCCGAAGACCTGCGCCCCGCCGCGTGGGCCGAGGTGCTGGCCAAGGTGCTGGTCGCGCAGTGCCCACCTGCCTACCCGGCGCCGCCGCTGGCGGGCTACGTGTCGGCGCGCAGTTCGGCGCTCGACTCGGTGTTCGCGCGGCTCAACTCGTCGCCGCAGGTCTGGTTGCCGCACCCGGGCAACGCGCACCGCCCCGGCCATGCGGTGCTGGTGCTGGCGCTGCTCGAAGGCAGCGGTCTGGTCGTCGAAGGGCAGGAGTCGGTGGCGCTCGCGGCCGGCAGCCTGGTGCTGCTGGACCCGGCGCGGCCGTGGCGCGTGGAGCTCAACACCGCGTTTCGTGCCGTCGTGATCCGGCTCGAATCGGCCAGCTTCGTGCTGCGCCTGGTGCGCACCAGCGGGCAGGACTTGAACACGGTGTCGCAGCGCAGCGGCGTCGGCGCGGTGTGCCTGAACCTGGTGTGCTCGATCGCCGAGCAGCTCGACCAGCTCGACCGCCACGAGCTGCTGCCGATCGAGGCCACGCTCACCGAGTTGCTGGTGGCCTGCCTGTCGCACACCGACGAGGCCGCCCGGCAAACGCACACTCACGCGCCCGATCACGAACCGAGCTCGGTGCAACTCGGCCACTTGCGGCGCCTGTGCCGCACGGTGGAGGCGCGGCTGGGCGATGCCGAGCTCACGCTCGACGCGGTGGCCGCCATCGAGGGCCTGTCACCGAGCTACGTGCAGAAGCTGTTCCGCGCCGCGTCGGCCGGTTTTGCCGACTACCTGAAGGCGCGCCGCCTCGAGCGTTGCCGGCTCGACCTGGCCAACCGCGCGCTGGCGCACTTCACGATTGCCGAGCTGTGCTTTCGCTGGGGCTTCAATGACGCGGCCAACTTCAGCCGCGCATTCAACGCGCGCTTCGGCGTGTCACCCAAGGCCTACCGCGCTGCACCGCCGCCCGGCGCCGCCGGCCCCACGCAGCGCGGTGCGCCGGCACGCGACGGATCCACGCGCAGTGCACCCGCACGCAAGGCGGCGCCGGGCGACGACGCGCGCAGCCGCCCGTCCGAGGCGCGCCGGCGCGAGTTCGAGGCGGTGCTGAACGACCACGAGCGCTACGCCCTGGCGCTGGCTCTCGCGCCCAAGCGCGCGGTGCCGCACGGGGCCGAGCCGGCGGTACCGCTCGACGCAGCGCTCGACACACCGGGCGAGCCGCACGCCGAGGCCGACGCCTGCGCGGCGCCCGGCTATTACTACATCCCGGTGTCCGACAAGACCGTGCACTGGGGCTACCTGAGCCGCGCGCTGAAGCCGGTGATTGGCGTGCGTTCGGGCGACGTGGTGACGATCGAGACGCTGACCCAGCATGCCGGCGACGACCGCGAACGCATGATCGACGGCGACCCCGGCGCCGAGAGCGTGTTCCACTGGACCGCCTCGCGCAAGGCGGTGGAGCGGCGCGGCGCCGGGCCGATGGACGGCTCGGTGTTCGGCCGCGGTGCCGGCGAAGGTTTCGGCGTGCACATCTGCACTGGCCCGGTCCACGTGCGCGGTGCCGAGCCGGGTGACGTGCTGGAGGTGCGCATCCTCGACATTCGCGCCCGCCCCAGTTGCCACCCCGCGCACCGCGGGCGCGTGTTCGGCAGCAACGCGGCCGCGTGGTGGGGCTACCAGTACCACGACCTGCTGACCGAGCCGAAGAAGCGCGAGGTGATCACGCTGTACGAGCTGCACACCGACGTGCCCGAGCCGCACGCGAAGGCGCTCTACAACTACCGCTGGACGCCGCAGACCGACCCCGACGGCGTGCGCCACGACACCATCGACTACCCCGGCGTGCCGGTCGACCCGGCCACGGTGGACAAGCGCCACGGCGTGCTGGCGAAAGCGCAAGTGCCGATCCGCCCGCACTTCGGGCTGCTGGCGGTGGCGCCCAAAGAGAGCGGCTTCATCGACTCGGTGCCGCCCGGCTACTTCGGCGGCAACCTCGACAACTGGCGCGCCGGCAAGGGTGCGCGGTTGTTCCTGCCGGTGTCCGTCGACGGCGCGCTGTTCTCGGTCGGCGACCCGCACGCCTCGCAGGGCGACGGCGAGGTGTGCGGCACGGCCATCGAATGCTCGTTGACCGGCAGTTTCCAGCTCATGCTGCACAAGCGCGCGCAGATGACCGACCCCTTCCTGGCCGACCTGAACCACCCCTTCCTCGACGCCGACGACGCCTGGGTGGTGCAAGGCTTCAGCTTTGCCAACCACCTGGCCGAGCTGGGCCCGCAGGCGCAAGCCGACGTGTACCGCAAGTCGTCGCTCGATCTGGCGATGCGCGACGCCTTTCGCAAGGCGCGCCGCTACTTGATGCAGGCCCACGGCCTGGACGAAGACGAGGCGCTGTCGCTGCTGTCGGTGGCGGTGGACTTCGGCGTCATGCAGGTGGCCGACGGCAACTGGGGCGTGCACGCGGTGATACGCAAGGCGATCTTTCCGGCGCAGGAGGGTTGACGCGGCAGGCAGACGCGCCTGTCGTGGCTGGTAATGTCGAGCCGTCGCCACCGAGATCCTCACGATGAGAACCATCACGCCGAAATTGCCCAACACGCTGGACCGTCGATTGCCCCACTTTGCGCGGCAGAAGAGGGCCGGCAGCAAGAGTGCGGTCGTGCGCGAGGCGATCGAGTTCTATCTGAATGCGGCAGCGCAAGACGCCGAGCCGTCCGGAGCCGTCATCGCGGCGAAGTGGCTGGGGTTGCTGGACGGCCCGGTTGATCTGTCGACCCACCCGAAGCGCCTTGAAGACTTCGGCGTGTGAGGTCGGGTGCCGGCAAGATCAATCGAGCTTGATCCCCACCTTCTCGATGATCGCGCCCCACTTCTTGCTGTCGCGTTCGATGAAGCTCTTGAATTCGGCCGCCGAACCGCCACCGACGATCAAGCCCTGCTTGACGAACGCGGCCTGAACGGCCGGGTCTTTGAGCGCCGCGTTCACGTCGGCGTTGATGCGCTCGACCACCGCGGCCGGCGTGCCGGCGGCGGTGAACAGGCCGTTCCAGGCAAGCGCCTCGAAGCCGGGCACGCCTTGTTCGGCCACGGTCGGCACGTCTTTCAGCGACTCGGCGCGCTGCAGGCTGGTGGCGGCCAGGAACTTGAGCTTGCCGCCCTGTACCAGCGGCAGCAGGGCCGGCGCCACCGCGAACAGCATCTGCGTGTCGCCGGCCGCGAGTGAGGTGGCGGCCGGTGGTGAGCCGGCGTAGGGCACGTGCACCGCCTTCAGGCCGGTGTCGGCCAGGAACAGCTCCATCGACAGGTGCGACGAACTGCCGTTGCCCACCGAGCCGTAGCTCAGCTTGTCGCCCTGCGTCTTGGCCCAGGTGATGAACTCGGGCAGCGTCTTGGCCGGGTTGGCGGCCGAGACAGCCAGCACGTTGGGCTGCGACGTGGTCAGCACGATCGGCAGCAGGTCCTTGCCCGGGTCATAGGGCATCTTCTTGTACATGAACGGGCCGAACGCGATCGGGCCGTTGAAGCCGATGCCCAAGGTGTGGCCGTCGGCAGCTGCCTTGGCCACGATGTCCATGCCCAGCAAACCGCCGGCGCCGGCCTTGTTCTCGACCACCAGCGGCTGCTTCCAGCGCTCGACGAGCTTGGGCTCGATGGTGCGGATGATGATGTCCAGCGAACTGCCCGCCGGTGCCGGCACGACCACGCGCACCGGCTTGTCGGGCCAGGCTTGGGCATGGGCGATGCCGGCACTGAGCAGCGCGAGGGTGCTGGCGATGGCCGCGACGAGGGTTCTTCGGTTCATGCTGTCTCCGCGATTGACTGAACCCGGATTCTCGGCCAAGTGTCCGCCGCGCCGCCGCGTGCGAGCCCCCGGACAAGCACGCAGCCGCAGGCATGCGCCCCAGCGCTACAGTCGGCCCTCGTTGCCCAACCGTTCCCGGAGTTCGCCATGCTGCGTCGTTCCTTGCTCACCCGTTCCGCCGCCCTCGGCGCGCTGATCGCCGCCCCCGCCTTGGTGCGCGCGCAGGCACTCGAAAAGCCCAAAGTCAGCATTGCCGTCGGCGGCAAGAACCTGCTGTACTACCTGCCGCTCACGATCGCCGAGCAGCTCGGTTACTTCAAGGCCGAGGGGCTCGACGTGACCATCGTCGACTTCGCCGGCGGCGCACGCGCCTTGCAAGCCGTGGTGGGCGGCAGTGCCGACGTGGTGAGCGGCGCCTTCGAGCACACCGTGAACATGCAGCACAAGGGCCAGGCGATGCGCGCGTTCGCGCTGCAGGGCCGCGCGCCGATGATCGTGCTGGGCGTCAACCCGAAGACGATGGCCAGCTACAAGGCCGTGGCCGACCTGAAGGGCAAGAAGATCGGCGTCACCGCGCCGGGCAGCTCGACCAACGTGATGGTCAACTTCATTCTCGCCAAGGCGGGGCTGAAGCCGAGCGACGTGTCCATCATCGGCGTCGGCGCGTCGCAAGGCGCGGTGGCCGCCATGCGCTCGGGCCAGATCGACGCGATCAGCAACCTCGACCCGGTGATCACCTTGCTGCAGCGCTCGGGCGATTTGAGAATAGTGTCCGACACGCGCATCGTCAGCGAGTCCGAGAAGGTGTTCGGCGGGCCGATGCCGGCCGGTTGCTTTTATGCGCCGCAGAGCTTCATCGACAAGAACCCCAACACCACGCAGGCGCTGGCGAATGCGCTGGTGCGTGCGAACAAGTGGATCCAGGCCGCAGGTGCCGGCGACATCATCAAGGCCGTGCCCGAGAGCTATCTGCTCGGCGACCGCGCGGTGTATGTCGACGCCTTCCTGGCCGCCAAGGGCGCGTTGTCGGCCGACGGCTTGTTCCCCGACGCCGGCCCCACCACTGCCTACAAGGCGCTGGCCAGCATCGACCCCGAGATCGCCAAGGCCACGCTTGATTTGAAGGCCGTGTACACGAACGACTTTGCGAAAGCGGCCAACGCAAAGTACCCGAAAGGCTGAAGTGAGTTCTGCGCTGGCGCTCGAAGGCGTCTCCTGCACGTTTATCAGCAAGGACGACGCCAGCCAGCGCTACACCGCCGTGCGTGATGTGAGCTTGACGGTCGGCGCCGGCGAATTCGTCAGCGTCGTCGGCCCCACCGGCTGCGGCAAGAGCACCTTGCTGAACGTGGCCGCCGGGCTGCTGGCGCCCAGCACCGGCAAGGTGCACGTGTTCGGCGAGCCGCTGGTGGGCATCAACCGCCGCGCCGGCTACATGTTCCAGACCGAGAGCCTGATGCCCTGGCGCACCGCGCTGCGCAACGTGATGGCGGGGCTGGAGTTCCGCGGCGTGGTGGATGCCGAACAGCAGGCGCACGACTGGCTGAAGCGCGTCGGCCTCGGCGGCTTCGGCGACCGCTACCCGCACCAGCTCTCGGGCGGCATGCGCAAGCGCACGAGCCTGGCGCAGACCTTGGCGCTCGACCCCGACATCATCCTGATGGACGAACCGTTCTCGGCGCTCGACGTCCAGACCCGCCAGTTGATGGAGAACGAAGTGCTGGACCTGTGGGCCGCCAAGAAAAAGGCGGTGCTCTTCATCACCCACGACCTCGACGAAGCGATTGCGATGAGCGACCGCGTGGTGGTGCTGTCGGCCGGCCCGGCGTCGCACCCGATCGGCGAGTTCGCCATCGACCTGGCGCGCCCGCGCGACGTGGCCGAGGTGCGCACCTCGCCGCGCTTCATCGAGCTGCACAAGGCCATCTGGGACGTGCTGCGTGAAGAGGTGCTCAAGGGCTATCGCCAGCAGTTGGCGGCTTGAACCCGAACAAGGAAACTCGATGGCCAACATCCTGGTCCGCGCCGCGCGCGACGATCAATTCGAAACCTGGTACCCGCTGTGGCGCGGTTACCAGAACTTCTACAAGGCCGACATCGCCATCGAAGTCAGCCGCGTCACCTGGCAACGTTTCTTCGACCCCATCGAGCCGATGCACTGCGACCTGGTGGAGGTAGGCGGCACGGTGCAAGGCCTGGTGCACAGCATCGACCACTGCAGTTGCTGGACGGTGGAAAAGTCCTGCTACCTGCAAGACCTGTTCGTCGCTCCGGCACAGCGCGGCCTGGGCCTGGGTCGCCGGCTGATCGAGCACGTCTATGCGCAAGCCAAGGCGCGCGGCTGCGCCAAGGTGCACTGGCTGACGCACGAGACGAACGTCGATGCGATGAAGCTGTATGACCGCATCGCCGAGAAGCCGGGCTTCGTGCAGTACCGCAAGGCGCTCTGAGCCGCACCTTGACGCGCATGTGGCAACACCTCAAACCCAACCCACGCAACCTGCGCCTGTGGCAACTCGCGCTGCTGGTGGCCGTGCTGGCCTTCTGGTACGCGATGACCAAGCCGGGCCTGCTGCCGTTGGTGATGTTCGAGAACGACCGCCATGCCGCGTTCTTCTTCGGTGAGCCGCTGAAGGTGGGCGGCCGCATCTGGAGCTGGTTCGTCACCGAGGCGGACATCTACAAGCACCTCGCCGTCACGCTCATCGAGACGCTGCTCGCCTTCGGCATCGGCTCCACGCTGGGCCTGGTGGCCGGGCTGTGGCTGGCGCTCAGCCCCATGGCGTCGGCCTTGCTCGAGCCCTACATCAAGGGCCTGAACGCGATGCCGCGCATCATCCTGGCGCCGATCTTCGCGGTGTGGTTCGGCCTGGGCATCGGCAGCAAGGTAGCGCTCGGCGTCACGCTGGTGTTCTTCATCGTCTTCTTCAACGTCTACCAGGGCGTGAAGGAAGTGAGCCCGGTGGTGCTGGCGAACGCGCGCATGTTGGGCGCGAGGCAACGGCAACTGCTGCGCCACGTCTACCTGCCCAGCGCCACCGCGTGGGTGTTCAGCTCCTTGCACAACAGCGTCGGCCTCGCCTTCGTCGGCGCCGTGGTCGGTGAATACCTCGGCTCGTCGCAAGGCGTGGGCTATCTCATCCTGCAGGCCGAAGGCAGCTTCGACATCAACACCGTGATGGCCGGCATCGTCGTGCTCACGGCGTTTGCGCTGGTGCTGGATGCACTGGTGGGAAGGGTGGAGACGCGGTTGATGAAGTGGCAGCCGCGGGCGGGGGAGACGGAGAGGTTGTAGTGGCGGGGCGTTTCGCGCGAAAGGTCTATCAAGTGATGAGGCTGGTGAGGCGCGATGTTTCCCGCAAAGACTGTAGCCTTCAGGCTACAATCACCGTATGCGCGTCGAGAAGACGGACGAGTATCGCGACTGGCTCGACGGCGTCAAGGACCTGTCGGGTCGTGCGCGAATCTTGATGCGTGTTGACCGACTGATCCACGGAAACCCCGGATCTCACCGAAACCTGACCCACGGAGTGTCCGAGCTGAAGGTCGATGCGGGGCCAGGCTACCGCGTCTACTACTCGCAGCGAGGGGACCGGCTCCTGCTGCTGCTCGTCGGCGGAGACAAGTCCACGCAGCCCAAAGACATCGCTCGGGCCATTCGCCTCGCACAGGCATACGGAGATTGAACAGATGGCAACGACCACTCGCAAGAAGGCCCCCAAGGTGAAGACCTCTGCCTATGACGTGGCGGAACACCTTCGTACGCCTGCAGAGATGGCCGCCTATCTGGATGCATGGCTCGAAGAGGCGCCGGACGACGTGTCGGGTATCGCACGCGCCCTGGGCGACATTGCTCGCGCCAAGGGCATGAGCTTGGTCGCCAAGGAGGCTGGCTTGAGCCGCGAGAGCCTCTACCGCGCGCTCAGCGAAGGTGGCAATCCGAGCTTTGCCACGGTGCTGAAGGTGGCGCGCGCGCTGGGAGTGCGGCTTCACGCGCAACCGGCCTGAGTCTCAAGCTCAGTGCAGTCGGGTGTTTGACGTACTGTCGGGAACCGAACGCATGACCCCCTCCTCCACCTTCCTCGCCACCGACGGCGCTGCCTACGAACAATTGATGGGCCGCTGGAGCCGCCGCCTGGCAGAGCCATTTCTCGAATTCGTCGGCGCGGCCGCGGGCGAGCGGGTGCTCGACGTCGGCTGTGGCACCGGGGCGCTGGCGTCGGCGTTGGCCCGGCGCGTGCCAGTTGCCGAGCTGTGCGCCGTGGACCCGAAGGGCGGCGAGCAGCGCCGCGCACGCAACTACACGCGGCCGATGACGCGGCTGGGTGAGCTGGTGGACGCATGGCACGCCGCGGGCCTGCCCGGGCGCCGAGTACCTGGCCAGCCTGGGCGAGGCCGAACGCGCCCCGCTGCGCGACGCGGTAAAGCGCGTACATGGATGGCGAAGCCGATGGGCCACGCTCCTACGCCGCGCTGGCGTGGGCGGTGAAGGGCGTGGCGCCGGGCTGAAGGCTCGCGGGCGAGGCTGGCGAAGCTGGCGAAGCTGGCGAAGCTGGCGCTAGCATGTCGCACTCGTCTGTCCACCTGTCCAGCGCCGATGGTCACACCATGATGAAAACCTACCAAGGCAGCTGCCACTGCGGCGCCATCCAGTTCGAAGCCGACCTCGACCTCACACAAAGCACCTACCGCTGCAACTGCAGCATCTGCCGGCGCACGCGCTTCTGGGCTGGCGTGGCCAAGGAAGGCGGCTTCCGCTTGACGGCGGGGGAAGGCGAGCTGACGCAGTACCTGTTCAACACCCGCAAGAACCAGCACTGGTTCTGCAGGCATTGCGGCGTGCGCGCCTTCGGCATCGGCACCGAGACGCCGATCGGCAAGATGTACGGCGTGAACCTGGGTTGCCTGCAGGGCGTGAGCGAAGAAGAGTTGTCGCGCGTGCCGGTGACGTATGTGGACGGGGGCAGCGACCGCTGGCAGAGTGCGCCCGAGTTCTTCGGCCATCTGTAGGCCGGCCCGCCCGGTATATGCTGCGGAACCCCCTTTCGGGTGCAGCACGTCAAAGGCTTCGCATGTGGTTCCTCGTTCAGGTCGTCAAGGGCAGCAAGCACTTTGAGCAAGACTCCCAGGTCGGCAACCGGGTGTTGATCTCCGACACCACCGACATGGTCATCTCGGGCCGGGCCATGGGCGCCGGTTACCGGTTCGAAGCGCGCAAGGGCATCGAGACCTTTGTCGTGCGCGACTTCACCGGCCCCCAGGCGGCCGGCACGCTGGCCACCAAGTTCACCACCTTGGCGCAGCAGGTGGGCGCGCTGGCGCTGACGGGGGAGGCGTAAGGTTCACCATGCGCCTGCTGTCAGTCGTTGTTTGCATCGTCGCCGCAGTTCACGCACCCACCGCGCTGGCGGCCGATGCCTGTTCGCTGCTCGCGCAGAGCGAGGCGGCCGCCGTCACCGGCCAGCCGATCGTCGAAGTGACCCCGGGCGGCCCACGGCGCGATGAAGACTCGGGCGGCCAGCTGAGTTATTGCACTTACCGCGCCGCAGCATCTGCGGTGGTGGTCTCGGTGGTCGAATTCGCGTCGGGTGACGACGCGCGCAAGCAACTCGGCAAGACGGTGGCGCAAGAGCAGGCCGAGTCGCAAGCGGCCCGCATGCGGGAGGAGCCGGGTCTGGGCGAGAAGTCGTTCTACGGCGCTTCGGCCCGGGGCGCTTCGTTCCTGTTCGTGCAGGGCAACAAGTTGATCGGTGTGGGCGTGGGCGGTGCCGCTCCGGCCGACGCGGCGGGCCTGAAAGAATCGCTGAAGGCAGCCGCGAAGGTCGTGGCGTCGAAGGCCTGACAGGCCGCTCTGGCCGGTGCGGAAGGAAGCTGCGATGCGAACCCAGTACTACACCGCCACCAGCCTCGACGGCTTCATCGCCACCACCGACCACTCGCTGGAGTGGCTGTTCCAGCTCGGCGACGTGAACCAGACCAGCTACCCGCAGTTCATCCAGGGCGTGGGTGCGCTGGCGATGGGCTCGTCCACCTACGAGTGGATGCTGCGCCACATCGTCAACCCGGCCACCGGCAGCGGCGCGCCGTGGCCGTATGCGCAGCCGACCTGGGTGTTCACGAGCCGCAGGCTGGCGGCGGTGCCGGGGGCCGACATCCGTTTCGTGAAAGGCGACGTTCGCCCGGTGCACGCGCAGATGCGCGAGGCCGTCGGCAGCGGTGAGAACAGCGCCAAGAACCTGTGGGTGGTGGGTGGCGGCGATCTGGTCGGCCAGTTCTTCGACGCCGGCCTGCTGGACGAGCTGATCGTGCAGATCGGTTCGGTCACGCTCGGCGCCGGCCAGCCGCTGCTGCCGCGCCAGATCGCCTTCCCGCCGCTGCGGCTGGTGTCGGTGCAGCAGATCGGCAGTGGCTTTGCCGAACTGCGCTACGAAGTGCCGCGCGAAGCGCAGCGCGGCCGGGCGTGACCGGTTGAGCGTGCAAGCGGCTGAAAGGGCAACCATGGAGACCACGCTCGTCACGCTGCGCGAGATCACGGCCGAGACGGTGATCGCGGTGGTCAAGCTGGGTGTGGCCGAGCACCAGAAAGGCTTCGTCGCCAGCAACGCCGTGTCGCTCGCGCAGGCGCTGTTCGCGCCCGAGGCCTGGTACCGCGCCATCTACTGCGGCGATGAGCCGGCCGGCTTCGTGATGCTGGAAGATCAGTCGCTGCTGTCGCCGCCGCCGGCGCAGCCCGAGGTGGGGGTCTGGCGCTTCATGGTCGATGCCCGGTTTCAGGGCCGCGGCATCGGACGCGCCGCGCTGCTGCAGGTGATCGAACATGTGCGGGCCAAGGGCTTGTTCAAGTCGCTCGAACTGTCGTACGTGCCTGGGCCGGGTTGCCCCGAGCCGTTCTACAAGGGGCTGGGGTTTCGCGACACCGGCAGGATGGACGGCGTGGAGGTTGTGCTGGAGCTGCCGCTGGTCGCAGCGGCCTTCCACTTGCCGCCGGCCGGCTGATCATTTGTGCGAATAGCGCCCAAACGCAGCGTCGGGTGCGCGCTCTGCGGGGCGCCCGGGCTACAGTGGCGGCATGCTGTTTCGCTCGTTGCCCAAGCCTCCCGCGCCGCAGCCGCGTGACCTGATCGGCGGGCTGGAAAAGGGCCTGCAGGTCATCGAGGCCTTCAACGACGAGCACCCGCGCCAGACCATTGCCGAGGTCGCCACGCGGTGTGGCCTCACGCGTGCGGCAGCGCGCCGTTGCCTGATCACCTTGCAGCACCTGGGTTATGCGGGCAGCGACGGCAAGCGCTATTCGCTCACGCCCAAGGTGCTGCGCCTGAGCCAGAGCTACATGTACTCGGCCCGCCTGCCGCGCCTGGTGCAGCCCGAACTGAACCGCCTGGCAAGCACCTTGAAGGAGGCCTCTTCCGCCGGCGTGCTGGACGGTGACGACGTGCTGTGCGTGGCCGCGCTCAGCGTCGCGCGCATCGTCTCGGCCACCTTGCAGCCGGGCACGCGCGTGCCGGCGTATTGCACCTCGAACGGCCGCGTGCTGCTGAGCGCGCTGCCCGAGGCCGATTGCAACGCCTGGATCGCGCGCCAGACCCTGCAGCCGCTCACGCCGCGCACCGTGATCACCGCGCGCCGGCTGGCCAACGAAGTGGCGCGCACGCGTGCGCAGGGTTACGCCACGGTCGACCAGGAACTGGAGCTGGGCCTGCGCACCATCGCCGTACCGATCAAGAACGCGCGCGGCGAAGTGCTGGCCGCCATCAACGTGAGCGTACACGCGGCGCAGCTCAGCATGGAGCGGCTGGTCGAGCGCTGCCTGCCGGCGCTGTTGCAGACGCAGGCCAACCTGCGAACAATGCTGTGAGCAGCCTGTGGATGACCCTGTTGAAAAGGCGCTGCAAATCTTGTGCAGCCGCTGTGAAGAACATGTGAGTACCTCGACTTCGACTCCGCCCCCGACTTTCAACGTCAACGTCAACATCAATATCAGGAGACCCTCATGAAAACCCAGGTTGCCATCATCGGTGCCGGCCCGTCCGGCTTGTTGCTCGGTGCGCTGCTGCACAAAGCGGGCATTGCCAACGTGATCGTCGAGCAGCGCAGCGGCGAGTACGTGCTGGGGCGCATTCGCGCCGGCGTGCTCGAGCAGGGCACGGTCGATCTGCTCGACCAGGTGGGCGTGGGCCAGCGCCTGCACAAGGAGGGGCTGGTGCACGGCGGCGTGGAGCTGTGTTTCGGCGGCGCGCGCCACCGCATCGACCTGCACGGTTTGACCGGCGGCAAGAACGTGACGGTCTACGGCCAGACAGAAGTGACGCGCGACCTGTTGCAGGCGCGCGAAGCGGCCGGCCTGAGCACCGTCTACGAAGCCGAAGGCGTGAGCCTGCACGGTTTTGACGGCAGCAAGCCGCGGGTGCGCTACACGAAAGACGGCGTGGCGCAGACCTTGGACTGCGAGTTCATCGCCGGCTGCGACGGGTACCACGGCGTCAGCCGCCAAAGCGTGCCGGCCGGTGCACTGCAAACCTTCGAGCGCATCTACCCGTTCGGCTGGCTGGGCGTGTTGGCAGAAACGCCGCCGGTGTCGCACGAGCTGATCTACTCCAACCACGAACGCGGCTTCGCACTGTGCAGCATGCGCTCGATGACGCGCAGCCGCCACTACGTGCAGTGTTCGCTCGACGACAAGGTCGAGCAGTGGAGCGACGACGCGTTCTGGGACGAACTGCGCCGCCGGCTCGACCCCGAGGCCGCCGAGACGCTGGTCACCGGCCCGTCGATCGAGAAGAGCATCGCGCCGCTGCGCAGCTTCGTGGCCGAGCCGCTGCGCTTCGGGCGCCTGTTTTTGGCCGGCGACGCCGCGCACATCGTGCCGCCCACCGGCGCCAAGGGGTTGAATCTGGCGGCGTCCGACGTGGGCTACCTGGCGCGCGCCTTCGCCGAGCACTACGGCGAGAAAAGTGACGCCGGCATCGACAACTATTCGCAGCGCGCGCTGCGCCGCATCTGGCGCGCCGAGCGCTTTTCGTGGTGGCTCACCTCGCTGATGCACAAGTTCCCCGAGACCGGCGCGTTCGGCCAGCGAATGCAGGCGGCCGAACTCGACTACCTGGTGCATTCGCGGGCCGCAGCCACGGCGATGGCGGAGAACTACGTGGGCCTGCCGTTGGAGTGGTGAGCCCTGGCACCGCACGCTCAGCGCGCGCTCACCGCACCCGCAGCGCGTTGATGCGCTCCAGCTTGGCCGAGTACAAGGCCTTGTCGTTGAAGGTGGTGCTGTTTTCCTTGGCCAGGATCAGGTGCTTGCGCGCTTCCGACTTGTCGCCCAGGCCGAGGTTGGCAATCGCGAGCCAGAAGTGGAACTCGTGGTGGTAGGCGGCGCGTTTCACTTCTTTGGCGAACAGTTCGCGCGCGGTCTGAAAGTTGCCCGCCTGCAGCGCCGTCAGCCCCAGGTCGAAGAAGTGGAACGGCGGGTAGGGCTCGATCTTGGCCAAGCGCTGGGCGAGCTGCGCCGCCTCGGCCGTCTGCCCCAGGTCACCGAGCACGCGTGCCAGGTTCGACAAGGTCGCCGTGTTGTCGGGCTCGCGCTCCAGCACGTGGCGCAGCAGGCGGGCCGCGTGCTGCGGGTGGCCGTGGCGCGCGTAGACCACGGCCAGTGTGTTGTACGCGCTCAGGAAGGCGGGTGACTGGCGGATGGCCTCGCGCGCCCAGGCGTAGGCGTCGTCCAGCGTGCCCTGCGCCAGCGCCTCGGCAGCGCGGTTGTTCATGTACATCGCGATCACCGTGGCTTCGGAGATCACGCGGGTGCGCTGGCCGCGAATGTCTTCGGCGGGCAGGAAGTCGACCGTCCAGGCGCGCTCGGTGTCCACGCCGACGCGCGCGTCGGTGGCGCGGTGTTCAAGCGCCAGGTTGACGTGGTTGCTGGAGAGGTAGAGGTTGCCGCTGCGCGTCCAGGTGGACTCGAAGTACACGCTCTGGTAGCGCACCGGCAGGCCCAGGTGCTTGGCGAACGCGGCCGTCATGATGACGAGCGACAGGCAGTTGCCCGAGCGCGCCTCGAACGCTTCGGCCGCATTGCGGGTGCGCACCGAGTCGTATTCGAGCCGGAGCTGGTTCTTGCTATACAGCGCCTCCAGCAGGCCCCGCTGCGGGCCCTTGCTGCGCAAGGGATTGGCAATGTCCACCTCGACATAGCGCTTCATCGTGTCGCTGAGCGCAAAGATCGCATCGGCCCGCGCCGGCTCGGACGGCGCGGCGAACAGCGCATCGTCGAACAGGTGCTGCGGCGCCTGCACGACCGGCGCGCTGCTGCAGCCGGCCAGGGCCAGGGCCAGGCAGGCCAAGCTGGCCAGACTCCCCGGCCACCGTTGCAGACTGCGCTGTGTGTTCATGCTTGCAATGTGGCCCTGTTCGGCGCGGTCCGCAAGAGGGCTGGCGCCGGGGTGTCAGCCGGGTATCACTGGGTCAGCGCGCCGGCGGCAGCCGCATCCAGGTGCCAGGCGGTTCTTCAAGCACGCGCCGCTCGTCGCGCAGCTTCAGCAAGTGCGCCAGCAGCGAACGCCGCGCCATCGTGTGCAGGTGCGGCGGCACGTCGGCATAAACGCTGGCGAGCAGCGTGTCGATGCTGGCCGCGTCACGTTCCGGCACGGCCGCCAGCACCTTGGCCTCGCGCTTGAGCCGGTGCTCGACGATGCGCTGCATCGCCTGGCGTGGCTCGGCCATCAGGAAGCCATGGCCGGGGGCGAGCCAGTCGAGCGCGAGGATCTTCAGTTCGTTCAGCGAGCGCAGGTAGGCGCCCATGTCGCCGTCGGGCGGGTTGATGACGACGGTGGAGCCTTGCATCACATGGTCGCCGGTGAACAACATGCGTTCCTGTTCGAGCAGGTAACACAGGTGGTTGCCGGCGTGGCCGGGGGTGTGGATCACGCGCAGGCTCGTGTCACCCGGGAGCTCGAACACCTCGCCGCCGCGCAGCGCCTGGTCGGGCACGAAGTCGGCGTCCTGCCACTCGGTGTGCAGCGGCGCCATGCCCAGCAGCGGCGCGCCGGTGTGCGCCTTCAATGCCTGCGCGGCGGGTGAATGGTCCTTGTGCGTGTGGGTCACGAAGATCCAGCGGATCGGGCCGGGCGCGGCTGCCAGGATCGCCTGCACGTGCTCGTCGATCGCCGGGCCGGGGTCGATGACGGCCCATTCATTGGCCGCGCCACCGCCGAGCAGGTAGGTGTTGGTGCCCGGCCCGGTCATCATGCTGCCGTTTGGCGCCGTCACGCGGATCAGCCGCGCCGACAGGCGCACCGCGGGCCCAGGCGCCAGTTCGTAGCTGGCGGTGCCGTGGCCTTGCGGGTCGAGCCGGCCGAGTTCGGCCCAGGCCGGCTCATCAGGCGCCACCGGGCGCATGCCGCGTGCGCCGGTGCCCAGGTGCGGCATCCAGCACGGCACGCTGGTCAGCGCACGCGCATGCGCCATCACCGCGGCACTGCTGCCGAGTTGCTGCAAGGTCTGCAGGGTTTTCAGGGTGGGCAGCACCAGCTTCAGCGCCTTGGCCTGCCGAATAGCGTCGGCCGGGGTGATCCACAGGCGGTCCACCGTTTCGCCGTCGTCGTGCGAGGCCACCTGCAGCGGCGGCGCTTCGGCGACGAAGAAGTGCGTGTCGTAACGCTTGGGTACGCCGGGCGGTGTGAGCCAGTGGCTGATGCGCAGAAGCCGGTCGGCCGCCAGCCGCAGGCCGAAACGTTCGCACACGACTTTCATCGACAGATCGCCGCGGTTCAGTGCAGGCCGCAGCTCGGCAATGTCGTCGAGCACCGCCTGCGGCAGCACGCCACCATCGGCAGCGGTGGCGAACAGCAGGCCGGCCTCTTCCAGGCATTCGCGCAGCGCGGCGACGAAGAAGTCGAGCCCGCCCTCGGGCAGGCCCATCGCGGCACTGGCCTGCGCATCATCGAGCCCGTGGCAGAAGGCGTGCGCGTCGCGGTCGGCCGCATTCACCAGCCCGCCGGGAAAAACGCAGGCGCCGCTGTGGATGTCGCCCGCGTGCGCGTTGCGGCGCATCAGCAGCACCTGCATGCCGTCAGCGTGGTCACGCAACACCACCACCGTGGCCGCACGCCGGATGGCCGCGCCCGGAGCCGGTTGCCACTGGGGGGAGAGGATCGTGTCGCTCATTTCACGAGCGTACCGCAGCCGGGCCGGGCCCTCAGCCCAGGCTGGCCACGCGGCCCACGGACCTCCCGAACGGGAAGTGCCGCCCGGGCGCGGCGTCGAACAGAGCACGCGTGTAGGCGTGCTGCGGCGCGCCGAAGACCTGCGCCGTGGGCCCGTATTCGACGATCTTGCCTTCGCACATCACCGCCACGTCGTCGCACACCTGCGCCGCCACGCGCAGGTCGTGGGTGATGAACAGCATCGCCAGATTGAGCTGGTCGCGGATGTGTGCCAGCAGCTGCAGCACTTGCGCCTGCACCGACACGTCGAGGGCCGACACCGCCTCGTCGGCGATCAGCACCCGCGGCTCCAGCGCCAGCGCGCGCGCGATGCAGATGCGCTGGCGCTGGCCGCCGGAAAACTGGTGCGGGTAGCGGCCGAGCGACTGCGGGTCCAGCCGCACCAGCGCCATCAGGCTGCGCGCACGCTTCATCGCTTCAGCGGCTGACGCGCCGTAGTTCATCGGCCCCTCGATGATCGACTGGCCCACCGTGCGGCGCGGGTTGAGCGAGCGGTACGGGTCCTGGAAGACGATCTGGATCTGGCGCCGCAGCTCGCGCAGCCGGCCTGCGGGCAGGGTGGTGATGTCGGTGCCGGCGTTGGTGTCGGTGTTGGTGCCGGTCAACACGATCTGCCCTGCGGTCGGGTGAATCAGCCGCGCGATGCAGCGCGCCACCGTGCTTTTGCCCGAGCCCGATTCGCCGACGATGCCGAGCGTCTGGCCGCGCCGCAGCTCGAACGCTACGTCACGCACCGCCGCCACCTCGCGCCCGCCGCCGAACCAGCCGGTCTTGCCGTAGGTCTTGACCAGCCGGCTGATGCTCAGCACCACCGGCTCCTGCACCGGCTCCTGCGCCGGGTCCCGCACCGCTGACACCCGCGCGCGTACCGGCGGGTCGTGGCCGGGCACCGCGTCGATCAGCATCTGCGTGTACGCGTGCCGCGGGCGCTGCAGGATCTGCCTGGTGCTGCCCAGCTCGACCAGTTCGCCGTGCCTGAGCACCGCCACGCGGTCGGCGATCTCGGCCACCACGCCGAAGTCGTGCGTGATGAACAGCACGCCGGTGCCGCGCAGCGTCTGCAGTTCCTTGATGAGCTTGAGCGTCTGCGCCTGCGTGGTCACGTCCAGCGCGGTGGTGGGCTCGTCGGCGATCAGCAATGCTGGCTCCAGGATCAGCGCCATCGCGATCATGATGCGCTGGCGCTGGCCGCCCGAGAGCTGGTGCGGGAACGACTCGACCATGCGCTGCGGGTCGGACAGATGCACCTGTTCGATCATCGCCAGGATGCGCGCCCGGCGCTCGGCCGGCGCCAGCTTCGTGTGTTCGGCGAGCACCTCGTCGATCTGCTCGCCGCAGCGCATCACCGGGTTCAGCGCCGTCATCGGCTCCTGGAAGATCATGCCCATGCGGGTGCAGCGCAGCGCTCGCAGGCGCTGCGGCGACGCACCGACGAGCTCTTCGCCCAGCAGCGCGATGCCGCTGCCGGCCCGCACCGCCAGGCCCTTGGCCAGCAGGCCCATGGCCGCATGCGCGATCACCGACTTGCCCGCGCCCGACTCGCCCACCACGCAGACGATCTCGCCCGGCGCAACGCACAGCGACACGTTGCTGACGGCGTTCTCGCGGTCGGCGCCGGTAGGCAGGCGGATGCTGAGCTTGCGCAGTTCGAGGACGGGGGTCGGGTTGGCGCTCATGAGCTACTGCTGCGGATTTCCGCGGGCCGTGGCCATCGGGTGGGGAACACCGCTCATGTCCTCCGGGCCGGAAGAGACTCGGCCCTCCTCCTTTACTTCGCTATGTCCCCCACCCGACGCCCCCGGCTTGCAGCGGTCTCTCTGGGCCGTCGAAAAGCCAAAGCCGTTGCCTGGATCGGGACGGTGGTGCTTGCTCCGTAGCGAAGTAAAGGAGGAGGGCCGGACTCTTTCGGCCCGGGGGAGCAAGCCCGGACACAAACAGTCCGGGGGACTGTTTGTGCCTGGCGAGCGCCCGGGGCTCTGCCCCCGGGCATGAGCGGAGGGGCATGCGCCGCCGGCCCGATCCCCCCGCCACCTGGACCTGTGTTTCACCCTAAATCCTCTTCACCAAACGCGGATCCAGCGTATCGCGCAACCCGTCGCCCAGCATGTTCACCGCCAGCACCGTGAGCGCGAGGAAGAGGCCGGGGAAGAAGATGTTGTGCGGGAACTCGCTGAACAGCGAGCGGCCCTCGGCCATCACCGTGCCCCAGGTCGGAATGTCGGGCGGCAGGCCCACGCCCAGGAACGACAGGATCGCCTCGACCAGAATGCCCGAAGCGCAGATGAACGTGCCCTGCACCAGCAGCGGCGCCACGGTGTTGGGCAGGATGTGGCCGAACATGATCTTCCACGCGGGCGTGCCGAGCGAGATGGCGGCTTCGACATACGGCTCCTCACGGATCGTCAGCACCAGCGAACGCACCAGCCGGGTCACGCGCGGGATCTCGGGGATCGCGATGGCGACGATCACGGTCAGCAGGCCGCCCTTCCACAGCGCCACCAGCGCGATCGCGATCAGGATCGCCGGGATCGCCATCACGCCATCCATCACGCGCATCAGCACTCCGTCGAGCCAGCGAAGGTAGCCGGCGCACAGGCCCAGCACAATGCCGAACGCCAGCGCCAGCAGCGCCGTGCTCACGCCGACGATCAACGACACGCGCGTGCCGTAGAGCACGCGGCTGTAGATGTCGCGGCCGAACGAGTCGGAGCCCATCAGGAAGGTGTGCGCGATCTGCTCGCCTTCGAGCGTGGTCATCTCACCGGCCTGGCCGGGCCGCAGGTCGCGGCTGGCGGCGTCGAACAAGGTCGGGTCGACGGTGCCGAGCCACGGCGCCAGCAGCGCGATCAGCACGAACAGCGCCAGCACGCCGCCGCCAAGGCGCACCGATGCGTTGCGCCGCACGCCGCGCCACAGGCTGCCGGGGTGAGTGGGGTGAGTGGCTGACATCAATAACGGATGCGCGGGTCGAAGAACACGCAGGAAAGATCCACCAGCAGGTTGACCAGCACGTAGCTCAGCGAGAACAGCAGGATCAGGCCCTGGACGGTCGGGAAGTCGCGCGCCAGCACCGCGTCCACCGTCAGCCGGCCCAGGCCCGGAATCGCGTAGATGGATTCCGTCACCACCACGCCGCTGACCAGCAGTGCCACGCCGATGCCGATGACCGTGACGATCGGCACCGCCGCATTGCGCAGCGCGTGGCGCACCAGCACCGTGGTCTCGGGCAGGCCCTTGGCGTGCGCGGTGCGGATGTAGTCTTCCCCCAAGGTGTCGAGCACGGTTGCGCGCGTCACGCGCGCGATCAGGGCGATGTAGGTGACCGACAAGGTGAACGCCGGCAGGATGAGGTGGCGCAGCCATGGGCCCACGCCGTCGGCCAGCGGCGTGTAGCCCTGCACCGGCAACCAGCCGAGCTTGACCGACACGAGCCAGACCAGCAGGTAGGCCAGCACGAACACCGGCACCGAAAAGCCCAACACCGACAAGCCCATCAGCACGCGGTCGAGCCGACTGCCCGGGCGCCACGCCGCCAGCACGCCCATCGGCACCGCCACCACCACGGCGAAAGCGATGGTGATGAGCGCGAGCGACAGCGTGGCCTCCAGGCGCTGGCCGATCAGCGTGGTCACCGGAGTCTTGTAGTAGACGGATTCGCCCAGGTCGCCACTCAGCAGCTTGGCGGCCCAGATGCCGAACTGGACCGGGGTCGGCCGGTTCAGCCCCAGGTCGTCCCGAATGCGTTCGATCTGCTGCGTGTCGGCCGCATCGCCGGCCAGTATCACCGCCGGGTCGCCCGGGGCCATGCGCAGCAGCAGGAACACCAGCACTGCCACGATCAGCAGCACCGGCAGCGTGGCCAACAGGCGGCGAGCAATGAAAGCGTACAAGGGCAGGGGTCGGCAGGCGTGGGAAGGTGGCGTGGACTCAGTGCTTCTTCAGGTTCCAGTAGAGATTGACGTTGCTGACGAAAAAGCCCGAGATGTTCTTGCCGGCCGCCAGCGGCGGCAAGAACTCGCCCAGTGGCACGTGGGTGCCGACCTCGAAGGCGCGCGCCTGAATGGCTTCGGCCAGCGTCTTCTTCTTCGTGTCATCGACCTCGCGCATGAACTGGCCGCGCAACTCGATCAGCCTCTCATCCTTGGGCCAGCCGAACCAGCCCGCCTGCTCGCCGCGCGCGTCCAGCGGCGCATTGGAGATCGGGTTCCACACGTCGTAACCCTGGAATGAGGTGAGGAACATGTTCCAGCCGCCCTTGTCGGGCGCGTCTTTCCTGGCGCGCCGGGCCACCAGGCTTTGCCAGTCCAGCGCCAGCAGTTCGACCTTGAAGCCGGCCTGGCGCAGCAGTTGCGCCGCCACGTCGGGCAGCTTCTGGATCGAGGCCAGGTCGGTCGGTTTCATCAGCACGACGGGTGTGCCGTCGTAGCCCGACGCCTTCAGCAGCTCCTGCGCCTTCTTCATTCCCGACTTCGACTGACCTTCATTGCCGAACGCGCTGCCGAACGCGCTGGCATAAGGCGTGCCGCAGGTGAACATCGACGGGCACGGCTTGTAGAGCTCCTTGACGCCGACCTGCGCGCGCAGGAAGGGCTCCTGCGCCAACGCGGCCGTCGCTGCCTGGCGCACCCTCGCATTGTCGAACGGCTTGTGCAGGTGGTTGAAGCGCGCGAAGAACTGGAAGTTCACGGTCGAGTATCTGGGGAGCTGGATCGTGTCGATCTTCTTCGCCGCCTCGAACTGGTCGAAACCGAGCGCCTCGATGATGTCGACCTCGCCCTTTTGCAACGCATTCAGCTGGGCCTGCGCGTCGCGCAGCGCCAGGTTCCACTCGACCCGCTCGACGTAGACATTCTTGGCGCCGGTGCTCCCCGAAGGGGCCTCCTTGCGCGCCACGTAGCGGCTGTTCTTCACGTACACCACCTTGTTGCCGGGCTTGAACTCGTCATTCCGAAAGACGTAAGGGCCCGAGCCGGTGTGATCTTCGATCTGCTTGAACGGGTCGGTCTCGGCCACCCGCGCGGGCATGATGAAGGGAACGTTCGATGAAGGTTTGCCGAGCGCGTCGAGCACGAAGCCGCAGGGCTCGCGCAGGAAGATGCGAAAGCCGTCTTGTGCCGGCGAGTCCATGCGTTCGACAAAGCCCATCAGCGCCGCACCCATCGAATCGCGCTTGCCCCAGCGTGCCGGCGAGGCCACCACGTCGGCACCGGTCACCGGCTTGCCGTCGTGGAATTCCAGACCGGCCCGCAGCTTGAAGATCCACAGCCGCTGGTCCGGGCTGACGGTCCAGCTGTCCACCATCTGCGGTTTGACCTGGGCTTTCTCGTCGGTGCCGAACAGCGTGTCGTAGATCATGTAGCCGTGGTTGCGGCTCATGTAGGCGGTGGTCCAGATCGGGTCGAGGATCGCCAGGTTGGAGTGCGGCACGATGCGCAGCGTGTCGGCGTCGCCTCGGGCCCACGTCGGCAGAGGCAGCGTGGTCACAACGGCCAGCAAGAAGGCCGAGACGCCGCGTGGGGTGGTGGACGATAACGACATGTGTCTGTCCCCCTGCAAAGCGCGGAGCATGCACCAGATCGAGCCGGGGCGCGCCCGGGCTGGGTGCGGGCTTTCCCGAATCGTGGAGTTGTGCCTTCGCGGACGCCCGCGCAGGACAATGCGGCGCTTGTCGCCAAGGACCTTGCCCATGAAATCAACTGCATCGATGGCGTTCTCCGTGCTGCGGGCCGGGGCCGCCTGCGCCGCACTCGGGTTGCCGGTGAGCGTTGCGGCCCAGGCCGACGCCTTCCCCGGCGCCGACCTGGCCAACGGGCGCGACATTCACTACGCCAAACGATGCGCTGCCTGCCACACCGAAAAGACGAGCCGGGAAGAGGCCTTCATCCACCTGCGCGAAGACCGCAAGGTGAGGTCGCTGTACGACCTGCGCCGCTACGTGAGCCTGTGCAACATGGAGCTCAAGCTTGAGCTGTTTCCCGAAGACGAGCGTGACGTGGCGGCGTACCTGAACCGGCAGTTCTACAAGCTCAGGGACTGATGCTGGAGGCGGCGCGCAGCGCGGCCTGCGCGCTGTGGATGCGGGCGTCGAGGTAGGCGCCGAAGAAGTCGTGCGACAGGCCGACGATGGCCGGCGCGAGTTCGCGCCCTTGCGCGTCGAAGAACATCACGGTCGGTGCAAAGCGCACGCCCAGCGAGCGCGCGAAATCGGTGTGCGTGCGGCGCACACCGTGCCAGTCGAGCAGCGTGCGTGTGCGTGTGCCTGTGCGGCCGAGTTCGACTTCGGCGATCGACACCCCGGCGGGCCGGGTCGCGGCGAGCGGGCGCAGGTAGTGCTCGCGCGCCACCGTGCAGAAGGCGCAGCCGCCCTGGCTGAACAGCACGACGGTCAGGGTGCCAGGCCGGCGATCGAGGGTGTCGGGCAGCGGCGCATGAGCAGGCGCATGAGCAGGCGCGCGTGCAGGGCCCATGGCAGGACCAAGGGCAGGGGCGGTGGTCTTCGGCATGTGCGCATTGGACAGCCCGCCATCACATCTGTGCTTGAGCGTAAACACTTATGGGCGTATGACGATAAGCGCATAAGCTGTGAAGCAGTTGTTTTGCATGGGTCGCCTGGAGCCGTCATGGACGAAATGAACGAGGTGTTCGAGTCGGTAGCGCGCTACTTCTCGCTGCTGTCGGAGCCGACGCGGCTGCGCATCATGCATTCCATCTGCCAGGACGAAAAGTGTGTCAACCAGATCGTCGAGGAGACCGGCTTCACGCAGACCAACGTCTCGCGTCACCTCGGCCTGATGTACCAGGGCGGCGTGCTGTCGCGCCGCCGCGAGGGCGCGCAGGTGTTCTACCGCGTCTCCGACGCCTCGTTCACTGACCTGTGCCGCACCGTGTGCATCCGCGTGGCCACCGAGCTCGAGGGCAACAAGGACGTGAAGCGCAGCTTCAAGGAACTGATCAAGGACCTGGGCTGAGCCATGGCTGGCCACCTTTCGCCCATCACGCCGCAGATGGCCGGGCGCATCGTCAAGGCGCCTGAGGGCCACCTGTCGGCCGAACAGTTCGAGGCCGCCCGCAAGGCGCGCCGCAGCTTCATGGGCAAGGCGCT
>JANMYQ010000195.1:0-2097 GCA_031382215.1 Methylibium sp.
GACGAACACGGACAACGATCGGGCGGTCAAACGACGGGCCCGGTGCAGCAAATCGCTGGCTTGCATCGAGTCTTCTCCATGTATTTGCCGGTGGCTGCGGGCCGCAAGGGCGCCGCAGGGTGGCAGTGATAATCGACGGCAGGTTTCGCGCCCTGCGGCACGCGCTGCCTCGTGTGGCTCCCGGACGGCTGCGAGCGCGCAGACTCGGTCTCGGGTAAACCCTGAATTTTCAGGTCTTGGGCGATTCTAGGAAGCGCTTAATACACGGTCAAGAATATCAAATCGTTCTCTAATACCAAAAATCGATGAAATACGGGGACCTGCGGGACTTCATCCAGCAGCTTGAATCGATGGGAGAGCTTAGAAAGCTCAGCCAATCGGTATCGCCGCGCCTGGAAATGACGGCCTTGGGTGACAAGTTGCTGCGATCCGCAGGGCCGGCAGTGCTCTGTACGAATCCCCAGGGTTACAAAATTCCCTGTCTGATCAATCTCTTTGGTACGCCGCGCCGCGTGGCCTTGGGCATGGGGGCGCAGGAGGTGGGAGAACTGCGCGAAGTAGGACAGCTGCTGGCCAACCTCAAGGAACCGGAGCCGCCAAAGGGCCTGAAGGACGCCGGCAAGCTGCTGCAGATGGCCAAGGCGCTGTGGGACATGAAGCCGGCAGTGCGCGGCAAGGCACCCTGCCAGGACGTGGTGCTCACCGGCGACGACATCGACCTGGCCGCGCTGCCGGTGCAGACCTGCTGGCCAGGCGACGCCGGCCCCCTCATCACCTGGGGTCTCGTCATCACCCGTGGCCCGCAGTCGGTGGCCTCGCCGCGGCTGCGCCAGAACCTGGGCATCTACCGTCAACAGGTCATCGGCCGCCGCCAGGTGATCATGCGCTGGTTGGCCCACCGCGGCGGGGCGCTGGACTTCCGCGACTTCGCGCGCGCCAACCCGGGCCAGCCGTTCCCGATGGCGGTGGCGCTGGGCGCCGACCCGGCGACGATCCTGGGCGCGGTGACGCCAGTGCCGGACAGCCTGTCGGAGTACCAATTCGCCGGCCTGCTGCGCGGCAGCCGCACCGAGGTCGTGGCCAGCGGCGTCGGCGAGGGCGACCTGAAGCTGCAGGTGCCGGCCAGCGCCGAGATCGTGCTCGAGGGCCACATCCCGCCTGCCGTGGCTGGTTTCGTCGGCGAATCCGGCCACGGTGTCCAGCTGAAAGAGAAGGACGGCTACCTGCACGCGCTGGAGGGCCCCTTCGGCGACCACACCGGCTACTACAACGAGCAGGACTGGTTCCCGGTGTTCGAATTGTCCCGGCTGACGCACCGCCGCGACCCCATCTACCACTCCACCTACACCGGCAAGCCGCCCGACGAGCCGGCGGTGCTGGGCGTGGCGCTGAACGAGGTGTTCGTACCGATCCTGCGCAAGCAGTTCCCGGAGATCGTCGACTTCTACCTGCCGCCCGAAGGCTGCAGCTACCGGCTGGCAGTGATCTCGATCAAGAAGGCCTACCCAGGCCACGCCAAGCGCGTGATGTTCGGGCTGTGGAGCTTCCTGCGCCAGTTCATGTACACCAAGTTCATCGTCGTCACCGACGACGACGTCGACATCCGCGATTGGAAGGAAGTGATCTGGGCCATCACCACGCGCATGGACCCGGTGCGCGACACGACGCTGGTCGAGCACACGCCGATCGACTACCTGGACTTCGCTTCGCCCGTCAGCGGACTGGGCGGCAAGATGGGCCTGGACGCCACCAACAAGTGGTCGGGCGAGACGTCGCGCGAGTGGGGGCGCACGATCCGCATGGACGCTTCTGTCGAGCAGCGTGTCCAGTCGCTGGTGGACGAACTGCTGCAGCCACGCTGAATTGCGCCCGGGCGCGCCGGTTTGTGATGTGGATGGATGTAAAACCAGCTTGCACTGAAGCAGGTGCAGGCGTACGCTGGCGTTGCCTGCACGCAGGCAATACCGACGGCGCAGTCACTGCGCGTCAGGGGCCCCGGACCTCATTCCTCCGGAGCTCCACTGGCAGCCTAGGCTGCCCGCCCCTCTGGCCGGCAACGGTTCGGAGGGGTTTCGCTTTGGGGCCCACGCTTTCACG
>JANMYQ010000211.1:0-38879 GCA_031382215.1 Methylibium sp.
AAGTGGTGCGCGCGCGTGGCGACCAAGCCGATCGTCGCCGACGGCGGCATTCGCGACCATGGCGACATTGCCAAGAGCGTGCGTTTCGGTGCGTCGATGGTGATGATCGGCTCGCTGTTCGCCGGCCACGAAGAGTCGCCCGGCAAGACCGTTGAGGTCGACGGCAAGCTGTTCAAGGAGTACTACGGCTCGGCGAGCGACTTCAACAAGGGCGAGTACAAACACGTCGAAGGCAAACGCATCCTGGAGCCGATCAAGGGAAAGTTGGCCGACACGATGCGCGAGATGCGCGAAGACGTGCAGAGCTCGATTTCCTACGGCGGCGGCACGAAGCTGTTCGACATCCGCAAGGTGAACTACGTGATCCTGGGTGGGGACAACGCGGGGGAACACCTGCTGATGTAGTGTTCAGTCGGCCCACATCCCGCGCCGCTCGCCCGGCTCGGGGGCCGAACTCCTGGCCCGCTGCAACACGGACAACGCCCGTGCCCGTTCTGCTGCCGCCGCCACCGGCGGGCACGCGCCCGTCTGCAGGTAGCTCGCCGCTGCGGCGGTGAGCTTCTCAGTGGCGTCACCGAGCTGGCCGTTGAAGTCCTCTGCCACCGCGCAGGTGGGGGCGATGCCGTCGTAGTAGCGCCCTTCCCCGAGCGCATTCAGCGCCTCGAAGTTGACCGCGCTGAACGTGCTGCTGCACGAGTTCGCAGGGTTGAAGCCGAACGGCTTGCCGCAGCTCTGCGCACCCACGGTGACGACCTGCACGATCGGCTTCAGCCCGTTGACCACCAGCTCACTGGCCGAACAGGTGCGCTCGCCGGTGAGCACCACCACGCGCGAAAAGCCGGTGTCGGCTGCGGCCAGCGTGTAGCTGGTGTTGCGCGACGACTGGCGCGCGTTGTAGCTCAGGCGCGTGAACACCTTGCCGTCGTGCGTGCTGCCGGCTGCGAGCGAGGCCAACAACGCCGCCGTCGACACCCGGCCGCCGCCGTTGTAGCGCAGGTCCAGGATCAGCTCGTTCGCACCTGCCGCGCGAAAACTCGCGAACGCGGTGGCCAGCGGGGCCTCGGCCTGGGTGATGAAGTCCTTCAGCACCAGGTAGCCCGCCTTCGCTCCGTTGGCCAGGGTCAGCACCTGCGCGACCGGTACCGGCGTGAGCGTGTAGGTCACGGCGGTCAGCGTCACGGTGCGGGCGGCCGCACCGCCGAGTTGCAGGCTCACCGTGTCGCCTTCCTTGGCGGGGCTCAGTGCAGCGAAGTCGTTGGCGGCCACGATGTCGGCGGCGCTACGGCCGTTGATCGCCAGGATCTGATCGCCGCGCAACAAGCCCTGCGCCGCGGCCGGTGATTGCGCCTCGACGAAACGCAGCTTCAACGGCAGTTGCAGCTCCAGCCCATTGACGAACACGCCGTAACCCAGCGTGCGGCCTTCGGTAAAGAACTGGTTGTAGCTCGCAGCGTCTGAGATGTAGCTCCAGCGGTCGGCCGGTGCCGCGCCGGCACCGGTGAAGCGCAGCGCGTCGAAGTACTGCTGCACGGTGGCGAACGCTGCCGGCTCGGGGTTGGGCGACGCGCCGGACCAGAAATAGCTGTCCTGCATGTAGTTGCGCAGCCAGTTCTTTTGCGAGTCGACGTCGCATAGAGCGCTGCCAGGCGTTCCCGAAGAACCGCCGCCGCACGCGGCCAGCGCCAACAACACGGCAGCGGCCAGGGCAGATCGACGTTTCGGGCTCATCGCCACGAACATAGCAGGCTGGGTGCGCGACCTACAATCCGGCGACTTCCTTTTGCACACTGTTTCACGTGCGCCAGACTGGCCGTGTGCCGACCTTGCCCCACCATGACTGACCTCGCCAAATCGTTCGAACCCGCCGCCATCGAAGCCCGCTGGGCGCCCGTTTGGGAGGCCAGCGGGGTCTACGAGCCGACGCTGGACGCGAGCCGGCCGTCGTTCGCCATCCAGCTACCGCCGCCCAACGTGACCGGCACCTTGCACATGGGCCACGCCTTCAACCAGACCATCATGGACTCGTTGACGCGCTACCACCGGATGAAGGGCTTCAACACGCTGTGGGTGCCGGGGACGGACCATGCGGGCATCGCCACGCAGATCGTCGTCGAGCGCCAGTTGAAGGACCAAGGCCAGTCGCGCCACGCCCTGGGCCGCAAGAATTTCGTCGCCAAGGTGTGGGAGTGGAAGGAGCAGTCGGGCTCCACGATCACGCGCCAGATGCGGCGCATGGGCGACTCGGTGGCCTGGAAGCACGAGTACTTCACGATGGACGAGAAGCTCTCGCCTGTCGTCACCGACACCTTCGTGAAGCTCTACGACGAGGGCCTGATCTACCGCGGCAAGCGGCTGGTGAACTGGGACCCGGTGCTGAAGTCGGCGGTGTCCGACCTGGAAGTGGTGAGCGAGGAAGAAGACGGTTCGCTCTGGCACATCCGCTATCCGCTGGCCGATGGTTCGGGTTCGCTGGTGGTGGCCACCACGCGGCCGGAGACGATGCTCGGCGACGTGGCCGTGATGGTGCACCCCGAGGATGAGCGCTACACGGCGTTGGTGGGCAAGCAGGTCACGCTGCCGCTGTGCGACCGCACGATCCCGGTGATCGCCGACGACTATGTCGATCGCGCCTTCGGCACTGGCGTGGTCAAGGTCACGCCGGCGCACGACGTGAACGATTACGCCGTCGGCCAGCGCCACGGCCTGCCGATCATCGGCGTGCTGACGCTCGACGCGACGATCAACGACAACGCACCCACGGCCTACCGCGGGCTGGATCGTTTCGTCGCACGCAAGAAAGTGGTTGCCGACCTCGAAGCGCTGGGCCTGCTGGTCGAGGTCAAGAGGCACAAATTGGTCGTGCCGCGCTGCGAGCGCACCGGCCAGATCGTCGAGCCGATGCTGACCGACCAGTGGTTCGTCGCCACCACCAAGCCAGGCGCCGACGGCAAGAGCATCGCGCAGAAGGCGATCGAGGTGGTCGAGAACGGCTCGGTGAAGTTTGTGCCCGAACAATGGGTCAACACCTACAACCAGTGGATGAAGAACATCCAGGACTGGTGCATCTCTCGCCAGTTGTGGTGGGGGCACCAGATCCCGGCCTGGTATGGCAGCGGTGGCGAGTTGTTCGTTGCGCACGATGAAGCCGAGGCGCGCGCACGTGCCACCGCCGCCGGCTACACCGGCGACCTGAAGCGCGACGAGGACGTGCTCGACACCTGGTACTCGTCGGCGCTGGTGCCGTTCTCGTCGCTGGGCTGGCCGGAAAAGACGAAGGAGCTCGATCTGTTCCTGCCGTCCAGCGTGCTGGTCACCGGCTTCGACATCATCTTCTTCTGGGTCGCCCGGATGATCATGATGACGACGCATTTCACCGGCCAGGTCCCCTTCCACCACGTCTACATCCACGGCCTGGTGCGCGACTCGCAAGGCCGCAAGATGAGCAAGTCCGAAGGCAACGTGCTCGACCCGGTGGATTTGATCGATGGCATTGCGCTGGCCCCGCTGCTCGACAAGCGCGCCACCGGCCTGCGCCGCCCCGAGACCGCGCCGAAAGTGCGCAAGGAGACCGAGAAGGAGTTCCCCGACGGCATTCCCGGCTTCGGCGCCGATGCGCTGCGCTTCACCTTCGCGTCGCTCGCCAGCCTGGGCCGCAACATCAACTTCGACACCAAGCGCTGCGAGGGCTACCGCAACTTCTGCAACAAGCTCTGGAACGCCACCAAGTTCGTGCTGATGAACTGCGAGGGCCAGGACTGCGGCCTGGCCGAGCACACCAAGGCGCAATGCGCGCCGCCGAAGTACGACGACAAGGGCACGCTGGTCACACCGGCCGGCGAGTTCTACCAGTACCTGACGTTCTCGAATGCAGATCGCTGGATCAGCGGCGAGTTGCAGCGCGTCGAAGCAGCGGTCGAGAAGGGCTTTGCCGAGTACCGGCTCGACAACGTCGCCAACGCGATCTACTCATTCGTGTGGGACGAGTACTGCGACTGGTACATCGAAATCGCCAAGGTGCAGGTGCAGACCGGCAACCCGGCCCAGCAGCGCGCCACGCGGCGCACCTTGATCCGCGTGCTGGAAACGATCCTGCGCCTGCTGCACCCGATCACGCCGTTCATCACCGCCGAGTTGTGGGAAGCGGTGGCGCCGCTGGCGGGGCGCAAGGCCGTGGGCCAGAGCATCGTCGTGGCGGCCTACCCGAAGGCGCAGCTCGAGCGGGTCGACGAGAAGGCCGACGCCTGGGTCGCCAAGCTGAAGGCCGTCGTCGGCATCTGCCGCACCCTGCGCAGCGAGATGAACCTGTCGCCCGCGGCGCGCGTGCCGCTGCTGGTGCGCGGTGACGAGACCTTCATCGTGCAGGCCGCGCCGCTGCTGCAAGCGCTTGCCAAACTCTCGGCGGTGAATGCGTTCGACGACGAGGCGGCGTTCGCGTCAGCCACGCGCCAAGCCCCGGTGGCGATGCACGGCGAGGCGCGCCTGGCGCTGCACGTCGAGATCGATGTCGCGGCCGAGACCGAACGCCTTGCCAAGGAAATCGCCCGCCTGGCCGGCGAGATCGACAAGGCCACCGCCAAGCTGGCGAACCAGAGTTTCGTGGCGCGCGCGCCGGCGGCAGTGGTCGATCAGGAACGCCAGCGCATCGCCGCGTTCACGGTCACTAGGGGCCAGCTACAAGATCAGCTAGCGCGCCTGGGATCGTCGGCCTGAACTCGCGCGCCAGCTCGGGCTCGTTGTTCAGCAGCTCATCGATGCGCTTGATCACCGTCCAGGCGCTGCGCAGGCGCGACTCGCGCGTGGTGCTGGCCAGGCGCGGCGTGGTCTGCAGGGTTTCGATGCCGTGCAGGGGGCGGCCCACGTCGAGCGAGCCGGGCTCCAGGCTGTCGAGCCAGCAGGCGGCGATGCGTCCGCTGGACATCGCATCGGCCAGCGCCACCTCGTCGAACAGGCCCGAATGAGAGATGCTGACCATCACCTGGTTGGGCTTGCAGAACTGCAGAAAGCGTTCGCCCAGCAGGCCCTGGTAGCGGCTGAAGTAGCCGAGCTGAACGCACACCGCATCTGATTGCTCGAGCATTTCGCGCAGCCCCAGCGGCCGCACTCTCCAGCGCTCCCAGACACTGTCGTTCGAATGCAGTGACGGGTCGTAACCCACCACCCGCGAGCCGAAGCCGCCCAACATCTGCGACATCGAACGCGCGGCCGGCGCCATGCCCAGCAGCCCGACCGTGGCCGCGCCCAGTTCGCGCCCGACCAGAATTCCGTCGGCCCCGACCACCGGCACGCGCCGCAGCAGCGACAGCAGCGCACCGACCATGAACTCGGCCTCGGCCTGGGCGCTGGCGGTGCGGCTGCGCACCACCTCGACCTGCGCACGCGCGCAGGCATCGAGGTCGATGTTCTCGGCTCCGGCACTCACCCGCCCGACCGCACGCAGCACCGGGGCGTGGCGCAGCGCCTGGGCGTCTATCGCCACGCTGGCCGGCACGATCATTGCGCGCACCTTGTACAGCGCCTGGCGGAAGGCCCGCGGATCCTGGGCCAACTCGGGCGCAAAGCTCACCTCGTGGCGGCTTTCGAGCCACTGCATCAGCTCGGCTTCAAGGCGTTCGACGATCAACAAATCCATGGAGGAGAGATTTCTTCACACCTGAGCGAAGGCACCAACGTGCCAGAATCGTTCAAGTCTGAAAGGAAATTGTAATTTCATGAAGGTCAACAAAGCGATTTTTCCGGTGGCCGGCCTCGGTACCCGTTTTCTTCCCGCCACCAAGGCGCAGCCCAAGGAAATGCTGCCCGTCGTCGACAAACCCCTGATCCAGTACGCCGTCGAAGAAGCCTACGCCGCCGGCGTGCGCGAGATGATATTCGTTACCGGTCGCCACAAACGCCCGATCGAAGACCACTTTGACATGACTTTCGAGCTTGAGGTAGCCCTAGAACAGGCGGGCAAGCAGGAGTTGCTCGACGTGGTTCGCAGCGTCAAGCCCGACGACATGGAGTGCATCTACGTCCGCCAGGCCCAGGCGCTGGGGCTGGGCCACGCAGTGTTGTGCGCGCAGCGGCTGGTCGGCAACGAGCCGTTCGCGGTGTTGCTGGCCGACGACCTGATGGTGGGCGACTCTCCCGTGCTCAAGCAGATGGTGGAGCAGTACAACGAGTGGCGCGTGTCGATCCTGGCGGTGCAGGAAGTGCCCCCGGAGCACACTCGGCGCTACGGCATCGTGGCCGGCACGCCGATCAACGACCAGTTGCTGGACGTGACACGCATCGTCGAAAAGCCGGCGCCTGAGCAGGCGCCGTCACGCTTGGGGGTGGCCGGCCGCTACATCCTGACGCCAGGGGTATTTCACGAGATATCGAACCAGCAGCGCGGCGTCGGCGGCGAGATCCAGCTCACCGATGGCATTGCCGGGCTGTTGCGCCGTGAAAAGGTATTTGCCTACCGTTACGAAGGTCGGCGCTACGACTGCGGCAGCAAAGAAGGTTTTCTGGAGGCCAATGTGGAACTCGCGCTGGCCCACCCGCAACTCGGGCCGGGGTTTCGCGATTTCCTGAAGTCGCTCAACATCTGAGCGCCTCGAGCGCCACAGAGGTGCGCCGCCGAGGTGACCGCCTCAGCGGCGGCGCAGCACGTGAATGAATTCGTCGGCGACGTTGGATTGTTCAACGAGCTCATTCCCGGTCTGGCGCGCAAAGGCCTGAAAGTCGCGCATCGACCCGGGGTCGGTGGCAATCACCTTCAGCATTTGGCCGCTGCTCATTTCGGCCAGGGCCTTCTTGGCTTTCAGAATCGGCAGCGGGCAGTTCAATCCGCGGGTATCGAGCTCTCTCTGGGCATCCATTCGCGTTTCCTTGTGTTACCTGGATTCTAGGTTGCTCGGATCAACCGGCCGGGGCGGGATTTCCACCCATTTGGGGGAATGACCACGGGCGCTCAGCCAGTCGGCCAGTGCATAGCCGGTGCCGGCCCGCCAGCAGCGCACGGTCTGCGGCGTGAACAAGCGGTACTCGGCCAGTTCGGGCGACAGCACGATGTCGCCGCGCGCGAGCGCATGGTAGGCCACGATCAGCTGGTTCATGCGTTGGAAGTCGTACACACCGATCAGGTTCAGGCTGTCAACTGACAGCGACGTTTCTTCTGCCACCTCGCGCGCGATGCCTTCTTGCGGTGTTTCGCCGGCCTCCATGAAGCCGGTGATCAAGCCGAAGGCCTTGCCCGGCCAGGCGGCGTTGCGGGCCAGCAGCAATTGCCCGTCGCGGTCGGCCAGCTCGATCACCGCGGCGAGCACCGGGGTCGGGTTGTTCCAGTGCGTCCATGCGCAGGCCGGGCAGCGCAGGCGCGCCTTCGGGCCACCGTCTTCCTGCTGCGACAGCCATTGCAGCGGGGTCGCGCAGTTGGGGCAAAAGCGGTATTCGCTGGCCATCGCTGCCTTGCCGCTTTCAGGCCGGGAACACGCCAGTGGACAGGTAGCGATCGCCCCGGTCGCAGACGATGAAGACGATGGTCGCGTTCTCCACCGTGCGGGCAAGCTGCAGCGCCACCCAGCAGGCGCCGGCAGCCGATATGCCGGCAAACAGCCCTTCTTCGCGGGCCATGCGGCGCGCCATCTCCTCGGCATCGGCCTGGCTCACCGACACGGTCTGGTCGATCCAGGTCGGGTCGTAGATCTTGGGCAGGTACTCTGGCGGCCACTTGCGGATGCCGGGGATGCGCGATCCCTCGGCCGGCTGCGCGCCGATGACCTGCACCTTGGAGTTGTGCTCCTTCAGGTAGCGTGACACGCCGGTGATGGTCCCGGTGGTGCCCATCGCGCTGACGAAGTGGGTGATGCGGCCACCCGTGTCGCGCCAGATCTCGGGGCCGGTGGTCTCAAAGTGAATGCGCGGATTGTCGGCATTGGCAAACTGGTCGAGCACACGGCCTTTGCCGTCGCGCTGCATCTGCTCGGCCAGGTCGCGCGCGTATTCCATGCCGCCCGAGCGCGGCGTGAGGATCAGTTCGGCGCCGAAGGCCTTCATCGTCTGGGCACGCTCGATGCTCAGATCCTCCGGCATGATCAACACCATGCGGTAGCCGCGGATCGCCGCCGCCATCGCCAGCGCAATGCCGGTGTTGCCCGAGGTGGCTTCGATCAAGGTGTCGCCGGGGCGGATTTCGCCGCGTTCCTCAGCGCGCCGGATCATGCTGATCGCGGGCCGGTCTTTCACCGAACCGGCCGGGTTGTTGCCCTCGAGCTTGCCCAGAATCACGTTGCCGCGGGCCGAATCTTGCGGGCCGATCAGGCGCACCAGGCGCACCAGCGGGGTCTGGCCGATCACGTCTTCGAGGGTGTTGTAGCGGGGCGCTGCGTCGCTCATCTTGTCTCCTTGCCTCATTGTCGCAGGGCCTGCAAGAGCCTAGGGAGCACATGCCATAATCCGCGCTCTTCGCAGCCTACGCCGCGAGCCCTCTTGCCGGAGTGGCGAAATTGGTAGACGCAGGGGACTCAAAATCCCCCGGGTAAAACCGTCCCGGTTCGAGTCCGGGCTTCGGCACCATCAGGCAGTTCCTGCCGCCCGCTGACAGCGGCCTATCGCGTCCATTGGAACCCCGCGCATGCCAGCGATGCCCCCCATCACCCAAGCCCTGCTGCTGATCAACGTGGCGGCGTTCTGCATCGACTATTTCCTCGGCGCCTGGTTCAGCCAGGCGTTTGCGCTTTGGCCGCTCGGCCACGGCTTCCTGCCCTGGCAGGTGGTGACCTACGCGTTCCTGCACGGCAGCGTCGGGCACCTGTTCTTCAATATGCTGGGTTTGTGGATGTTCGGCTCGGAACTGGAGCGGGTCTGGGGCCAGAAGCGCTACCTCCAGTTCTACTTCGCGAGCGTGCTGGTGGCAGCGGCCACGCAACTGCTGGTGACCTGGCTGCTCGGCTCGGGCAACCCCACGGTGGGCGCGTCGGGCGGCCTGTTCGGGCTGCTGCTGGCCTTCGGCATGACGTTCCCGAACCGCATCATCATGCCGCTGTTCCCGCCGATTCCGATGAAGGCCAAGATCTTCGTCGCAGTGTTCGGCGCGCTGGAGCTGGCGATGGGCTTCTACAGCCCGACCGGCGGCGTGGCGCACTTTGCCCACCTGGGCGGCATGCTGGGTGGGTTCCTGACGATCCGCTACTGGCGTGGGCAGTCGCCGTTCGGAAGGCGCTGAGCGCCTGCGGCAAATTTCCCCATTTGCCGCATAACCCTGAGCTTCACGCGGGGGCTGCAAAGGTCCATGCTTTGGCCTTTCGCAAGCGATGCGGGGGTGGCCATGGGTCAGTTGTCTTTCGGTTCCCGGAGTTTGCATTTTTGGGGCCGCCTGGCGGGTGCGTTGTGCGCCGGGCTGCTGTGGGCATCGGCCGGCCTGGCCGCCACCCCGACGCCTGAACCGCTGCAGATTGCCGACATCGAGTCCAAGACACAGGCCCTGGCGCGCGCCCACGCTGCGGTGGTAGGCATTCAGGCGACGGCGGTGGACGACGCGCGTTCAGCCGAAACGCTCGGCCTGCAGCGCCGCGGCACTGGGGTGGTGATCGACGCCGATGGTCTGGTGCTGACGATTGGCTACCTGATTCTCGAAGCCGACCACGTCGACCTGGTGTTCGAAGGCGGCCGCAAGCTGCCGGCGCGCGTGGTGGCCTACGACCTGGCATCCGGCTTCGGGCTGCTGCAGGCGCTGGCGCCGGTGACGGTGGTCCCGGCGCTGCTGGGCAGTTCGTCCAAGGTGACGGACGAAGAGGCACTGATGATCGCCAGTGGTGGCCAGGGGGGCGGGCTGAGCCTGGCACGCATGGTGTCGCGGCGCGCCTTTTCGGGTTACTGGGAGTACCACATCGAAGGCGCTCTGTTCACGGCGCCGCCGCGCACCGACCACAGCGGAGCCGCGCTGTTCAATTCCGAAGGCGAACTGATGGGCATCGGCTCGCTGGTCGTCAGCGACGCGCTGGGGCCTGCAAGCCGCGCCTGCCGGGCAACATGTTCGTGCCGGTCGATCTGCTCAAGCCGATCCTGAGCGAACTGCGCGAGCGCGGGGCCTCGCGCCAGAGCACGCGCGCCTGGCTGGGCCTGACCAGCGTGGAGCAGGAAGGCAGCGTGCGCGTGGTTCGTACCAGCCGCGACAGCCCGGCCGAGCTGGCCGGCCTGCAAGCCGGTGACCGCATCGTCAGCATCGACGGCACGCCGGTGAACGGGCTCGAGGCGCTGTACAAGACGCTGTGGGGCAAAGACAGCCCGCAGCGCGAGATCGTGCTGCAGATTCAGCGCGACGGCGAGGCCCAGACCTTGCGGCTCACGAGCGAAGACCGCATGAAGACGCTGAGCCGCCCAAAGGGCATCTGACGCTCAACCAGAGCGCAGCCCCTCGGCCACCGTCGTGTAGCGCAAACGCAAGCGCAACTCGCGTTTCAGGCGCCGGTTGTCGAGCCGGCGCGATTCGCTCATGAAACTCAACAGGCTTGCCGGCAGGCTTGCGGCGGCCTCGGCCCGCGCGATGCGCGGCGGCCGCGCCAGGCCACACAGGTCTGCGGCCAGGTCGAAGTAGTCGCCCATCTTCAGCTCGGTGTCGTCGCTGGCATGCACCACGCGCTGCGGCAGGCCGCGGTGCAGCGCGGCCACGCAGGCGCGCGCCAGGTCGTCGGCGTGGATGTGGTTGGTGAAGACGTCGTCGGCTTCGGACAGCACCGCCGTGCCGCGCGCCAGGCGCTCGCGCGGGTGGCCGCCGGGGCGGTCGCCGGCATAGATACCGGGAATGCGCAGCAGGGTCACGCGCGCACCGAACGCGCGCCCATACCAGCGCAGGCGGGCTTCGGCATCGACGCGGCGCCGGGCCCGTTCGGTGGCGGGCTGCACGGTGCGCGTTTCGTCGAAGCGCGCGCCGCCGCAATCGCCATACACGCCGCTCGTGCTGGCGTAGACGATGCGCTGCACACGTCCCTTGCGCGCCAAGGCCTGCAACAGCCGGGCGGTGCGCAGGTCCTGCTGGCCCTGCAGCGCGGGCGGGGCCAGGTGCAGCACCGCGTCGCACAGGCCGGCCAGGCGCGCCAAGGTGGATGCGTCATCCAGGTTGCCCAGCAGCGGCGTGGCGCCGGCGGCGCGCAAGGCGGGCGCGCGCGCTGGGGTGGATGTCAGCGCGATCACGCGCCAGCGCGCATGCAGCAGCTTCAGCACCCGCAGGCCCACATCGCCGCAGCCGACGATCAGCAGGCTTGGACGCCGAAAGCGCGATGGGGTGGCCAGGCCAGGACTCACAAGCGGGGGGTCATCGATGTGCGGGCAGAATCGGCGCTCAGTCTAAGACCTCATCCCAAGAGCCCGCCCGCAGCATGACCTTCAACGCCACCGTGCAGCCCGCCGGCCGCAGCTTCACCATCGAGACCGACGAACCCGTTCTGCAAGCCGCCATCCGCCAGGGCGTGGGCCTGCCCTATGGCTGCAAGGACGGCGCTTGCGGCTCCTGCAAGAGCCGCCTGCTCGAAGGCCGTGTGGTCCACGGCACGCACCAGGCCAAGGCCCTGAGCGCCGCCGAAGAAGCCGCCGGGCTGATGCTGACCTGCTGTGCCGTGCCGCAGACCGACGTGGTGATCGAAGCGCGCAGCGTGCCCGGCGCCGGCCAGTTTGCAGTGCGCAAGATGCCCAGCCGCGTGCTAAGCATCACCCGGCCCGCACCTGACGTGGCCGTGCTGATGATGCAACTGCCTGCCAACGACCCGCTGCGCTATCACGCCGGCCAGTACATCGAATTCCTGCTGCGCGACGGCGCGCGGCGAAGTTACTCGATGGCCAATGCGCCGCACACGCAGACCGACAAGCCCGTCATCGAACTGCATCTGCGCCACATGCCCGGCGGCCAGTTCACCGACCACGTGTTCGGCGCGATGAAGGAAAAGGACATCCTGCGCGTCGAAGGCCCGTTCGGCAGCTTCTTCCTGCGCGAAGACTCCACCAAGCCAATCGTGCTGCTCGCTTCAGGCACCGGCTTCGCGCCGATCAAGGCAATCATCGAACACCTGCAGTTCAAGGCCTCGGAGCGACCCACGGTGCTGTACTGGGGTTGCCGCAGCCAGGCCGACCTGTACCTGCACGACTGGGCCCTGGCGGCGGCGCAGCAAATGCCGAACCTGAGCTACGTGCCGGTGCTGTCGGAGCCGCGCGCCGAAGACGCCTGGACCGGCCGCACCGGGCTGGTCCACCGCGCCGTGATGGCCGACTGGCCCGACTTGTCGGGCCACCAGGTGTATGCCTGCGGCGCGCCGATCATGGTCGAATCGGCCCAGCGCGATCTGGTGGCCGAATGTGGCCTGCCCGCCGACGAGTTCTATGCCGACTCGTTCACCTCCGAAGCCGACAAACACTGAAAACGCATATGCAACGTCGCCCCGTTCTCGCTGCTCTGACCACATTCGCCGCGCTGGCCGCGGGGCCGAGCTTCGCGCAGCCGAAGCCGATCCGCCTGATCGTGCCCTACCCGCCTGGCGGCCCGCTCGACATCCTGGCCCGCGCGCTGGCCGACAAGGTGCGTGACAGCCTGGGCATGGTGATCGTCGACAACAAGCCCGGAGCAGGCGGCAACCTCGGCGCCGACGCCGCCGCCAAGGCCGCGCCCGACGGCACCACGATCGTGATGGGCGCGGTCGCCACGCACGCCATCAACCCGTGGCTCTACGCCAAGATCCCGTACGACCCGATCCGCGACTTCACGCCCATCACCGGCGTGGCGCAGGTCCCGAATGTGCTGGTGATGAACCCGGAGACGGCAGCGCGGCTGGACATCCAGCGTGTCACCGACCTGATCGCCTACGCCAAGCAGAACCCCGGCAAGCTCAACTACGGCTCGGGCGGCAACGGCAGCGCCGGCCACCTGGCGGGCGAAATGTTCAAGGCGCAGGCGGGCGTGTTCATGGTCCACATTCCGTACGCGGGCGGCAACCCGGCGCAGCTGGCGCTGCTGTCGGGCCAGGTCGACCTGAACTTCGATAACCTCGCCGCCGCCTCGGCCAACATCAAGGCCGGCAAGCTGCGCGCGCTGGCGGTGACGACGGCGCGGCGCTCCAGCGTGGTGGCCGACGTGCCGACGATCGCCGAAAGCAGCGCGGCGCTCGCCGGCTTCGACGTCAACACATGGTTCGGCCTGTTCGGCCCGGCCGGGCTGGCACCCGACGTGACGCAGCGCCTCAACACCGCCTTCGTCGATGCGCTCGCTTCACCCGAACTGAAAGCGCGCCTGGCCAGCTTGATGGCCGAACCGCTGGGCGGCACGCCGCAACAGTTCGGAGAGTTCGTGAAGGCCGAGCTGGCGAAGTACCAGCGCGTCGTCAAGGCCAGCGGGGCGCGCGTGGAGTGACGTGATCAGAACTTCGGCGCCGGCACGTCGTCCATGGCCGTCGGGGTGCACTTCATGCGCAGCTTGCCGAGCACGTTGCCTTCGATGTTGAGCAGTTCGCCTTCGAGCTCGGCCGTCTGGCGGTCGATCGACAGGCGCGTCATCGCGAGCTTCTTCAGGTCGGGGTGCCAGACGAACAGCACCCCGCTGAACCAGTTGTAGTAGGCGCCGCGGGTGCCCCACACCGGCGTGCGCAACTGCATGGTGTAGGCCTGCTCGGTGGCGACGTACTTCATGCGCTCGCCGACCGGCAGCACGTCGGAGTTCTGCACCAGCGCGGTCAGGTTGTTGTCGCGCAGCGCCAGGTCGAGCTTGGCCGGCGTGGCCTTGGCGGCCGACGAACTGAGCTTGCCGCTGCACTTCAGGTACAGGTGAAACTCGGCCGCCATGGCCGGAGCACCGGCCATGGCCACCACGGCGGCGGCCGTCCTCAGGAAGGTCTTCATGAGGCGCCTACTTCTTCGGGATTTCCTTGGACGCCGGGGTCGAGCCGCCCTGCACCCCGAGCCGCCCACCGGTGCCCAGGCCGCCCTTGACCGTCTGCGCCTTGTAGTTGCGCAGTGCCACGACCATCTTGTTGTACGAGTCGATGAAGGCCGCGGCAATCACCTTGCCTTCCGGCGTGTTGGTGAAGGCGCTCGCGCCGCCCCCGCCGCCGAAGCCGAAGATGCTGCCCGCCAGCCCGAAGTCTGTGTTCTTGGCATAACCCTCGGCCGCCGAGATCTGCACGCCCGAACGCACGTCCACGAGCAGCAGCGAGGTGCCGGCTTCGTTGCTGGACATCGAACCGGCCACCGCGCCGATCGCCGCCCCCGCCAACCCCAAGCCGCCAAGCACGCCCCGGCCCTGGGTGCCGCCCTTGTCGGACATCATGATTTCCGGCGTCATCGTGTAGTCGGCCGCCACCATCTGGCCGCCGCCCATGTTGCTGCCCGCACGGCCTTCTTCGCCACGCATCAGGTTGCGCTCACCGGCCAGGTTCTGCATCGCGCGCTGGCTGCGCTCGACGACCACGAAACAATTCGACTGCTGCACCATCGTGCGCAGCAGCGGCACCGTGGAGCCGGTACGGTAACGGCTGTTGTAGTAGCCATACCAGCCGGCGTTGGTGTTTTCTTCGATGCGCACCGTGCCCAGCGTTTCAGTGCACTTCTCTAGCGAGGAATTGGCACCTGCCGTCGTGCCGCCCGCCGCCGCGCCTTGCACGGCCGTTGCGCTGCCACCGCCTGAGCTCGGGGTCGTGGCCAGGCAGCCGCCCAGCAACAGCGCCACCGCGACACTGGCAGCGGTGAGGGCGAAACGAACGCCTGTCATGTCGCTGCCATGGTTATTGCCGTGCATCTTCACCCCTTGAAAGTTGATTGATTCGTTGCGCTGAAACGTGCACAAATCACTGTGCACGTCTCGTTTCAGAATCATAAGCGTTCAAGTTGCGCAGGATCAATGCACGCCGGCCCCTGAACGAGGGGAGACCCCGATCGAATTGCGGAGGAATTGCGGTTCGGGCGCTTCTCGACAAAGTGCCGCGCGCGAGTTCAACGCCGCGCCGAGTACTCCGAGAAGATGCCCAGCGCCAGATCGCGCTTCACGTCGCTCAGGCCCACGCCGGCGAGCGTTCGCATCACGGCCTGCGGGGCGGCGCAGGCTTCGATCGTGTCCCAGTAGTAGCGCCACAGCATCGGCGTGCTGGATTCGCGCGCGACCAGGCGCGCCATCAGCGGCACCATGCCGCGCATGTAAATCTTGAGCAGTTGCGTGGCGAACTTGCCCTCCGGTTTGGAGATCTCGAGCACGAGCAGCTTGCCGCCCGGTTTGAGCACGCGGTGGAACTCGGCAAACGCCGCCGCCAGGTCGGCAATGTGGCGCAGCGCATAACCCATCACCAGGAAGTCGGCGCTGGTGTCGGGCAGCGGCAACTTCTCGGCCCAGCCTTCGAGGCAGCGCACGCTGTCCGGCAGGCGCGCCTGCGCCATCATGCCGGGGCTCGGGTCGACCCCGACCAGGTTGTTTGGCTCGCCGGTGATGCGCAGGATCTCGCTGGCCACCAGGCCGGTGCCCATGCCCACGTCGACCACCTGCATGCCCGGCTTCAGCCCGGCGCGCTGCAGCGCACCGCGCCGGTACCACGAGCCGGTGCCCAGGCCGAGCAGCTTTTCGAGGCGGTTGTAGTCCACCGCGGTGGCGTCGAAGGTGTGGCGCAGGAAGGCCTGGCGTGCCTCGGTGTCCCCCTCGGCGTAGTAGGCATCGAGCGCGCTGTGGGGCAGGTGCACAAGATCGACCTCGCGGTCGTGGGCTCGGGAAGTCGACATGGATGAGGCCGCTGGATGCTCGTGGGCGCTTGCCATGCAAGCTGTGGCGGGCATGATACTTGGCCATGGCGGCGTGCCCGTCCGGTGGGCAGCGCGCCACACCTCCTCTGGTAAAGTCGTCGGCTTCGCTACCCAGGCACGCATGACTTCTGTTCAAAACGAATTGCAGCGGGAGGTTGCCGCACTCCTGGTTGAAGCCCTCAACCTGGACGTCGCGGCCGACTCCATCGACCCGCAGGCGCCCCTTTACGGCGAAGGTCTGGGGCTGGACTCGATCGACATCCTCGAAGTCGCACTGGTCGTCTCCAAGCGCTACGGCTTCCAGCTTCGCTCCGACGACGAAGACAACGTGCGCATCTTCACCTCGCTGGCCAGCCTGACCGAGCACATCGCCGTGCATCGAACGGCAAGCTGATACCGCAATGCAAGCCCGCCATGTGCTCGCGGCCGTGGCCAGCGTGGCCTACGTGGCTGTGTCGCAGTGGCTGATGGTCCGTGCCCCGGAGTCGCCGTGGAGCGCTGCCGCGCTGCTGGTGCCGATGCTGGCGGTCGTTTGTGCCTGGATGTGGCATGCGCAGCAGCGGCTGCTGGCCGCGTGCGCTGCGGCGGCGATCGTTTTGCTGCTCTTCCAGGCCGTGGCCGGCCAGCCGGTGGCGGCCGAAAAACTCTACGTCGCGCAGCACGTTGTCGTGCACCTCTGCCTGGCCTTGTGGTTCGGCGCCAGTCTGCGGCGCGACCAGACGCCATTCATATCGAGACTGGCCGCGCGGGTGCACCGCCAGCTCACCGTACCGATGAAGGCCTACACGCGCAACGTCACCTTGGCCTGGACGATCTACTTCGTGCTGATGGTCCTGGTGTCGCTGGCTCTGTTCGCCGGTGCGTCGTTCGAGGCCTGGGCCACCTTTGCGAACCTGCTCACTCCCATCGCACTGGCGCTGATGTTCGGCGGCGAGTATTTGCTGCGCTACAAGCTGCACCCCGAATTCGAGCGTGTGACGATGATGGACGCGATCCGCGCCTACCGGCAGGCGAACCTGGCGCCGTCCGCACCCGACAAGCCCGGCCCCTGAAGATGACCCCATGAGCGGCCTGCCGTTGATCTGGAGCGACGACCTGGACGTGCCGATGGCCTGGCGCGCCGGGCAGCCGGTCTCGCGCCGCCAGTACCTGGCCGACGTGCATGCACTGGCCGAGCGCCTGCCTGATCGCGGTGAGGTGCTCAACCTCAGCGCCGACCGCTACCGCTTCGCCGTCGGCCTGGGTGCCGCCATGCTGCGCGGCCAGCCCAATCTGATGCCGCCCAACCACACGCCCGAGACGGTGGCCAGCCTGGGCAAACTCTTCCCCGACGTTTACGGCCTGATCGACGCAGGCGACACGCGCTTCGCGCTCCCTACGCTGCCGCTGTTCGCCGACTCCGCTGCCAACCCAAACGCGCCGACCCAGTCACCCCAAGTGGCCGCCGACGCGGTGACCGCCCAGGTGCTCACCTCGGGCTCGACCGGCAACTCGGTGCCGCACCCCAAGCTGTGGGGCTTGCTGGTGCGCAACACCGCTGCCGGCGCCGAGCGCCTGGCCGAGCACATGAACCGGGCCGACCTGGTGGGCGTGGCGCTGGTGGCCACCGTGCCGGCGCAGCACATGTACGGCTTCGAGTCGAGCGTGCTGATCGCGCTGCTCGGCGGCGCCGCGTTCGACACCGAGCGGCCGTTCTTCCCGGCCGACATCGTGCGCGTGCTCGACCGCGTGCCGCGCCCGCGCATGCTGGTCACGACACCGCTGCACCTGCGCACCCTGCTCGAATCGGGCCTGGCGCTGCCGGCGCTGGACCTGGTGGTCTGCGCCACCGCGCCGCTGTCGCCGCAACTTGCAGCGCGTGCCGAATCCGAGATGGCGGCGCCGCTGATGGAAATCTACGGCTGCACCGAGGCCGGCCAGGTGGCCACCCGGCGAACCACTGCCGGCCTCGAATGGCAGGTCTTCCGCGGCCTGCAACTGGCGGGCAACGGCGAGCACTGCATCATCAGCGGCGGCCATGTTCCCGAACCCACGCCGCTGGCCGACGTGCTGGAGGTGATCGATGCGCAGCACTTCAGGCTGCTCGGCCGCTCCAACGACCTGATCAACATCGCCGGCAAGCGCAGTTCGCTGAGCCACCTGAACCACCACCTGAACATGATCGAAGGCGTGCAGGACGGCGCGCTGTGGCTGCCGCCGGAGAAGCAGGCGGATGGCGCCGAAGTGGTTCGCCTGGTGGCCTTCGTCGTCGCGCCCGGGCTCACGCGCGAGCACATCCTGGCGGCCATGCGGCTGCGCGTGGACGCGGCCTTTCTGCCGCGGCGCGTGGTCTTCCTGCCGGCCTTGCCGCGCGACCCGACCGGCAAACTGCCCGCCGCCCGGCTGGCACAACTCGCCGCCGAGTGGCTGGGTGACAAGCCCGACCGGCCGAACGGTCGCGGTTGAACAGTTGCGCGCCAGCAGCATGTCCCCCACCACGTTGACGGTCTCGGCCGGGCACCCGGCGTTTCAAGGCCACTTCCCGGGCAACCCGCTGCTGCCCGGCGTGGCGCTGCTGGCCGAAGTGATCGAGGCCGTGCTGACCGACGCCGAATTGCGTGTACTCGTCGGGCCGCAACCGCGGATCGGCGTGGCCAAGTTCCTCGCGCCGGTACTGCCGGGTGCGGTGCTCGGCCTGCAGTTGCGGGCCCAGAACGGCAGGGTGCATTTCGAGATTCGGCAGGGCGAGCGGCTCGCCGCATCGGGACACTTCGAGCCCAGCACGGAGCCCAGCGCGGAGCCCGACGCCAGAGCGAGCCCCCCATGAGCGCCCGCCCCGGCGACGAAGCGGGCCGCGCCCGCGCGGGCGGTGCGCCTGTCTGGACCGAGCATCGCGAACGCAGCAACCTGTGGACCCTGCGCCTGATGCGCTGGATCGCGTTGACCGCCGGGCGCCGCGCGGCCCGCTGGGTGCTGCACCCGATCAGCTTGTACTTTCTGCTGACAGGCGGCGCGGCGCGGCGTGAGTCGGCACGCTTTCTCGAACGTGCGCTCGGGCGGCCGGCCACCTGGCGCGACATCTATCGCCACATCCATACCTTTGCCGCCACCGTGCTCGACCGCGTCTACCTGCTGCAGGACGACAGCCACGAACTGGTGCTGCGCACCACCAACATCGAGATCATGGACGCGCCGCTGGCCGCCGGCAAAGGCGCGTTGATGGTCGGCGCGCACCTGGGCAGCTTCGAGGCCCTGCGTTCGCTCGGCCACCGGCTGGGCCTGCGCGTGGCGATGGTCATGTACGAAGAGAACGCGCGCCTGATCAACAGCACCCTGGCGGCGATCGCACCGCACGCCAGCCTTCACACCATTGCACTGGGCCGGCTCGACGCGATGCTGGAGCTGCGCGACTGGCTCGACCAGGGCGGCATTGCCGGATTGCTGGCCGACCGGACTCTGCCCAGCCAGTCCGGCAGGTCGCGCACCTTGTGGTTGCCCTTCCTGGGCCGCCCGGCACGCTTTTCGGACGGGCCGTTCCGCCTGGCCGCGCTGCTGCGCCGGCCGGTCGTCTTCATGACGGGGCTTTACCATGGCGGCCGCGACTACGAACTGCGCTTCATCGAACTGGCCGACTTCAGCGAACGCCCGGCCAGCGGCGATCCGGCCGAACTCGATCGGCAGATCCACGCGGCGATGGTTCGATACGTGGCCATCATCGAGGCGCTGTGCAAAGAGGCGCCGTGCAACTGGTTCAACTTTTTCGATTTCTGGGCAGACGATGCAACTTCCCCGACGCCGGTGGTCCTTTGAGAGATTCGTGCTCGTGCTCAAGCACACGCTGGCCGGCGCACTGGCCTGCGCACTTGCGGCCCCGCTCGCCTTCGGCGCCGATCCGCTGGACCTGAGCCAGCTGATGCAGGCGCTCGGCAAGGTCAAGGCCGGCGAGGCCACCTTCACCGAACAGCGCCAGGTCGCGATGCTGGAGCAGACCTTGCAGTCCTCCGGCAAGCTGAGCTTCGAGGCGCCCGACATCTTCGTGCGTGAAACGCTCAAGCCGCGGCCCGAACGGATCGCGATCAACGGCAACACGCTGACCTTCAGCCAGGGCACACGCACCCGCACGATGGCGCTCGACTCGGCGCCCGAGGCGGCCGTGATTGTCGAAGCCATCCGCGGCACCCTGACCGGCAACAAGAGCGCGCTGGAGCGCCACTTCAGCACCCGCGTGACCGGCACGAATCAGCTCTGGTTCCTGGAACTGGTGCCGCGCGAGGCGCGTCTGCGCTCGCAGGTCAGCTCGGTGCGCGTGGCCGGCCAGCAGGGCGTGGTGCGCGAGGTGCTGGTGTCCATGCCCGACGGCGACCGCTCGGTGATGAGCATCGACCCAATGGTCGCCTCCCCTGCCACCCCCCCGGCCCCCACCCTGGCCACCCCACCCGCGGCTGGCGGCGCGCCGAAGCCGGCCCGGCCGGCCAGCGCACCCTGAGCACGCCGCGCATGTCCAAGGACCGGGCGGGAGCCCGAATGCTGCCCGGTCGGCGCGCCCTGTGGGTGTGGCTGGCCTGCGTGGCGGCTGCGATCTGGCTGACCGTGCGCGCGAACTACGTGGCCGACATGTCGGCCTTTCTGCCGTCCACGCCGACCGCCGAACAGGCCGTGCTGCTGGACCAGTTGCGCAGCGGCATTGCCGCGCGGCTGGTGCTGGTGGGCATCGAAGGCGGCAGCTCCGAAGCGCGCAGCGAAGCCTCGTTGTTACTGGCCCAGGCGCTGCGCCAGAGCGGCGCATTCGACACCGTCAACAACGGCGACACCTCGCAGTGGAAGGATGCCGGCGCGTTCCTGTTCGAACACCGCTACCTGCTGAGCCCGGCCGTCGATGCCCAGCGCTTCACTGCCGACGGCCTGCGCGCCGGCATCGACGAAACGCTGGCGCTGCTCGGCACGCCCGCCGGTGCCATGGTCAAACCCACCTTGCTGCGCGACCCGACCGGCGAGACGGTGCGCATGGGCGAAGCCATGCTGCCCGCGCAGGCGCCGCGCAGTGAAGGCGGCGTGTGGGTCTCGCGCGTGGCGCCGCGCGCGGTGATCGTGGCCACCACGCGCGCCGGGGGCTCCGACCTGGACAGCCAGGAGCGTGCGCTGAACCTGATCCGCAGCAGCTTCCAGCCGCACGCCGAGAAAGGCTTGCGCGTTCTGATCTCTGGCGCCGGCACCTTCGGCGTGAGCTCGCGCGCGACCATCCAGGCCGAGGTCAAACGCCTGGCGATCGCCGGCAGCGTGATCATGGTCGGCCTGCTGCTGCTGGCCTTCGGCTCGCTGCGCACCCTGGGCATTGCCGCGCTGCCGGTGGCCACCGGCGTGCTGGCGGGCATCGCGGCCGTCAGCCTGGGCTTCGGGCAAGTGCATGGCATGACCCTGGGCTTTGGCACCACCTTGATCGGCGAGGCGGTCGACTACGCGATCTACTACCTGATCCAGGCCCGCCCGGCGCCGGGGCAGGCGAGCGGCGCCGGGCGCTGGATCGACCGCCATTGGCCGACGGTGCGCCTGGGCCTTTGGACCTCGTTGTGCGGTTTTGCGGCGCTGCTGTTCTCGGGCTTCCCCGGGCTGGCGCAGCTGGGGGTGTTTTCGATTGCCGGGCTGGTGGCCGCGGCGATGACGACCCGGTATGTGTTCCCGACCCTGTCGCCCCGCGGCGCGCCGGGTGAAGGCCTGCGCCGGCGCCTGGGGCAGTGGATGGCGTGGGCTTCTGCTGCGCTCGACGGGCGCGGGCCACGAGTCGCGTTGTGGGGGATCACGCTGGTGGCGCTGGTGGCGCTGCTGCTGCTGCCGTCGCCGTGGCGCGGCAGCCTGAGCTCGCTCAGCCCGATCGCCCCGGCCGAATTGCAGCTCGACACCGACCTGCGCGCCGACCTGGGCGCCCCCGAAGCCGGCACGCTGGTGGCGGTGGCGGGCGCCGATGAAGCGCAGGCGCTCGAACGGGCCGAGTTGGTCGGGCAGCGACTCGATGGGCTGGTGGCCCAGGGCGTGCTGCTGGGCTACGGCTCGCCGGCCCGCCTGCTGCCCAGCCCGGCCACGCAGGCGCGTCGGCGGGCCGCGCTGCCCGACGCACCCACCCTGAGCGCCGCGCTCGCACAAGCCACCGCCGGTGGCCCGTTGAAGGCCGAGCGACTGGGCGGCTTCATCACCGACGTGCAGGCCGCGCGCAGCCAGAAGTTCCTGGACCGCGCCGCGCTGGCCGGCACGCCGATGGCCAGCGCGCTCGAAGCGCTGCTGGTGCCGGGGGAACCCGGCGCGGCCGGCGGGTCCGACGTCAAGGCCCGGCCGTGGCGCGCGCTTCTGACCTTGCAGGCCGGCGCCCAGGGCGTGGACATCGCCAAGGTGCGCGCGGCCCTGGCCGATCTGCCCGGTGCCCAGCTGGTCGACATCGGCACCGAACTCGGGGGCATCTACTCGCGCTACCTGCGTGAAGCGATGCTGCAGGCGCTGTTCGGCGCGCTCGGCGTGGTGGCGGTGCTGGCGCTGTACCTGCGCTCGTGGCGGCGCCTGTGGCAGCTGTGCCAGCCGCTCGCGGCCTCGGTGCTGATCGTGCTGGCCGCGCTGGCGGCGGCCGGCACGGCACTGGGCATCCTGCACCTGGTCGGCTTCTTGCTGATGGTGGCCATCGGTTCCAACTACGCCTTGTTCTTCGACCACTTGCGCCACCACGACCCATCCAACCAGGCGCAGGACCAGGACACGCTGGCCTCGCTGGCGCTGGCCAACCTGACCACCGTGCTGTCGTTCGCGCTGCTGGCGCTGTCGGACATTCCGGCCCTGCGCCACATCGGCCAGGTGGTGGCGCCGGGAGCGCTGCTGTGCATGGTGCTGGCTGCGGCGTTTATCACGCCGGCACGGGCCGGCCGCAGCGAGGCCCGGCCGGCATGACCGTGCCCCAACCGCTGAGCCCAGTGAAGCGCGTGCTGCTGCTGCGCTATTCGCAGTCCGGCCAGTTGACCCAGGTGGCCGAGCGCATCGCCGCGCCACTGCGCGAAGCGCCGGGCATCGAGCTGCATGTGGAAACCCTGAGGCCCGAGCCGGCCTACCCGTTCCCGTGGCCGTTCTTCCAATTCCTTGATGCGTTCCCGGAGTCGGCGCTGCTGCAGCCGCCGGCGCTGGCGCCGCTCTCGCTCACCGGCGACGAGCCTTTCGACTTGGTGATCGTGCCTTACCAGGTCTGGTTCCTGGCCCCGTCTCTGCCCGTCACCGCGTTCCTCAAGCACCCGGTCGGCCGCAAGCTGCTGCACGGCAAACCGGTGGTCACGGTGATCGCCTGCCGCAACATGTGGCTGCTGGCGCAGGAGAAGATGAAGGCGCTGCTCACCGAAGCCGGCGCGCGCCTGATCGACAACGTGGTGCTGACAGACCCCAGCCCCACGCTGGCGACCTTCATCACCACGCCGCGCTGGGTGCTGACCGGCAAGCAAGGCGGCTTCTGGGGCCTGCCCGCCGCCGGCCTGAGCGCCGCCCAGATCGCCTCGACGCGCCGCTTCGGCCTGGCCCTGCGCGACGCGCTGGCCCGCAACGCCGAACAAGGCAGCGCCCCGCTGCTGGCCGGCCTGGGCGCGGTGCAGGCCGACCCGCGCCTGTACATCAGCGAGAAAGCCGGCACGCGCAGCTTCTTCCTGTGGGGCCGGCTGCTGCGCGCTGCCGGCGCACCCGGCAGCCCGCAGCGGGTTCCGCTGCTGGCGATCTACCTCGTCTTTCTGGTCGTGATGATTGTCACCGTGGTCCCCATCAGCCTGTTCCTGCAGGCCGTTCTGCGGCCGTTGCTGCGACCCTGGCTGGGTAGAATCAAACATCAGTTCGAGAGTCCCTCGGGCTCCGCCACGGACCGTTTGCCACTGTATGAGGACTGATGTCTTTCTGACCCGCACGGGCTCCTTTCTGCCCTTCGCAGCGGTCGGCAACGAAGAGATCGAACAGGTTCTCGGGCAGGTCGGCGGCAAACCGTCGCGTGCGCGCCGCATCGTGTTGCGCAGCAACGGCATCACCGCACGCCATTACGCCATCGACCGGGCCACCGGCCGCCCGGCCATGAGCAACGCGCAACTCGCGGCGCAGGCGATCCGCGCGCTCGGCAACCTCGACACGATCGGCCCGGTCGACTGCCTGGCCGCCGGCACCTCGCTGCCCGACCAGTTGTTGCCCAGCCACGCCGTGATGGTGCACGGCGAGCTCGGCTGGCCGCGGCTGGAGGTGGTGTCGTGCTCCGGCGTGTGCCTGGCCGGCACGGCCGCGCTCAAGCACGCCTGGCTCTCAGTGCGCGCCGGTGACGCCCGGCGCGCGGTGGCCAGCGGCTCAGAACTCGTCTCGCCGATCCTGCTGGCGCGCCACTTCGAGCCCGAGCTCGAACACAAGCTGCAGGCCTTGGAAAAGCACCCCGAGATCGCCTTCGAGAAAGACTTCCTGCGCTGGATGCTGTCCGACGGCGCCGGCGCGGTGCTGCTCGAAGACCGGCCGCGCGGCCCGCTGTCGCTGCGCATCGACTGGATCGAGCTGTCGTCGGCCGCCAACGAACTGCCGGTGTGCATGTACGCCGGTGCCGACAGAGGAGCCGACGGTTCGCTGCGCGGCTGGATGGGCACGTCGCCGGCCGACTGGGGCGCCACCTCGCTGTTCTCCATCAAGCAAGACGTTCGCCTGCTCAACGACCACATCGTGCGCGCCACCCTGGCCGAGCCGCTGGCCCACCTGATGGCCAAGCGCGAGCTGCGGGTCGAGAACATCGACTGGTTCCTGCCGCACCTGTCGTCCAACTTCTTCACCCAGCCGGTGCAAGACTGCCTGGCCGCCATCGGCCTGCCGATCCCGCGCGAGCGCTGGTTCAGCAACCTCACCGAAAAGGGCAACACCGGTTCGGCCTCGCCCTACATCATGCTCGACGAGCTGTTCCGCTCCGGGCGCATCAAACCCGGCCACAAGCTGCTGATGTTCGTGCCCGAGAGCGGGCGTTTTTCGAGTGGCTTCGTGCACATGGAAGCCGTGGGATGAACGCTGACGCCGTTCCGCAGGAAGGCAACGCCACGCTCGGCGGCCAGCGCAAGGTCATGTACGCGCGCGATGCCGACGGCCGCATGGTGCTGGTGCCCTCGCGCGGCTGGGAGGCCGAGGAGATCGTCACCGCTCAGGCGGTGGACCTGCTAGCCGCGCAGGCCGAAGAAGCGCGTGTGCGCGTGGCTGCGGGCACCGCCGCGCCGCTCGAATACTGGATGTACGCGCGCCGCATGGACGTGGCGCTGCTGTCGCAGACCAGCGGCTTCTGGCGGTGGCGCGTGCGCCGCCATCTGAGCCCGGCCGGGTTTGCGCGCCTGTCGGAACCACAGCGCCAGCGGTACGCGGATGCGCTGGGCATGACGGTCGAGGCGATCGGCGCGCTGCCGACGAACCTGTCATGACCGCTGCGGTCTTCGAACACCGCCACGCGGCGCACTGCGAAAGCGGCGTCATCTCCAACCTGTTGCGCCACCATGGCGTGCCGATGACCGAGAGCCTGGCCTTCGGGCTGGCGTCGGGCCTGTCGTTCGCCTACCTGCCGTTCATCAAGCTTTCGGGCCTGCCGCTGATCGCCTACCGCATGCCGCCGCGCAGCATCATCAAGGGCCTGATGAAGCCGCTCGCGGCGCGCTTTCGCTTCGAGACCTTTCGCAGCCCGGAAGCCGGCCAGTCGCGCCTGGACGCGCTGCTCGCCGAGGGCCAGGTTGTCGGGCTGCAGACCTCGGTCTACTGGCTGCCGTACTTTCCGCCCGACATGCGCTTTCACTTCAACGCGCACAACCTGCTGGTCTACGGCAAGGCGGGTGACGACTACCTGATCAGTGACCCGGTCTTCGAAGAGACCATGCGCTGCAGCAGCGCCGACCTGGCGCGCGCACGCTTCGCCAAAGGCGTGCTGCAACCCAAGGGGCTGCTGTATTACCCACAGGGCATCGGCCGCACCGCCGCCGAACCCGACGCGGTGCGTGCTGCCATCCGCAAGACCACGAAGAACATGCTCGCGCCGGTGCCGATTGCCGGCGTGCGCGGCATGCGCATGCTGGCCAACAAGGTGGAAAGCCTGCCGGCCGCCGATGCACGCAGCGCCGCGTTCATCGGCCACATCGTGCGCATGCAGGAAGAGATCGGCACCGGCGGCGCGGGCTTTCGCTTCATCTACGCGGCCTTCCTGCAAGAGGCCGCCGCGCTGGCGAATGTGCCGACGCTGACTGAATTTTCTGAACGCCTGACGAACATCGGCGACGGCTGGCGCATGTTGGCGCTGATGGCCGCCCGCATGATCAAGGGGCGCGACCCTATGAACCCCGCAGCCGTGGCAGACAAGCTGCGCGACCAGTCGCGCCAGGAGGAAGCCTTCTTTCGGGACCTGGCGCTCGCCGTGCGCTGATGTTGGCCATCGACCACCTGGGCTTTCGTTACGCGGGTGCGCCAAGCTCCTCGGCCGACGCGCTGGCCGACGTGTCGCTGAACGCCCGGCGCGGCAGCGTGCTGGGCCTGCTGGGCCCCAACGGTGCCGGCAAGACCACCTTGATTTCGCACCTGTCGGGTCTGTTGCCGCTTCAGCGCGGCGCGATCCTGATCGATGGCGAGCCGCTCGCGCAGGTGCGTGCCCGCACGCCCACGCGCATCAGCGTGGCGCCGCAGGACTTTGCGTTCTACCCGATGCTGACGGTGGCGGAAAACCTCGACTGTTTCGCCAGTGCGTCGCGCATCGAAGGGCCGCGCCGGCAGCATCGCCTGCGGGCCTGCGTGGCCACCGCGCAGCTCGAACGTTTCGTCGCGACCCGCGCCGACCAGCTCTCGGGCGGGCTGAAACGGCGCCTGAATCTGGCGATTGCGCTGCTGCCCGAGCCGGAGCTGATCCTGTTCGACGAGCCCACGGTCGGCGTCGATCCGCAAACCCGCGCGTTCGTGCTCGACGCGATCAAGGCACTGGCCGCGGGCGGCGCGGCAGTCATCTACACCTCGCACTACATGGAGGAGATCGAGGCCATCGCCGACCGCGTGCTGATCCTCGACCACGGCCGCGTGCTGCACGAAGGCGCGTTGAACGAGTTGCTCGCCGAAGGGGCGATGGCGTTGACCGTGAGCGCCGACAACATCGCGCCGGCGACCCTGCTCGCTTTGCTGGCTGGCTTTGGCCCGGTGGATCCGGCCGATGCGTCAGCCTCGACCTTGCGGGTTCGCCTGTCGGCAGGCCGCAGCGCCGCCGACGTGTTCGCGGCGCTCGACGCTGCGGGTGCGACCGTCCGGCACGCCGAACTCGGCCGCTACAACCTCGAACAACTGTTCATGGCGCTGACCCAACGGTCGCTGCGAGACTGAACCATGTTGGCCGGTCTGATGAAGAAGGAACTGCTCGCGCTCAGCCGCGACGTGCACGGCCTGGCCGCTCTGTTCCTGATGCCGCTGCTGTTCATCGTCGTGATGTCGCTGGCCTTGAAAGACGTGTACGACCCGCCGCTGCGCGGCTTGCGTTATGCGGTGGACGTGCGCGACACCGGCGCGGCCGCGTTGGACTTGCTGCGCCTGTGGCGCCAGGGCCATGGCGAAGCGCAGCCGCTGCCGGCCGACTGGCAAGCGCAGTTGCGCAGCGGCACTCTGAAATACGTGCTCGTGCTCGAAGCGGGCTTGACCGAAGAGCTGGCGCAGTTGTCCAACCCGCGCGAGCCGTTCATCCAGTTGTTGGCCGAACCGGGCATCGACGGCAACCTGTTCAACGCCTTGCGCGCCGAGGCGCAGGCCATCGCCGGCCAACTGAAAGCGCGCGGCGCCTTGCAGACCTTGGGCGAAAGCCTGGCCCCCAACCCGAGCGCGCAACACCTGGTGAAGGCCGAGCGTTTTGCCGGCAAGACCGGACCCCGGCCCACGTCGGTTCAGCAGAATGTGTCGGCCTGGCTGGTGTTCGGCATGTTCTTCGTGATCGCCGCGCTGTCCAACCTGTTCGTCGAAGAGCGCCGCTGCGGCGCGCTGGCGCGGCTGCAGAGCCTGGGCGTGCCGAACGGCGTGCTGCTGGCCTCCAAGGCGCTGCCCTACTTCGGCGTCAACCTGCTGCAGGCGGTGCTGATGCTGATGGTCGGCGCCTGGTTCATGCCGCTGCTGGGCGGCGATGCGCTGGTGTTCGAGCAGGTGAATTGGCTCGCACTGGCGCTGGTGGTGGGCGCCGTCAGCGCGGCGGCGGTGAGCCTGGCGCTGATGCTGTCGTGCCTGGTGCGCACGCACGCGCAGGCCGCTGCGGTGGGGCCGGTGCTGAATGTGCTGATGGCGGCGGTCGGCGGCATCATGGTGCCGACTTTCGTGATGCCGGTTTTCATGCAGACACTGGCGCGCTGGTCGCCGATGAACTGGGGGCTCGAAGGCCTGCTGACCGTGCTCTTGCGCGGCGGCGGCGTGGCCAGTGCCGCACCGCACGCGTTGCGACTGCTGGGGTTTGCAGCGCTGATGCTGGCGCTCGCCTGGTGGCTGTTCAGGCGGGGCCGCGCATGAGCCGACCGGGCCTCATCGAGGAGCTGAAGGCGCTGGTGCTGGACGCCGCCGAAAAGAGCGCCCCCGACGGCGGCCTGGGCGACGACGAAATTCTGTTCGGCGAAACCAGCCGGCTCTCACTCGACTCGCTCGACGCGCTGCAGATCTCGATGGCGATCCAGCAGCAGTACGGTGTGCGAATCACCGACAGCAAGGAAACCCGCCGCGCGCTCGCGTCGGTGGTGTCGCTGGCCGAATACCTGCAGGCGCGCTTGCCGTGACCGCGGCGTGATGGACGTTTACCTCGCGGGTCGCGGCCTGGCCAGCGCGCTGGGGCCCGACCTGGCGCAGGCGGTGCTCGCCGTGCGCCGCGGCGCCGTCGTGCCGGGCCGCTTCGAAGTGGCGCCGGGGCACTTCACGCCGTACTTCGGCATGCCGCCCAGCGGCGAAGACTGGGCCACCCGGGCGCGCCGCCTGGTGATCGACGCCGTGACCGAAAGCGGCGCACTGGCTCACCGCGATGGCGCATTGCTGCTCGCATCGACGTCGTTCGACATGGGCGTGCGCGAGCTCGGCGACCCGTTTGAACTCGACATCGCCTACTTTGGCGAGCAAGTGGCCGAGTGGCTCGAATGGCGCGGCCCGATCTTCACCGTCTGCACCGCCTGCACCTCGGCACTGAACGCATTGACGAGCGGCGCGGCGCTGGTCCGCGCCGGTGACGTGAACAGCGCGCTGGTACTGGGCTTCGAGCTCGCCAACCACCTCACCATCGGCGGCTTCCAGGCGATGCAGTTGCTGTCGCCCAGCGGCGCGCAACCGCTCGGCACGGCGCGCAACGGGCTGGTGCTGGGTGAGGCGGTGGCGGCGCTGCATTTGTCCGCCGCGCCTTCGCGCTGGCGCCTGGCCGGCGCTGCCAACGTGGTCGACAGCAGCGACCCGGCCGGCGCGGTGGCCGGCGCTGTGGCCACGATGTGCCGGCAGGCGCTCGCCGCCAGCGGGCTGCAGGCGGAGCAGATCGACCTGATCAAGCTGCAGGCCGCCGGCAGTGGCCTCAACGACATTGCCGAACTGGCCGGCCTGCGCCAGGTGTTCGACACGCTGCCACCGGTGCTGTCGCTGAAGGCGCTTCTCGGCCACACGCTGGGAGCGGCCGGCGCCGCCGAGATCGCACTGCTGACGGCCTGCATCGAAAGTGGCCCGTGGCCTGCACCCGACTATCCGCTCGACCCGGCGCTGCAGGCCCCCTGGGCCGATCACCCGCCGCCGCGGCTGCGCCACATCCTGGCCGCGATCCTCGGCTTTGGGGGCGGTCACGCCGCGGTGGTTCTGGAAGACATGCTGGAAGGCATGCCGGAAGACACGGCGGCTCGATGACTCCCACCCCCTGGCGCACCCTGGCCCACCACCGCGATCCCCCCCCGGCCGACTGGCACGCCCGCCTGTGTTCCCGCCTGGGCCAGCGCCCGCGCCGCCTGGGCGCCTGGGCCGAACTGGCGATCTACGGCGCACGGGAGTGTCTGGACCAGGCCGGCGAAGAAAACCTCGCGCCCGGCGCGCTGCTGATCGTGGCCAGCCTGCGCGGCCCGGTGGGGGCAACGCTCGCGGCCATCGCCCAGGTGAACGAGGGCGGCATGCCGATGCCGTTCAGCTTTTTGCAGAGCCAGCCGGGCCAGATGCTGGCTGGCTTGTGCCGGCACCTGCCCTGGCGCGGCGACGCGCGCTTTGTGCTGAGCCGCAACGAGCAGGTGCTGCTGAACCTGGTGCGGCGCGAAGCCGGCCCGGCGGGCGCACTGCTCGGCTGGGTCGACGAGGGCGCCGCGCCGCGCTCGGAGTGGTGGCGCATGCTGCCGGCCGAACCCCCCGATACAACATCCTGATCAGCGACAAGCCCGAGCTCGCCGGCCGCCATCGTGATGAACCCTGCCGCGGCAGGCCGCGCCTATGGGAAAATGCCGCCTTCCGGGCGCGCGCCGAACGCTGTGCCTGGCGAGCGCTCAGCAGCTTGCGCCGCCCCCGATGACCGTCGTTTGATTCGTGATCCGCATGCGCGCACCGCCCCCCTCGCCCACCAAGCCCGCCCTGCCCTGGCGCCCCGCCCTGCTCGCCAAGGCCAGCGCCGTGTGCCACCTGAGCGCCGGCGTGACGGTGGCCGCAGCGCCCGCCGCCTGGCCCTGGGCCCTCGGCGCCGTGGCCCTGAACCATGCAGTGATCACCGCCAGCGGGCTCTTGCCACGCAGCAACTGGCTGGGCGACAACATCGTGCGCCTGCCCGAGGTAGCAGCCTTGCGCCATGAGGTGGCGCTGACGATCGACGACGGCCCCGACCCCGCCGTAACCCCCGCGGTGCTCGACCTGCTCGACGCCCACCCGGCGCGCGCCACCTTCTTCTGCATCGCACAGAACGCGCGCCGCCACGCCGCGCTGTGCCGCGAGATCGTGCGCCGGGGCCACAGCGTGCAGAACCACACCGAGCACCATTCGCACAACTTCTCGTTCCTGGGCAGCGCCGGTTTCGCGCGCGAAATCGGCCTGGCGCAGAAGACGCTGGCAGACAACACCGGCGAGCTGCCGCGCTTCTTCCGCGCCCCGGCCGGGCTGCGCAACCCTTTCCTCGGCTCGGTGCTGCAGCGGCTCGACCTGCAACTGGTGAGCTGGACGCGGCGCGGCTTCGACACCGTGCAGCGCCAGCCCGCACGGGTGCTCGAACGGCTGAGCCAAGGCCTGGCGGCTGGCGACATCCTGCTGCTGCACGACGGCAACGCCGCCCGCACGCCGGACGGCCAGGCGGTGGTGCTTCAGGTGCTGCCGGAACTGCTGCAGCGCTTCACGCAAAACGGACTGCGAGCGGTGACCCTGGCCGACGCCATGCCGGCCACCGTGCCTGCCGCGGCACCGGCTGCGGTGTCTGCAGTGAGCGTGGCATGACGGCCGCACCGTGGCCGTCGCTGGTCGACGTGGCCAGTTCGCCCTACCGCCGCGCCGGCCACTTTGCCTGGCGCTTTGCACGCGGCAAGCTCAGCCTGGACCCCGCCTTCCGGCATTTGCTGAGCCAGGGCCTGATCGCGCCGCGCGCGCGGGTGCTGGACATCGGCTGCGGCCAGGGGCTGCTGGCCAGCCTGTTGCAGGCGGCCGAGCAGTCTGCGCACACCGGCCGCTGGCCGCCGGGCTGGGCCCCGGCACCGGCGGGCGCCAAGGTCACTGGCATCGACCTGATGCCCAAGGACATCGAACGGGCGCGCGCCGCGCTCGGTGATTCGGCCCGCTTCGTGTGCGGCGACATGCGCCACACCGAGTTCCCCGAGTGCGACACCACCGTCATCCTCGACGTGTTGCACTACATCACCCTGCCCGAGCAAGACGCCGTGCTCGCCAGAGTGCGCGCCGCACTGGCCCCCGGCGGCCTGCTGTTGCTGCGCGTGGGCGATGCCGGGCAGCGGCGCGGCTTCATGGTGAGCCAGTGGGTGGACAGGGTCGTGACCTTCGTGCGTGGCCACCGCGTGACGCCGCAGTACGGCCGGCCGCTGACGCAATGGGTTGCCACCTTGCGCACGCTCGGCTTCGACGTGGAGAGCCGGCCGATGAGCCAGGGCACGCCGTTCGCCAACGTGTTGCTGGTCTCGCGCGTGGTGGCTCCACCCACGCCACCCGCGCCCGTTGCCGCAGTGATGCACGTCGCCTCGGAGGTTGAGGCATGAAACCGCTGGCGATCACCCACAGCACCGTGACCAGCGCGCTCGGCGTCGGCCAGGGGCCCACTCTGCGGGCGCTGCAGCAAGACCGCACCGGCCTGGCCCAGACGCGTTTCCTCGACGTGGACCTGCCCACCTGGCTCGGTGTCGCGCCAGGCCTGGACGAGGTGCGCCTGCCGGCCGGCATGGACCCGTTCGACTGCCGCAACAACCGCCTCGCCTGGCTCGGTCTGCAAGCCGACGGTTTTGCCGACGCAGTGCGTGCCGCGCGCGAACGCTGGGGCGCCCACCGCGTGGCCGTGCTGCTGGGCACCAGCACCTCGGGCCTGCTGCAGACCGAACTGGCCTACCGCCGGCGCGGGCCCGACGGCGCGTTGCCGGCCGACTTCAATTACGCCGACACGCAGAACACCTACTCGGTCGCCGCTTTCGTGGCGCAAGCGCTGGCGCTGAGTGGGCCGAGCTGGGTGGTGTCGACAGCGTGCTCATCGAGCGCCAAGGTGTTCGGCAGCGCAGCGCGGCTGATCGAGGCCGGGCTGGTCGATGCAGCGCTGGTCGGCGGCGTCGACAGCCTGTGCCTGACCACCTTGTACGGCTTCAACGCGCTGGAGTTGTTGTCGCCAGAAATCTGCCGGCCCTGGGATGCGCAGCGCCGTGGCTTGTCGATCGGCGAAGCGGCTGCCTTCGCCCTGCTCCAACGCGACAGCGCGCGGCCGCAAGGCTGGCTGCTCGGCGTGGGCGAAAGCAACGACGGCCACCACATGAGCACGCCGCACCCCGAAGGCGTGGGCGCCATCGCCGCGATGCAGGCCGCGCTGCGCGACGCCGGTTTGGGCGCCGACGCCATCGACTACATCAACCTGCACGGCACCGCGACGCCGAGCAACGATTCCTCCGAAGACCGGGCCGTCGGCGCGGTATTCGGGCAACGCGTGCCCTGCAGCTCCACCAAGGGCGCGACCGGGCACACGTTGGGCGCGGCCGGCGGGGTCGAAGCCGCCATCGCACTGCTGGCGCTGCAACACGGCTTTCTGCCCGGCGGGTTGAACCTGCAGGTGCCCGACCCGAGCTTGCAAGTCGACTACGTGACGCGCAGCCGCAACGCACCGCTGCGCACCGTGCTGAGCAATTCCTTCGGTTTCGGCGGCTCCAACGCCAGCCTGATCCTGGGGGCGGCGCGATGAAGGTCTTCGTGCACAGCGTGGGCCTGCTCGGGCCTGGAATGGACTCGTGGGCCGGCGCGCAGTCGGTGCTCAGCGGGACCGCGCCGCATGCCTCGGCCAAGACGGTGCTACCCCCGCCGGCCCGATTGCCGGCGGCCGAACGGCGCCGCGCCGGCGATGCGATCAAGCTCGCGATGGCAGTGGCCGACGAGGCGGTGACGAGCGGCTCGATGGACCCTCAAACCCTGGCCACCGTGTTCACGTCGTCGAGCGGCGAAGGCACGAACTGCCACACCATCTGCGAAACCCTGGCCAGCGACAATCGGCTGATCTCGCCGACCCGCTTTGCCAACTCGGTGCACAACGCGCCGGCGGGTTATTGGCACATTGCGGTGGCGAGCCGCGCACCGTCGACCAGCCTGTGCGCCTTCGACGGCAGCTTCGCAGCCGGGCTGGTGGAGGCCGCGTCCAAGTGCGTGTCGCTGCAGGCGCCGGTGCTGCTGGTGGCCAGCGACACGCCCTACCCCGAGCCGCTGTACGCCACCCGCCCGCTGGCCGACAGCTTCGGGCTGGCCCTGCTGCTGACACCGCAGGCCAGCGCTGCCTCGCTGGCGGAGCTTGACATTGCGCTGGTGAATGCCGGTGCCGCGCCGCTCAGCGTCTGCAACGAGGCGTCGCTCGAGTTCCTGCGCGCCCACACACCGGCCGCTCGCGCGCTGCCCTTGTTGCAGGCGCTGGCGCGGCGCGCGGCCGGGCACTCCTTGCGCATCGACTACCTGGCGGCGCTGGCGCTGCAGATCGACATCGAATGCACGCCTGCCTGAACCGCTCTTGCAGGCCGCGGGCCAAACGATGCTGATGCACCACGACGGCATCGCCGAGCTCATTCCGCACAGCGGGCCGATGTGCCTGCTGGCGGGTCTGGCCTCATGGGACGCGCAGCAGATCGTCTGCCTCGCAGACAACCACCGCGATCACCAGCACCCGCTGCGCACCCGCAGCGGCTTGCTGGCCACGGCGCTGATCGAGTACGCCGCGCAGGCGATGGCGCTGCACGGCGCGCTGGTCGGCCGCGCCGCCGGGCAAGAGGTTCGGCCCGGTTACCTGGCCAGCGTGCGCGGCGCGCAGTTCAATGTGCTGACCCTGCACGATCTGCCGTGGGCCGAGCCCGATGCCCTGTGCATTGCCGCCACGCGCCAGGCCGGCGACGAGCGCCAGATCCTGTACGCCTTCACCGCCCACCACGGTGGCCGCCTGCTCGCCGAAGGGCGCGCGGCGGTCGTGCTCAACACGCCAGTCGCCGTACCGTGAATCAGCCGTGAATCGGCCATCAAATCAACCATGAATCAAGCCACTGCCCCATTCACCCGCAAGCGTGCCCTGGTCACTGGCGCCAGCGGCGGGCTCGGCCAGGCGATCGCGCGTCAGCTCGCGCGCGACGGTGCACACGTGATCGTGCACGCGAACCAGCGCCTGGAGGCCGCGCAGGCGCTGGCCGATCAACTGCGCGCCGAGGGCGCCAGCGCCGAAGCCTGTGCCTTCAACCTGACCGACCGCGCTGCCACCCACGCCGCCTGTGAACGTCTGCTGGCCGACGGGCCGGTGCAGATCCTCGTCAACAACGCCGGCACGCACGACGACGCGGTGTTCCCGGCGCTGCGCGAGGCGCAGTGGCATGACGTGATCGACGTGTCGCTGAACGGATTCTTCCACGTGACGCAGCCGCTGATGATGCCGATGATCCGCACGCGCTGGGGGCGCGTGATCAACATCTCGTCGGTGGCCTCGCTGACCGGCAACCGCGGCCAGGTGAACTATGCCGCGGCCAAGGGCGCGCACAACAGCGCCACCAAGGCGCTCGCGCTCGAGGTGGCCAGCCGCGGCATCACCGTCAACGCGGTCGCGCCGGGCATCATCGACTCGGGCATGGCCGAGCAGGTGTTCGACAAGGCGCTGATCGAACGCCTGGTGCCGATGAAGCGCGCCGGCACCGCCGCCGAAGTGGCGGCGCTGGTGGGATTTCTGGCGTCCGAGCACGCCGCCTACATCAGCGGGCAGGTCATCTCGATCAACGGCGCGATGGTGTGATATTCACGAGAGGCTCCTCGGCCTGGCCTTTGACGCCTTCGGCGAAGTGCGCTTCGACATCGGCCAGCAGCGCTGCGTGGTCGTCGCGCGGCTCGAAGCGCCGGCCCAGCCGCACCGTGAACACGATCGGCAGTGGCGGCAGGCGCCACAGCGGCCAGCCCTTGCCGAGGTAGGGCGAGTCGGTGTCGATGAAGACCGCCTGGATCGGCGCCTGCGCCAGCTTGGCGATCAAGGTGAAGCCGGGGCGGAAGGCATTCACCGGCTTCTGCATGGTGCGCACGGTGCGCGTGCCTTCCGGGAACAGCACCAGTTGGCCACCCCGCTGCAGGTCTTCCACGGCCAGCCGCACCATGCCGTGTGGCGAATCGTTGCGGATGTAGCGCGCCAGCCGCGCGCCCGGCCACAGAAAGGGGTTGCGCATCAGGCTGGCCTTCATCACGCAGGCGCTGCGCGGCAGGCGCGCCACCAGCATCAGTGCATCGAGCATGCTCGGGTGGTTGGCCACGACGATCAGGCCGGGCTCGTCGCGCAGCACGTCGAGCGCATCGGAGTGCAGCCGGATCATCCCGCTCAAGGCGGCGACTCGCCAGAAACTGCGGTAGCCGAACGAGATCATCGCCCGCCCGACGCGCCGGCCGGTGTCGCGCGGCAGCAGCGGGTACAGCAGCAGCGCCACGGCGTTCCAGCTGATCGATATCAGGCCCAGCAGCAGCAATTGAACCTGCAGCGCCGGCCAGGCCAGGGGGAAAAGCAAGGCGCGCAGCATGCCGATTCAGTCGCAGCGCGTCTTGAAGGGGTGGCTTGCCTGGAGCATGGAAGTCGTGGGCCGAGGGCGGTGCGGGAGCAATGGTAATCTCCCGACAACCCGCCCCCTCGCACCCCGCCAGCCCCTTTTCACCACCGTCGTCCTCGTGCCGGAGCTACCCGACCCGCCCCTGTTGAGCCGCTCCCATGCGCCCGCCCCAGACAGCCGTCGCTGGACCGTGCAGCTCCGCCAAAGAATGTTGCGCTACCTGTGGCTCAAGGCCATCGGCATATCGCTGTTCATGTGGGTTTTCTTCATCGCTTATTTCCACTTGCTGCGCAACCCGGTGTACCCGGTCACGCAGATGCCGTTGACGGCGCTGGACCTGGCCATCCCGTTCCAGCCCGGCAGCGTGATCGCCTACCTGACCTTGTGGTTCTACGTCGGCATTCCGCCCGGGCTGCTGTTGAGCTTTCGCCAGTTGCTCGTCTACGGGCTGTGGGCGGCCGCTCTGTGCCTGACCGGGCTGGCCTGCTTCTACTGGTTCCCCACCGCCGTGCCGCCGCTGGCGCTCGACCCCGACCTGGCGCGCTTCCCCGCCTTCGCGCTGCTGCAGGGCGTGGACGCCACCGGCAACGCCTGTCCCTCGCTGCATGTGGCCACGGCCATGTTCTCGGCCATCTGGATCGATCGCATCGTGCGCGAGATGAACGCGCCGCTGGCGATGCGGGTGTTCAACGGCGCCTGGTTCCTGCTGATCGTGCACTCCACCTTGGCCACCAAGCAGCACGTGGTGCTCGACGTGCTGGCCGGCGTGCCACTGGGCATTCTGTTCGCGCTGGCGGCGCTGCGCTGGCGCTTGCGCAGCCTGCCGCTGTAGGCGCTGCAAGCGCTTCGCAAAGGCACGAGCGGCTATCATTCGCCTCTGAAAATCGCGTCGGGTGGCGCGTTGTTTGCATACATGCCTGAGAGCGCCCACAAGCGCCGCGCCGGAGTCGGAGTTATGAGTTCGCTTGAGGAAATCCAGGACCTGATTCAGAAGAAGTACGGCATCGAACCGTCTGCCCTTGACCCGAACGCGTCGATGCGCGGCCACGGCATCGACTCGCTGACCCTGGTCGAGTTTCTGTTCACCGTCGAAGACCACTACGGCATTTCGGTCCCCGAAAAATACTCCGACGTCGATACCCTCGCAGCGCTCGCCGCCGCGGTGGACGAGATCCGCGCATCGCAGACGGCATGAGCGCCGCAGCCTGAACCGAAGCATGGTCGTCGTCAGCGGCATCGGCCTGGTCTCGCCGCACGGCGACGACCACGAGGCCGTGTTTGCGGCGCTGATGCGCGGCGAGTCGGCGGTGCGCCAGGTCTTCCCCGAGCTTGCCAAACCCGCTGCGGCCGCGACCGTTGACTTCGATCAAACGCGCTGGTTCACCAAGCTGCAACTGGCCGGCGTTGACCGGGTCAGCCAGTTGGCCGTGGCCGCCGCCGACCTGGCCGTGAAGGACTCGGCCGGTGCTTGCGCCGATGCGGCGCCTGAGCGGATCGGCGTCTACGCCGGCTGCGGCATGGGCGGCGCGGCGGCGCTCGAAGCCGCTTACACCGTGGGCAACCGTGGCGGCCGGGTGCAGCCGCTCACGATCCCCGCCTTCATGCTCAACGCACCGGCCGCGCACGTCGCCATGCGCCACGGCGCACGAGGCCCGGTGCTGACGTATTCGGTCGCGTGCGCGTCGGCGGCCGTGGCGCTTTCGGAGGCCGCCAAGGCGATCCGCTGCGGCGAGGTCGATCTGGCCATCGCCGGCGGCAGCGAGGCGCTGATCGTGCCGGGCGTGATCATTGCCTGGCAGGCCATGCAGACGCTGGCGGGCTTTTCGCCCGGCGAGGCAGCCCGTTCGTGCCGGCCGTTCGCGGCCGACCGCAGCGGTTTCGTGCTCGGCGAAGGCGCGGCCTTCCTGGTGCTGGAATCTGCCGAACGTGCCCGCCGACGCGGCGCCCGCATCTACGCCGAGCTGGCCGGCTCGGGCCTGAGCTGCGATGCCACGCACCTGACCAAGCCCGACGCGCCAGGGCAGGCGCGGGCGCTGCGCGCGGCATTGGCGCAGGCGGGTCTGGAGCCGGGTGATGTGGGCTACTGCAACGCGCACGGCACCGCCACCACGGTGGGTGACGTGGTGGAGAGCGAGGCGCTGTGCAGTGTCTGGGGGCCCTCCATCGACCACCTGCGCGTCAGCTCCACCAAGGCCCTGCACGGCCACCTGCTGGGCGCCACCGGCGCGCTCGAAGCGGCCATCACAGTGCTGGCGCTGCACCACCGCCGCTTGCCGCCGAATGCGCATTGCGAGCAGATAGACCCGGCGTGCCGGCTGAATGTGCTGAGCAACGGCGGCGAGGCGGCGCCCGATCTTCAGGCAGCGATCAGCAATTCGTTCGCATTCGGCGGCACCAACTCGGTGCTGCTGTTCAAGCGCGCCTGAGGGCGAACACCCGCGCAGGGAGCGCGCAGGGAGCGCGCAGGAGAGCCCGCAGATGAACGCGAAGGTTCAGCCGGCGTTGGCGCGGCGCGGCAAGGCCGCCGCGCGCGTCAATGCGGTGCCACGAAGTTCCCGCCCTTCGAGGTCGGCCGCACGCAGGCCGCGGTTGATGTCCAGCCCGGTCAGGTTCCAGTCGTGCACCGGCATGCGCACGGGGCGGATCAGGCGTTCGTAGAAACGCGTTGGCCAACGCACGCCGTGCAGGGTCTGGTGCTCGAACATCTCGACCTCGGCGATCGCGCCCTTGGTCGATTCCAGCCCGTCCAGGGTGAAGCGCACGCGCCGCAAGAGGCGCTGCTTGCGGTCTATGAACAGCGCGAGCTGGTCGACATCGACACCGCGCTGCGGCCGAACGGCAACTCGGGCATGTTGGTCACGTCGGTCGCCTCGTTCGAAAAGTACCAGACCGGCCGCGGCAGCAACACCGCGTGGACCTGGGAACACCAGGCAC
>JANMYQ010000286.1:0-2069 GCA_031382215.1 Methylibium sp.
GGTGCTGAAATCCATCTTGCCCAAGTTGTTCCAGAACGATGCGTCGTCAGCGCGGCCCGACGGCAGCATGGAGGTGCTCACGGTGGTCTGGTGGCAACACAATTGCAAGACGGGCCAGTACTCATCGGCCAAGGTGCACCGCTCAATCACGGTCAATCCTGACGGTGCAATCACCCGAAGTGACCTTGAAGGGCTCACTCCAGAAGTCATCGCTGGGTTCTGAGTAGGATGATTTGGCGCGTAAGGCTCTCGCTTGGTGCGCGCCAAACCAGGCCCGCAATCCCACGTCCATCCCGTCAATCCATCGGGCGATTTCGCAGTCCCACGCATTGGCGGCGCTCTCAGGTCTGCAGTGAGGCTCTGGCTCCAGGCTTCAAAGGTCGTGGCCCGACGGTGGCCGCGCAAACCAAGTGACAGCCGTGCGTCGCCTCGACTTCAGAGGAATTCGGGTAAGTAAACATATCAGGCCCAAATAGACAGGTGGCACGACAGCATGTATCAACCCGCCCCCAGCAACCGCACGCGCTTCCCCAACCCCGCCGCATCAACCGCATGGCACCGCGCATGAAGCCTCCTGTCTGCAGTAACCAGCGGCGCATCAAGCCGCTGGGCCAAAGCCAGGTAGAAACAGTCATAGGCCGGGTGCTGCAATTGAAGCGCCAGTGCCAGTGCATCGGCCAGCAGACTGGCGCTGTCGTGCACCTGCAATGGCACCTGCAGCAACCAGCGCGCGCCCACCTGCGCTGTGGCGCCGTCCATCTCGCCGCGCAGTTGTTTTTTCCACAGGATATTGCCCACCTCGGCATACAGCAGGTCAGGCGCGATCAGGTCGTCTGCAAGCAGGGACTCGGCCTGGGGCGTGTCGGGTTCTGGCGCCAACCACTTGGCGGCCACGCTGGCGTCAACCACCCACTTCATCGCTGGTCGCGGCTCTCGCGCAGCAGGTCTTCAGAAGGTGTCTGGCGGCGCCCCGCGCTCAGTGCGCGGATGTCGGCGGCCAGCTGCTTCAGCTCAGCAGGACTGCTGCGCCGTGGCCGAGCCAGCGCGGTACTGACGATTTCACGCAACTCGGCGTTCATGGACCGCTGGTTGCCGGCAGCACGCCGACGCAGCTTTTCTTTCAAGTCATCTTCCAGGTTGCGCAGAACGATGTCGGCCATGACGGACCCCGGTTGGCTCAAAGTGATGCCGATGATATCAACGGCAAGCTTTCTCCGCAGCGCGACTCTGGCCCAAGTCTGACCATGGACGATGCCGACCCTATCCCGCTGTCCGCCCTTCAGCACTGGGCCTACTGCCCGCGCCAGTGCGGGCTGATCCACCTGGAACAGGCCTTCGACGACAACCTGCACACCCAGCGCGGGCAGGCTGTGCACGCGCTGGTAGACCAGCCCGGCATGGGACTGCGCAAGGGTCTGCGCATTGAACGCGCCCTGCCGGTCTGGCACGACGCGCTGGGCCTCATCGGCAAGGCCGACGTGGTGGAGTTTGAGCCCAATGGCACACCCTACCCGGTGGAATACAAACAGGGGTCGCGGCACAAGGCGGTCGACATCGCGGCCTGCGACGACTTGCAGTTGGCCGCGCAGGCGCTGTGCCTGGAAGCCATGACCGGGCGCAGCGTGAGCATGGGTGCGATCTACTACGCCAGCTCGCGCCGCCGGCGCGAAGTCAACATCACCGCCGCACTGCGTGAACAGGTGGCCGACACCGTGCGCGCCATCCGCCAGATGCAAGCTTCCGCCACGCTGCCGCCGCCCACTACTGACGTTCGGCGTTGCAAAGGCTGCTCACTGCGTGACCGCTGCCAGCCCGAGGCGTTGCTGCGGCTGCAGGCTTCAGGCGCCTTGCCCGGCCTGTTTGACCCCGACGCATAGGCCCCGCCATGCAACTGCTCAACACCCTGTACGTGACCACCCCCGAGAGCTACCTGCGCCTGGACAACGACACCTTGCGCGTGATGGTGGGTGACGAAGCGCGGCTGCGCGTGCCACTGCACCACCTGCAGGCGGTGGTGTGCATGGGCCATGTGGGCTTGAGCACCCCGCTCATGCACCGGCTGGCCACTG
>JANMYQ010000294.1:0-29896 GCA_031382215.1 Methylibium sp.
CAAAGTGTCGATCCGGACCGCGCTCAGGCTGTCGCCCGCGTCCACATCGGTGAAGCCAAAGTCGGCTGCGGCGAACGTCAACGGCGTGTCTTCGTTCGTGGTGACGGTGTTGGCCGTGCCGACCGGCGCATCGTTGACCGCTGTGACGTTGACCGTCATGGCCTTCGGTGCTGGGTCGTACACGCCCGCCTGGTCGGGCACGCTGAAAGTGAAACCGGCATAGCCGGCGCCGTTCGCGTTGAGCGCCGGGGTGAATACGAGGTTGCCGATGTTGGCAGCGGTGATCACCTGCCCGGCCGTGACGGCCACGCCCGACAAGGTCAACGCGCCGGCACCCGGCAGTGTGTCGATGCGAACGGCGCTGAGGCTATCGCCCGCGTCCACATCGGTGAAGCCGAAGTCGGCTGCGGCGAAGGTCAGCGGCGTGTCTTCATTCGTCGTGACCGTGTTGGCCGTGCCGACCGGCGCATCGTTGACCGCCGTGACGTTGATCGTCATGGCCTTCGGTGTTGCGTCGAATGCGTTCACTTGGTCGCGTCCACTGAAGGTGAACCCGGCGTAGCCGGCGCCGTTCGCGTTGAGTGCCGGCGTGAAGACCAGGTTGCCAATGTTGGCGGTCGTGATGACCTGCCCGGCCGTAACTGCAACGCCTGACAAGGTCAGCGTGCCAGCACCTGGCAGCGTATCGATGCGCACCGCGCTCAGGCTGTCGCCCGCGTCGATGTCGGTGAAGCCGAAGTCGCCGGCGGCGAACGTCAATGGCGTGTCTTCGTTCGTCGTGACCGTGTTGGCCGTGCCGACCGGCGCATCGTTGACCGCGGTGACATTGATCGTCATGGCCTTCGGCGCTGCGTCGTGCGTGCTCCCCTGATCACGCACGCTGAAGGCGAAACCGGCGTACCCGGCGCCGTTCGCATTTGCCACCGGGGTGAACACGAGATTGCCGATGTTGGCGGCGGTGATCACTTGCCCGGCCGTGACCGCCACGCCTGACAAGGTGAACGTTCCGGCACCGGGCAAGGTATCAATCCGAACCGCGCTCAAGCTGTCGCCCGCGTCCACATCGCTGAAACCGAAGTCGCCCGCGGCGAACGTCACTGGCGTGTCTTCGTTCGTCGTGACGGTGTTGGCCGTGCCGACCGGCGCATCGTTGACCGCCGTGACGTTGACGGTCATCGTCTTCGGTGCCGCGTCGTACACGCCGCCTTGATCGCGCACGCTGAAGGTGAAACCGGCGTAGCCGGCACCGTTTGCGTTGAGCGCCGGGGTGAACACGAGGTTGCCGATGTTGGCCGCCGTGATCACCTGCCCGGCGGTGACCGCTACGCCTGACAAGGTGAACGTGCCGACCCCGGGCAAGGTGTCGATGCGCACGGCGCTGAGGCTGTCGCCAGCGTCCACATCGCTGAAACCGAAGTCGCCTGCGGCGAAAGTCAGCGGCGTGTCTTCGTTCGTGGTGACGGTGTTGGCCGTGCCGACCGGCGCATCGTTGACCGCAGTGACGTTGATCGTCATCGCCTTCGGTGCCGCGTCGTAAGCACCTGATTGGTCGCGCACACTGAAGGTAAAGCCTGCGTAGCCGGCACCGTTCGCATTCGCCACTGGTGTGAAGACCAGGTTGCCGATGTTGGCAGTCGTGATCACCTGTCCGGCCGTGACTGCCACCCCGGACAGGGTCAGGCTACCCGCGCCGGGCAAGGTGTCGATGCGCACGGCGCTGAGGCTGTCGCCCGCGTCCACATCGGTGAAACCAAAGTCGCCTGCGCCGAACGTCACTGGCGTGTCTTCGTTCGTCGTGACGGTGTTGGCCGTGCCGACCGGCGCATCGTTGACCGCCGTGACGTTGACGGTCATCGCCTTCGGCGCTGCGTCGTACGCGCTCGCCTGGTCGCGCACACTGAAGGTGAACCCGGCGTAGCCGGCACCGTTTGCGTTGAGCGCCGGCGTGAAGACGAGGTTGCCGATGTTGGCGGCGGTGATCACCTGACCTGCCGTGACGGCCACACCGGAAAGCGTCAGGCTTCCGGCGCCGGGCAAGGTGTCGATGCGCACGGCGCTCAGGCTGTCGCCAGCATCCACATCGGTGAAGCCAAAGTCGCCTGCACCGAACGTCAACGGTGTGTCTTCGTTCGTCGTGACCGTGTTGGCCGTGCCGACCGGCGCGTCGTTGACCGCAGTGACGTTGACCGTCATCGCTTTCGGCGCCGCGTCGTAAGCACCTGATTGATCGCGCACGCTGAATGTGAAGCCCGCGTAGCCGGCACCGTTCGCATTCGCCACTGGTGTGAAGACCAGGTTGCCGATGTTGGCAGTCGTGATCACCTGTCCGGCCGTGACGGCCACGCCCGACAGCGTCAGGCTTCCGGCACCCGGCAGTGTGTCGATGCGCACGGCGCTCAGGCTGTCGCCAGCATCCACATCGGTGAAACCGAAGTCGGCCGCAGCGAAAGTCAGCGGCGTGTCTTCGTTCGTGGTGACCGCATTGGCTGTGCCGACCGGCGCATCGTTGACCGCCGTGACGTTGATCGTCATCGCCTTCGGCGCTGCGTCGTACGCGCTCGCCTGATCACGCACGCTGAAGGTAAAGCTCGCGTACCCAGCACCGGCCGCGTTGGCTGCTGGTGTGAAGACCAAGTTGCCCAGGTTGGCAGCCGTGATCACCTGCCCGGCGATGACGGCCACGCCCGACAAGGTCAAGCTTCCGACCCCGGGCAAAGTGTCGATGCGCACCGCGCTCAGGCTGTCGCCCGCGTCCACATCGGTGAAGCCGAAGTCGGTCGCGCCGAACGTCAAAGGGGTGTCTTCGTTGGTCGTGACGGTGTTGGCCGTGCCGACCGGCGCATCGTTGACCGCAGTCACGTTGACCGTCATCGTCTTCGGTCCTGCGTCGTACGCGCTCGCCTGATCACGCACGCTGAATGTGAAGCTCGCGTACCCGGCACCGGTCGCGTTGGCTGCTGGCGTGAAGACCAAGTTGCCCAGGTTGGCAGCCGTGATTACCTGGCCTGCCGTGACGGCAACGCCCGAAAGAGTCAATGCACCGGCCCCGGGCAAGGTATCGATCCGAACCGCGCTCAGGCTGTCGCCGCTGTCCACATCGGTGAAACCGAAGTCGGCTGCGGCGAAAGTCAACGGCGTGTCTTCGTTCGTGATGACCGTGTTGGCCGTGCCGACCGGCGTGTCGTTGACCGCGGTCACGTTGACCGTCATCGTCTTCGGCGCACTGTCATAAGCGCCGCCTTGATCACGCACGCTGAACGTGAAGCCAGCGTAGCCGGCGCCGTTCGCGTTGGCCCCCGGGGTGAACACGAGATTGCCGATGTTGGCGGCGGTGATCACCTGCCCGGCCGTGACGGCCACACCTGACAAGGTCAATGCGCCGGCACCCGGCAATGTGTCGATCCGCACCGCGCTCAGGCTGTCGCCCGCGTCGATATCGGTGAGGCCGAAGTCGGCTGCGCCAAAGGTCAATGGCGTGTCTTCGTTCGTAGTGACCGTGTTCGCCGTGCCGACCGGCGCATCGTTGACCGGCGTGACGTCGATCGTCATCGCCTTTGGTGCCACATCGAATGCGTCCACCTGGTCGCGCACGCTGAAGGTGAAGCCCGCGTACCCGGCGCCGTTCGCATTCGCCACCGGCGTGAACACGAGGTTGCCGATGTTGGCCGTTGTGATCACCTGCCCGGCCGTGACCGCCACGCCCGAAAGCGTCAGGCTTCCGACCCCGGGCAAAGTGTCGATTCGCACCGCGCTCAGGCTGTCGCCCCCGTCCGCATCGGTGAAGCCGAAGTCGGCTGCGGCGAACGTCAACGGCGTGTCTTCGTTCGTCGTGACGGTGTTGGCGGTACCGACCGGCGCGTTGTTGAGCACTGCCGTGACGTTGGCCGCGCACTCCGAGGTGTTTCCGCTCGCGTCGGTCGCGGTGGCGCTGATGCGGTCACCGCTGGTCAGGATGGTGGCCAGCAGGGCGCTGATCGCCGCGACGCCCGAGCCGTCGGTCGTGACCGACACCGCGCCGAGGAACACCTGGCCTTCGCCGTTCGTGTCGGCATAAGCGGGCTCGTTGCAGAAGAACTCGATCCGGTAGCTGGTATTGGCCGCCGAGGTCAACGTTCCGGTGATCGTCGTGTTGCTGCCGGTCGTGGTGGCGGCGCTGAGCACCGGAAAGTTCTGCAGGTCGTTCGCGCCGGTGTCGGCGTCGCCGACGTCGTTCGCGGTCACGCCGTCGTTGCCGAGGTCGATGGCTTGCCCGACGTTGCCGTAGATCGCGATGCCGAGGATCGAGTTGCCGGTGCTCGTTGTGCCGATCACGACCACGCCGTCGTTGTCCGACCCCGAGAGCTGGCCGCTGAACGCGATGATGTTGCCGGCCGCTGTGGCCGTGCCGCCGATCTGCGTGCCGCTCGTGCCGGTGTCCAGCGAGATGCCCGCGCGGCCGTTGCCCCAGTTGAGGCTGCCGGTCAGGTCGGTGCCAATGCGGTTGCCCTGGATCACGGTGCCGCTGGTGCCCGTGCCCGTCGAGGTGACGTTGATGCCGTGCCAGGTGTTGCCGGCGATCCAGTTGCCCTCGCCGGCGCCGGTGCCGCCGATCACGGTGCCGTCGGCGCCGCCGGTGATCTCGATGCCGTCGTCGGCGTTCGCGATCGTCCCGGTGCCAGCCACGTTCACGCCGATGCGGTTGCCGCGGATGACGTTGTTGTCGCTGCTCTCGCCGGAGACGATGATGCCGTTGCCGGTGTTGCCGGAAATGACGTTGCCGTCTGCGCTCGCGCTGCCGCCGATGACGTTGCTGGCCGCGTTGACAATGTTGATGCCGTTGCCGCCATTGGCGAATGCCGCGGTGCCTGCGGTGTTCAGGCCCACCCAGTTGCCGACGATGGTGTTGCCGCTGCTGGCATTGATCTCGATGGCGTTGCCCGTGAAGCCGTTGATCACGAAGCCGCGGATCGTGCTGCCGTCCGAGCCGGCAAATAGGCGAAATCCGGTGACCAACGTGCCGCCGCCGCTCAGAACGATCGCCGGCCGATTGCCGTTGGCGGCAAAACTGTCGTCGGTGGTGGCGTCGATGGTCACGGTGCCGGTGATGCTTGGCAGGTTGAGGCCAGCTGCGACCGTGTGGATGCCGGTGCCGGCAAGGTTGAACGTGATCAGATCCGCGCCGGGATTGCTGTTGGCGTTGCTGATCGCAGCGATCAACGAGTTGAGACCATTGGCGGCGTTGGTGACGACATAGGTATTCAGCACGTGGTTCCACAGCGCCTGTCCGCTGTAGTCGATCGCGCTCTTCGCCTCGATGGCGCCGTTCGTGACCTCGAGCGTCCAGTTGCCGCCGCGGCTCGCAACGCCGGTCGCGTCGTCGCTTGCGGCCACGTTCGCGCCGGTCAGCGCCGCCAGCCCGTTGACCAGCGCTGCGCCGTCGCTGCCGTCACCGGCGTCGCAGCCGTAGAGCATCAGGTCGGCGCCGGCGGCGAGGTGCGCGCCCCAGCCGGCGATGTCGCCCGCGCGCGTGATCAGCGTCGTCTCGTCGAGCCAGGTGTTGCCGGCCAGCGCCATGCCCTCGGCAGCGTGCGAAATCAGGTGCACTGCGCCAAACGTGCCGCGTGTGCCGCGTGCCGCGAGCGCGTCGCCGATCTGCGTGATGCCGTCGCGCTCGGCGTCGAGCACGATCGCTTCGATCTGGCGGCCCGCGGCCGCCTGCGCGGCGATGTCGGCGAGCAGCACGTCGCGGTCATCCACGCGCGCGTCGATGAAGACGATTTCGTTGGCAACCGCTGGCTGCTGCGGCGCGCTTTGCAGCGCCACCTGCTGGGCGGGCGCGCCGTTCGGGGCGTCAGGGTTCAGCGTGGCCGCCAGCAGCGCGGCCGGGTGGTCGGCCGAATACAGGATGCGCGGCTCCAGATCCTCCAGGATGGCTCTGCGTGGCGGCGGCGGGCGCATGCGGGTTCCGTGGGGTCAGCGTGTTATCTGCGCGGCGCCGGCAGGCCGGGCCTGGCGCTCTGTGGCGGCGGCCGACAGGTCGTGGTGCAGCCGCTCGGGCTCCTTGGCCGCATCGGCGGGTTTGCCGATGAAGGCCTTGCAGCGCAGCCCGGCCGGCAGGCTTCCGTCGTCGTTGGGAAGTTCCAGGCGCATCCGAAACGTGTTGCTGGCCGGCTCGAGCACGCGGTCGATCTGCACGATGCGCGCCGCGCGCGCTGTCGCACCGGTCAGTTCGGGCTGCACGCTCAGCTCCTGCCCGACCAGCAGGCTGCCGAACAGCGGCGTGGCCGCCACCACCTCGACACGCAGGCGCCCGAGCGCAGCCACTTTCAGCAGCGGGTTTTCTTCGACTCTTTCGCCGGGGTGCACGAAACGTTCGGTCACCACGCCGTCGAACGGGCTGCGCACGACGCGCAGCGCCAGGTGCGCCTGCGCGCTGGACACCTCGCGCACGCTGGTGCCCTGCTGGTCGCGCGCCTGCTGCATGCGTTCGCGGGCGACGCGGAATTCGGCCTCGGCCTGCTCGACCGCCTGGGTCGAGATGAAGTTCTGTGCTGCCAGCGAACGGGTGCGGTCGAGCTTTTGCTGCGCCAGGTCGCGGCCCGCGGTGGCGGCGCGAAGTTCGCCCTCACTGTCGGCCCGCGAACGGGCCACGCCGGTGTTGGCGCGTTCCACGTCGGCGCGCAGCCGTACCAGCACCTGGCCCTGTTTGACCAGCGCTCCGCGTTCGACGGTCACCTCCTCTACCACGCCGACGACCGCGCTGCCCAGGTCGGCCACGCGCTCGGGCAGGATCAGGCAGGCGAGCAGCCCGGCGGTCTGGGCCTGGGCAGCCCAGGGCACCGCCGCACACAGCAGGCCGGTGAGTGCGCAGCACAACAGGGATCGGCGGGTTGAAAGGGGCAACATGGTGTCTCCAGGCTCAGTCATCGGGGCGTGCAAAAGGACAGCCGCTGGTCGAATTCACAGTCATCGCGCAGCAGCCTGGCGCGGGCGCGGCGCTGCCCGGCTTCGAGCCAGCGCTGCTGCCAGCGCAGCGCCTGGCCCAACAGGGGCGCCGGCAGGCGGAGTTCGTCGGCGCTGGCCAACGCGTGCGCGATTCTCAGCAGTGGGTGGGACCCGCCACCGTCGGAAAAGCGGCTCGGCAAGCGGCTCGGCAAGCGGCTGGATAAGTCGCTGGATAACCGGCTGGACAAGCAGGCTGAAAAGAGCGGCGACTCGAGCGACAGCCAGACCTCGGCACTGCCCGGCTGGCCCTGCCGGCCGGCGCGTCCACACAGTTGGCGGTCGAGCCGGCGGGAAGGGTTGTGCTGGCAGCAGATCACGTGCAGACCGCCGTGGCGCAGCGCGCGCGCGTCGAGCGTGATGTCGGTGCCGCGGCCGGCCATGTGGGTCGAGACGGTCACCTGGCCCGCGCGGCCGGCTTGCGCCACCAGCAACGCTTCGTCGCCGTCGAAGCGCGCGTTCAACAAGGCCGGCTCAATGCCCGCGGCATGCAGCAAGCCGACCAACAGGCTCGAGTCGGCCACCGACTCGGTGCCTATCAGCACCGGCCGGCCGCAGGCCACCAGCCGGCGGGTGCGCTCGACCACGGCGCGCCAGCGAGCTGCGTCACTCGTGAAGCAGCGCGTGGGCCACTGCTCGCGCTGGTTCGGCAGGCGCGGCGCCACCGTCACCGTGGCCAGGCCGTAGACCTGCGCCAGTTCGGCGCGCGCTTCGAGCAGGGTGCCGCTCATGCCGGCCAAGCGGTGGTAGCGCCGGAAGAAGCGCTGGAAGGTGATGCGCGCCAGGGTTTCGAGCTCGGCCTCGGCACGCACGTTTTCCTTGATCGCGATCAGCGCATGCAGGCCGCCAGACCAGCGCCGCCCTTCGGCGATGCGCCCGGTGGTGGCGTCGACGATCGAGATCGTGGCGCTGGAGCGGCCGCCCGCGCTGACCCGATCACTGGCCCGATCACCGGCGCGGTCACCGGCGCGGTCACCGGCCGGTTCACTGACCACGTAGTCGCGGTCGCGCTGCAACAGGTGGCGCGCGGTCAGCGCGGTGGTGATGGTGTCTTCACGGTGCCGGGTGTTCTTCCACACCGGCTGCAGCGCGGCGGCCAGTTCGGCAATGCGGGCGCGGCCGGCGTCGGTCAGGCGCACGCTGTGCTCGGCGGCCAACAGCTCGAAATCGGTTTGTGCGTCGAGCTTGCCCGACAGCGCCCAGGCCTGCCACAGGAAGGCGCGGCCGGCGCCGGCATCGACTTCGCGCGACAACACCAGCGGGGTGCGCGCTTCGTCGATCAGGATGCTGTCGGCCTCGTCGACGATGGCCATGCACAGGCCGCGCAGCAGGCGGCCCGACGGGGCGCCGGTCAGGTCGCCAACCAAGTCGCCGACCCGGCGCTGCAGCGCGCCTTGGCCGGCGCCGGCCTGGAGCCGGTCGCGCTGATAGTCGAACACCAGTTCCTTGGCGGTGACGTAAACCACCGCGTGCCCGTAGGCCAGCCGGCGCGCTGCGGGCGGCATGGCCGCCACCACCGCGGCCACGCCCAGCCCGAGGGAGTCGAACAGGGGCCGAAAGGTCTGCGCGTCGCGCGCGACGAGGTAGTCGTTGGCCGTCAGCACGTGCACCGGAATGCCGGCCAGCGCGCCCATCGCCGCGGCCAGCGCGACGGCGAGCGACTTGCCTTCGCCGGTGGCCATTTCGACCAGCCGGTTGTCGAGCATGTGCATGGCCGCGATCAGTTGCACGTCGTACGCGGTCTTGCCCAGGCTGCGACGCGCCGCCTCGGCGACGAAAGCGCAGCAGCGCTCGCCGACTTCGCCCTGCAGACCGTGCAAGCCGTGTTGGGCGATGTCCAGTTGCAGCGCGACCTGGTGAGCGTTGAAGGCGCCGTCGGGCAGCTCGCGCCAGACCAGGCCCCAGTCGCGCACGCGCGCCAGCCGTCGCCGGGTCTCGCGCGCGCTCGGCACGCCGGGGCCGCGCCTCGGCGCGGCGGCGGCAGCGGGGTCGACGGGCTCGGCGAGCTCGGGGTAGTCGCCCCAGCGCATGCCGGGCACGGGCAGAAGGGTGGCGTCGTCGAGGCGCATGTTGATGGGCGCTTTCGTTCAGCCGCCGGGGTTGACGTGCTGCAGCAGCAGTTGCTGCAAGCTGCGCACGGCCTGGCGTGCGATCGACGTCGAGCAGCACCACCGGCCCCTGCGGGGTCAGGCCGTCCTTGTCGGCCGGGTCGACGGCGATGTCGCCGCCACCGGGCTGGCCCAACGCGGCGCTGGGCAACTGCATGACCGCGCCGCCCGGGTCGCGCCGCAACCGGCCTTCGCGCGGGCGCCAGCCCTCTTCGGCAAAGCGCACGCCGATCGCGCTGCCCTTCAGCTCGTGGGTGCCGAGCGGGCCGAGCGGGCCAATCGTGCCGATACCGTCCTTCGTGCCCGCAGCGGCGCCAGCATCAGCCACAGCGACAGACGCGCCGATGTCGGCGTGGCGCCGCACCAGCTCGGCCTGCTCTTGCGGCAGCGCCACGCGCACCGTGAGCGGCGCATCGGTGAGCAGGTAACCGAGCAGTTCGCCCTTCTTGCGGTAGCTGCCGAGCTGGTCGGCCTGGCGCGGCAGAACGAGCACACCATCGGCCTGGGCGCGCACCTGCAGCCGGGCACGCTTGTCCTGGTTGCGGGCCACTTCGGCATGGCTGAAAGCGAGCTTCTCGCGCAGCGCCGGCACTCGCTCGGGGTCCGCGGTGATGGCCTGGAACATCGCCACTTCCAGGTCGGTCGCGTCGGCCACCAGGCTCGCGCGTTCGGCCTCGAGCCGCTCGTCGCGCAAGGTGGCGATCAGGTCGCCCGCCTGCACCCGTTGGCCGTCGACGGCAGAGAAGGAATCGACGAAACCGTCCACCCCCGTGCGCAGCTGCGCCTGCTCGGGCGGCCACACCACCCCTTGGGCCTGGGTGCTGAACGGCGCCGGCACCAGCGCGACCAGCGCGATCACACAAGTGGCCAGCGCGCCGCCGCGCCACAACAAGCGCGCGCGGCCGGCCCGTGCCAACGAGCGCAGCCCGCCGGCCACCGGGCGCAGCACGCTGTCGTACAACATGAATCCGCCCAGCGCAGCGCCGGCCAGCGCCGAATGGCTGCCGACCCACAGGCCGATGGTCAGCGCCAGGGCCAGCCGGTAGGCGGTGGCCAGCGGCGCATAAACGATCAGCCACTTGCGCTCACCCGGCAGCGCCTCCAGCGTGGCCGGCACCGGCGAGCCAAGCAGGTCGCTCAGGCGCTCGGACCACCAGCGCCCGCTGCGCACGCTCAGGTTGCGCAGGTCGAGCACGTCGCACAGGAAAAAGTAGCCGTCGAAACGCATCAGCGGGTTGCCGTTGACGAGCAACGTGGAGGCTGCGCCGATCAGCATCGTCAACAAGGCCAGGTCGCGCAGCAGGCCGGGTTGCACCAGCAGCCACACGGCCAGCGCCACGGCCGCCACCGCCAGCTCGGCCATGATGCCGGCCGCGCTGACGATGGCACGCTGGTGGCGGTGCCGAAAGCCGTCGGCCCCCGACGCGTTGACGAACGGCACTGGCGTGAGCAGCATCAGGCTGATGCCGGCCTGGTGCACGCTGGCGCCCCAGCGCCGCACCGCCAGCGCATGCGCCAGCTCGTGCAGCAGTTTGATGAACGGGAACAGCAGCCAGCTCAGGAACAGGTAGCGCGGTGAAGCCAGCAGCCGCGTGCCGTGGGCCCACAGTTCGCCCCAGTGCAACGCGGCGGCGAGCACGGCGAACAGGATCGCCACGGTCCACACCACCAGCGCGCGGCCAGTGAACAACACGCGCGCCAAGGGCGCCAGGGTCTCGATCCACTTCGACGGGTCGGCCAGCGGCAGGCGGAACGCGAGCGGGTTGATGCCGCGCACGCGCTGGCGCCGGCGTTGCACGTCACGGTTGCGAAAGATCGATTCGACGTCGGGCGCGACGTCGAACTCGATCAGCCCGCGTTCGTGCAGCGCGATCAGCAGCCGAACCACCTCGTCCTGCGTCATCGCCTCTTCGGGGTGGGCAGCGAGCAGGCTGTCCCAGACCTCCTGCACGGTCTGGCTGCCGTCGCAGCGGCCGACGAATTCATAACCCAGCCGGTTCAGGCGGCGCACGTCGTCGCTGGTGGTGTCGATCAGCAGAAACCAGGCCACGCCGCGCTGGTCTTGCCGGCGCAACTCGACCTGCGGCCGCAGTTGCGGCAGCAAATTGTTGACGCGGTACCAGCGCGGGCTGAACAGCGGTTCTGTCATCACGACCCCGTGCTCACGCCCACCACGCCCACGCCTTCAGGCGCAACCATTCGGCGGCGCGGTGGCCCCAGGCCCAGACCAGCGGGCGTTCGGCGACGGTGATCTTGGCCACGCCTTCCAGGCCCGGGCGCACAACGGCCGCAGCGACCGCACCGACCGCGAGTTCAGCCTCGACCTCGAAAACGTTGTTGCCGTCCACGCTGCGCGCAATCGGCGTCACGCGCACCACGCGCAGCGGCAGCGTGTCCCAGGGCAGAGCCGACAGCGCCAGCTGGCCCGGTTGACCGGGTTGCAGCTCGGCGACATCGCGTTCGTCGATGCCGACGATCACCCGGAAGGCCGCCCCTGGCGCCACCAGCAGCAGCGGCTTGCCGCGCTCCAGCGGCGAGCCCACCGCCTGAGCCAGGTCACCCTGGATCACCACGCCGTCGAACGGCGCAACGACGCTGGCGCGCGCGATGTCGGCATCGACCTGGGCGAGTTGCGCGCGGGCCTGCTCGGCACGCGCCAGCGCGATCACCATGGCGGCCCGGTCGGCGCGCCCCAGCGCCACGGCGTGCGCACTTTCCTGCTGGCCGAGTTCGCTGGCCCATTTGCGGCGTTGCAGCGCCAGGTCCTGGTCGGCCATCTCGACCAGTACCTGGCCTTGGGTGAAGCGGTCGCCCGGGCGCACGTGGGCCATCTTCAGGAACCCGTCGGTCGGCGCGACCAGCGAACGCTGCTCGGCCCCTTCGATGCGGGCGTGCCCGCCCACGCGATAGGGCAGCGGCACGACGCAAGCGGCCCCCAACAGAAGCGCCAGGCCGGCCAGCGCAAGCTGGACCCGCCGGTCGTGCGCCCTGGCCCGGCGCCAGGCCCGTCGCAATGCGCCTGCGGCACGTTCGTGCAGCGGCGCCTCGTTCAGGCGCATCAGGTGCAGCACCGGGCCGACCAGGTTGACGATGGTCTCGATCCTGCGAACCTGGGCCTCGAAGCCACTGGGCAGGCCGGGCCACTCGCAGCACACCGCGCCGACCGCCGCGCCGCGGTGCATCAGCGGCACGCTCACGATCGCGCCGCCCTGGCGCTGCAGCAGTTTGGCGTGGGCCACACGGATCAGCGAACGTGCGCCCGGCCGCACCGGCAACTGCACGCTGGCGCCTTGCTGCACCGCTTCGTCCATCAAGCCGGCCAGCGTATCCACCACTTCGCCCACCAGCGGCCCACCCTGGCCGTGCGACATGGCAGCCACTTCGACCAACCGGCGACGCACGAAGCCGAAACTCACCCGGCTGCAGCCGAACTCGCTGGCCAGCGCGGTGGCAAACGCGGTGGCCGCCGGGGCGAAGCCGGCTTGCGACAACACGCCGGCCTGCAGCATCAGCACGCGTTGCGACGCACTGCGGCCGGACGCATCGGTCCCGGCTGCCTGGGGAGCGGGAAGATCGCCATTGGATTCGGCGGCAAGAGAAACCATGAAGTTGTCTCGGTAAGCCTCAGGGGTGACAGACAGAGGAGCCTCTTGACGGGCTTCAGCGATCGTCACCCGGCAGGCCCTGCCACGATCGGCCGAACAAGCCGGTTATCGACCGCCATTCGATGAAGTTGAGGGGCGGCTGGCCCGGCGGCCGCTACGATGAGCACCACTTCACGGAAGACCCTTCGATGACCCCAGCCTGCGTCGCCCAGATTCGCGCCCATGCGCCGGGTGCGCAGCCGCGTATCGCGGTTGTGCTGGGTTCGGGCTGGGGCGGCGCCACCCGGCACATCACCGATGCGCGGCGCATTCCATACACCGCTTTGCCCGGCTTTCCAGCCGCCGGCGTGGCCGGCCACTCCGGCGAGTTGTGGCTGGGGCGCCTGGGTGCGCACGAGGTGGCAGTGCTGAGCGGGCGCCAGCACGCTTACGAAACCGGCGCGGTGGACGGCATGAAATTGCCGCTGCGTGCCCTGCGCGCGCTCGGCTGCGAGGTGCTGGTGCAGACCAACGCGGCCGGCAGCGCCGACACGACCATGCGCCCGGGTGCGCTGATGCTGGTGAGCGACCACCTGAACCTGCCGCAGCGTTCACCGCTCGTCGGCGAGACCGGCGCCGAGCGCTTCGTCGGCATGGCGGGCGCCTACGATGCTGCACTGCGCGCCGGTGCGCAGGCCGTGGCGCACGCCCGCGGCATACCACTGCACGAGGGTGTGTACGCCTGGTTCCTGGGCCCGCAGTTCGAGACGCCGGCCGAGATTCGCATGGCGCAGCGCCTGGGCGCACAGGCGGTGGGCATGAGCACGGTGCCCGAGACCATCGTGGCGCGCCACGCCGGCATGCGCGTGCTGGCGATCTCGCTGATCACCAACATGGCGGCCGGCCTGTCGGACGAAGTGTTGAGCCATGCCCACACGCTGGCGCAGGCGGAGGCTGCAAGTGCGGAGGCCGGTGCGCTGCTGGCAGGCATCATCGCGGGCATCGAACTGCCGCCCACCTCCCCATGACCGACAGCACCGATCTGCACTCCGCCGCGCGCACCGCGCTGGCCTGCCTGGACCTGACCAGCCTGAACGACGCCGACACCGAGGCCGACGTGGCGCGCCTGTGCGAGCGCGCCCAGGGCCTGCACGGCCCCCGCGGCGCCGATGTTGCCGTGGCGGCGGTGTGCGTGTGGCCGCGTTTCGCGGCGTTCGCGCGTGCGCGCTTGCCGGCGCACATTCGTGTGGCGGCGGTGGCGAACTTTCCGGACGGAAGTGCCGACCTCAAGCGTGCGGTGCGCGACACCTCGGCCATCGTGCAGGCCGGCGCGCAAGAGGTGGACGTGGTGCTGCCGTTCGCGGCGCTGATGGTGGGCGACACGCTGCGCCCGGCGCAACTGCTGCAGGCGGTGCGGCGCGCTTGCGACGGACTAACCTTGAAGGTGATCCTCGAAACCGGCGTGCTGGCCGATGCCGCGCTGATCGACAGCGCCTGCCGAATGGCGCTGGACTGCGGCGCCGACTTCCTGAAAACCAGCACCGGCAAGACGCCCGTCAGCGCCACGCCGTTGGCCGCGCGCACGATGCTTGAGGCGATTGCCGCATCGCCGCAGGCGGCCGGGCGAGTCGGCTTCAAGGCGTCGGGCGGCATCCGCACGGTGGCCGATGCGGCTGTCTACATCGACCTGTGCGCACAACTGCTGGGCCCGCAGGCGCTGGTGCCGGCGCGCTTTCGAATCGGCGCGAGCAGCCTGCTGAACGACATCGAGGCCGTGTTGGGTGAGCGCGGCGCGGGCGCGAACCTGGGCACGAGCGCGGCGCCGGGCAGCTACTGAGCCGAGCGGAACCCGCGATGCTCGCGCAGGAAATCATCCGCCACAAGCGCGACCGAGGCGCGTTGAGCGGCGAGCAGATCGACGCCTTCGTGCGCGGCCTGGTCGACGGCTCGTGGAGCGAGGGCCAGGCCGCGGCGCTGGCGATGGCGATCTGCCTGAACGGCATGAGCAGCGCCGAGACGGTGGCGCTGACGCTGGCCATGACTCGCTCCGGCGGCGTGTTCGACTGGGCCGGCGCGAACCTGCCCGGCCCACTGCTCGACAAACACTCCACCGGCGGCGTGGGCGACAAGGTCAGCCTGATGCTGGCTCCCATCGTCGCGGCCTGCGGCGGCTTCGTGCCGATGATCTCGGGCCGCGGCCTGGGCCACACCGGCGGCACCTTGGACAAGCTCGACAGCATCCCGGGTTACCAGACCGCGCCCGACATCGCGCGGCTGCGCAGCGCTTTGCGCACGGCCGGCTGCGCGATCGTCGGCGCCACCGCAGACATCGCACCGGCCGACCGCCGGCTGTATGCGATTCGCGACGTGACCGCGACGGTCGAGTCGCTGCCGCTGATCACCGCCAGCATCCTGTCCAAGAAACTCGCCGCCGGCCTGCACGGCCTGGTGATGGACGTGAAAACCGGCAACGGCGCCTTTGCCGCCACCGTGCCGATGGCGCAGGCGCTGGCGCGTTCGCTGGTGGACGTGGCATGCGGCGCGGGTTTGCCCACGCGCGCCTGGATCACCGACATGAACCAGGTGCTCGGCCACGCCTGCGGCAACGCCGTCGAGGTGCAAGAAGCGCTGCAGTTCCTGCAAGGCACGCGGCGCGATGTGCGCTTGCTCGACCTGACGCGCAGCTTGAGCGCCGAGCTTCTGCTGATCGGCCGCCTGGCCGCCGACCGCGACGCTGCGCTGGTGCGCGTGGACCGGGCGCTGGCCAGCGGCGCGGCGCTGGAGCACTTTGCCTGCATGCTGGCGGCGCTGGGCGGGCCCAGCGACTTTTGCGAACGGCCGGCAACGCACCTGGCAGCCGCGCCGGTGCAGCGCCCGGTCGCAGCAGCACACGCCGGCTGGGTGCAACGCATCGCCACGCGCGACATCGGCCTGGCCGTGATCGAACTCGGCGGTGGGCGGCGCCAGGCGGGTGATGCGGTCGATCACCGGGTCGGCTTCTCGGACGTGGTGGGCCTCGGCCAGCGTGTCGAACTCGGCGAACCGCTGGCTTGGGTGCATGCGGCCAGCGATGCCGCGGCCGACGCAGCATGCGCGCGGCTTGCGGCCTCGATCGAACTGGGCGAACTGCGCCCGCCCCCTGTGCCCGTGCTGCTCGAACTTCTGCAGGGCCAGGCAAGCTGACACGCGCCGTGCGCAGCGGGCAAGGGGTTTCAGGGATACATCGCGGGCGCCTGCGGACCATACTGAAACCCTTCCGCACCCGACCGAACCTGGCTGCAGGGGCCATCTTCGGCCGCAACTCTCCCCCTGCCACAAGGAGTCGAAGATGAATCCAGCTCACAGGGATCGGGCCACACGCCGCAGCGCGCCAAGCTGGCGCAGCGCAGCGGCGGCGGCAGCCGCTTTCGCACTGGCAAGCTGCGGTGGCGGCGGCGACAGCACTTCGACCGCATCGGCCGAAGCCGCCACAGCTCGGGCCGAGGCGTTGGGAGCCACCGGCTGCGCCGGCCGGGTCAACAACACCTTCAACAAGCTGCTCGAATGCGTGACGCTGGACGGCGTGCGCGCCCACCAGCAGGCGCTGCAGAACATTGCCAATGCCAACGGCGGCGTGCGCGCGGCCGGCACGCCGGGCTACGACCAGAGCGTCGACTACATCGTCGGCAAGCTGGTGGCGGCGGGTTACAACGTCACGCGCAATGCATTCCCGTTCGTGTACGTGGCATTGCCGACCTTGCAGCAGACCGCGCCGATATCGGCCTCTTACGAAACCGGCGCCTTCACGGGCAGCGGGTATGGCAATGTCAGCGCTGCGGTCACGGCGGTCGACATCAATCTGGTGCCGCCGCGCGCGAGCACCAGCGGGTGCGAAGCCGTCGACTTCGCGGGCTTTCCCGCCGGCAACATCGCCCTCGTGCAACGCGGCACCTGCGCCTTCGCCGTGAAGGCGGTGAACGCTCAGGCGGCCGGCGCCTCGGCGGTGATCATCTTCAACCAGGGCAACGATCCCACGCGTGAGGCGCTCATCGTCGGCACGCTGTTGCCGCTGCCGCTGGGGGCTCCCCCCGTCACGATCCCTGTCGTCGGTGCCTCGTTCGCCAACGGCGAGGCCCTCGCGCAGCCAGGCGCGAGAGCCGCCATCACCTTGGCGCCGCCAGAGAACGTCACCCAGTACAACGTGATCGCCGAGTCGCGCGACGGCGACCCGAACAATGTCGTGATGGTCGGTGCGCACCTCGACTCCGTGCAGCGCGGGCCGGGCATCCAGGACAACGGTTCGGGCAGCGCCGCGATCCTGGAGACCGCCCTGCAAATGGCCAAGGTCAAGCCGCGCAACAAGCTGCGCTTCGCCTGGTGGGGGGCTGAAGAAGCCGGCCTGGTCGGCTCGACCGCCTACGTCGCCGGCTTGAGCGCCGAAGAGAAAGCCCGCATCGCGCTGTACCTCAACTTCGACATGATCGGCTCGCCCACCCACGTGTTCTTCATCTACGACGGCAACGATTCCGACGCCACCGGTGCCGGCCCTGGCCCGGGTGGCTCGGCGCAGATCGAGAAGGCGTTCGAGGCCTTTTATACCGAGCGCAACATCCCGTTCAAAGGCACCGACTTCAGCGGCCGTTCGGACTACGGGCCGTTCATTGCCAACGGCATTCCCGCCGGTGGCCTGTTCACCGGCGCCGAGGGCGTGAAGACGGCGGCTGAAGCGGCGATCTGGGGCGGCACGGCCGGCGCCCCGTACGACCCCTGCTACCACCTGGCCTGCGACACCTTTGCCAACGTCAGCCTCACGGCCCTCGACGTGAACTCCGACGCGGTGGCCTACACCACGCTGCTGTTCGCCATGAGCACCGAGTCGGTCAACGGCGAGCGCGGCAAGGGCAACTTCAAGGCGCCGGCACTGAAGTGGCTGGACGAGTTCTGACGCCTCAGCGACCGTCCCGCTGAACCGCACCGGCCGCGAAAGCGGCCGGTGTTTTTTTGTGCGCTGCGAGCAGCGCCTCAGCGCCCGCCCGGCAAGATGCGCTGCACGTAAGGGTGGGCTACCTTCTTTTCAGTGCCGATGGCGAAGAAGTGTTCCTCGACGCCCTCGCACGGGCCGACCCGCTTCACGTCGTAGCGCGAAGTGAGCTTCTGATCGATCAGCTCGGCGGCCGGAAACACGCCCATTCCCGCCGCTCCGAAGGTGACCAGCAGCGCGCTGTCTTCGAACTCGCCCACCACGCGCGGCCGCAGCCCCAGCTTCTCGAACCAATGGTCCAGCCCGCTGCGTACCGCGGCATGGGCCGTTGGCAGAAGGACCGGCACGGTGTCCAGCGAATTCGGAAACCCACGGCGCGCGGCGGCGTAGAGCGAGGCCGGCGCGTACCAGGCCATCGGCGACGAACCCAGGCGGTGGCTGTAGACCTTGAGGTTGGGGTTGGGCGGCGCCGGGCGGTCGGCCAGCACCACGTCGAGCCGGTGCAAGGCCAGTTCGGCCAGCAGGCGGTCGAACCCGTCCTCATGACACAGCAGGCGCAACTCAGGCTCGAGCAGCACGGGCTGCAGCAGGCGCCGCACCACCAGCTTGGGCAGGCCCTCGGAGATGCCGACCGCCAGCCGGACGCCGGGGCTGCTGGCGGCATCGCGCACGGCGGCCGGCAGCAGCTCGCCGAGCTGGAAGATCTGGTCGGCCTGCCGCATGGCGACCACACCCGCCTCGGTCAATACCAAGCCCCGGCCGGCCGGCTTGAGCAAGGCCGTGCCGAGTGAGCGCTCCAGCTCGCGCACCTGGGTGCTCACGGTCTGCACCGCCATGTCCAGGCGCGCCGCCGCGCGGGCGATGCCGCCTTCCTTGGCAACGACCCAGAAGTAGTACAGGTGCCGGTAGCTGAAGGTCAGGCTCATATTCAGGTTTTCCGGAAGCTTTAGTCCTTGATCTTCTGCTTTTAACGGATGAACGTCGAGCCTATCTTCCGTCTGCGTTTCAACCGATGGAGGTTTTCCATGAAAGTTGTCTTCGAATCCCGCGAACCCCAGGCTGCCGAACTGCGCGAGCTGGCCGAACACCGTGTCAGCTTCGTGATGCGTCGCCTGACCTGGCTGGTGCCCAGCGCCAAGGTTCAAATGTCCGACGTGAACGGCCCTCGCGGCGGGGTCGACAAGCGCTGCAAGGTGGAGCTCAAGACCGACAACTCGGGCACGGTCGTCGTCACCTCGCTGGCGCGCGACTGGCGCAGCGCGCTGGACGCCGCCCTGCTGCGGGCCGCGCGCGCGCTGGTGCGGCTGTGGCGGCGTGGGCACCCGCGCCGGCCTGGGCTCGGGCCACGCGCGGCCTCCGCCTCCGGCCACCGCCCGCACCACGCGCTGGCCTGGAACGAGCAGGAGCGCTGATCATGCGCAACTACCCTCTCAACAGCCCGCAAGCGGCGGCCCGGATCGTGGCGCTGGCGCTGATCGCCGACGGCCACGTGAACAAGCGTGAGCTTGACGCACTCGATCGGATCGCCGCGCACGAACAACTCGGCATGGCACGCGACGACCTGCACGCCGTGGTGCAAACCTTGTGCGAAGACTTGATGGTGGCGGCGCAGCTCTGCTGGGACTCCGCCTGGCGGCTGGAAGCCGCGGCCCTGGCCGAGCTGATGGCCGAGATCGACGACCCGGTGCTGTGGTGCAAGGTCATGCAGGTGTGCGAGGCGGTCATCGACGCCGACGGCCATGTGTCCGAAGGCGAGCTGGCCGTGATCCGCGCCGCTGCCGAGCACGCGAAGGACCAGGGCCAGCCCCGCGAAACCTTGCCGGAGCCGCAGCGTGCTTGAGCACGCTGCGCTACTGGGCTTGATCGGCGTGGCGCTGCTCTACGGCGCGTGGCGCGAACTTGCTACCGACAACCGGCGCGATGCGGGCCTGCTGGCCACGTTTGCCGCCGGAACCACGCTGGCCGGCGCCGTACTGTGGCTCGGGTGACTGACACCGCCACCAACCATTGACTCTCGAAAGAACCCTGACGTGGAACTCCTGCTCGACATCCTGCACACCCCCTTCCTCGGCAAGGCCACCTGGCTGTGGCTGGTGTTCGTGGGGATCGTGGCGAGCCTGCTCGCATTCGACCTCGGCGTGCTGCACAAGGACGACCACGAAATCGGCGTGCGCGAAAGCCTGTTCCTGTCGGCGGGCTACATCGGCATGGCGCTGCTGTTCGGCGCCTGGGTGTGGTGGTACCTCGGTGCCCAGAGCGGCACCGAGTACCTCACCGGCTTTCTCATCGAGAAGTCGCTGTCGATGGACAACGTCTTCGTCATCGCACTGATCTTCACCTACCTGGCCATTCCGCGGCAGTACCAGCACCGCGTGCTGTTCTGGGGCATCCTGGGGGTGATCGTGCTGCGCGCGATCATGATCGGCCTGGGCGCGGCGCTGGTCGGCCAGTTCAGCTGGGTCTTGTACCTGTTCGGCGTGTTCCTGGTGTTCACCGGCATCAAGATGTGGATGGTGGCGGACCACATGCCCGACATTGCACACAACCCCGTGCTGAAGTTCCTGCGGCGGCGCATGCGCGTCACCGAACGGGTCGAGGGCAACGCCTTCTTCGTGACTCGCCCGGACCCGGCCACCGGCCGCGATGTGCGCTGGGCCACGCCCTTGTTTCTGGCGCTGTGCATGGTGGAGGTGATCGACCTGGTGTTCGCTGTCGATTCGGTGCCGGCCATCTTCGCCATCACCAAAGACCCGTTCATCGTCTACACCAGCAACATCTTCGCCATCCTCGGCCTGCGTGCGCTGTACTTTGCGCTGGCCGCCATGGTGCACCGCTTCAAGTACCTGAAGTACGCCCTGGCGCTGGTGCTGGTGTTCATCGGCACGAAGATCTTCCTGGTCGGCATCGTCGGCAAGATTCCGCCAAGCATTTCGCTGACCGTGACCTTCGGCCTGATTGCCGGCGGCGTGATCGTCTCGCTGTGGAAGACCCGCGGCGAGCCAGCAGGGTCAGGCCACGCCTGAACACAACTTGCGCGAGCGGCTTCGGCCGCTCGTCCTCGGGTATGCTCCTTTTCCCCCGCCCCGAGAGCCCTCCCCCATGACCCTGCGCGCCGCGATCGCTGCCTCCATGGCCTACGACACCATCATGGTGTTCGAAGGCAAGTTCACCGACCACATCCTGCCGGACCAGATCCACAAGATCAACCTGTCGTTCCTGTCGCCGCGCATGCGGCGCGAGTACGGCGGCTGCGCTGGCAACATCGCCTACAACTACAAGCTGATCGGCGGAGAGCCGGTGCCCATGGGCATGGTGGGCGACGACTTCGGCCCGTACCGCGAGCACTACAAACGCTGGCGCATCGACGATAGCTGCCTGCCCGAAGCGAAAGACTCGTACACCGCGCAGTGTTTCATCGTGACCGACCTGCACAACAACCAGCTCGCCGGTTTTCATCCGGGCGCGATGGGCTTGTCGGCGCAAATTCCTTTGGCGCAGGCCGGCAAGGTGGGTTGCGGCATCGTCGGGCCGGACTCCAAGGACGCGATGCAGTTGCACACGCAGCAGATGGCCGATGCGAAGCTGCCCTTCATCCTGGACCCGGGCCAGAACATCCTGCTGTTCGACGGGCCCGAGCTGCTGGCGATGATCGAGCGCGCGCCGGTGCTGGTGTGCAACGACTACGAAGCCGAGCTGATCGCTGACAAGACCGGCCTGTCGCTCACCGAACTGGCCAAGCGCGTGCCGGCGCTGATCGTGACCTTGGGTGCCGAAGGTTCGATCGTGCGCGAGGGCGGCACCGAACAGCGCGTGGCGCCGGTGCCGGCCAAGGCCGTGAAAGACCCGACCGGCTGTGGCGACGCTTACCGCGCCGGCCTGCTGCTGGCGCTGGCCAAGGGCCTGCCGCTGATGCAGGGCGCACAACTGGGCAGCGTGCTCGGCTCGATCAAGATCGCCGTGCAAGGCTGCCAGAACCACCAGCCGACGCTGGCCGAGATTCGTGCGCAGTACGAAGCGCACTACGGATCGTGGCCGTTCTGAACTGAAACACATGCGCGCGTCCCCCATCGGCGTGCTGGTGATCGGCAGCCTCAATGTCGATCTGGTGGTGCGTGCGCCGCGCCAGCCGCGTGCCGGTGAAACCTTGATCGGCGACGGTTTTGCCACCGACCAGGGCGGCAAGGGCGCGAACCAGGCGGTGGCGGCGGCGCGCATGGGCGCGCAGGTGGCGATGATCGGCCGCGTGGGTGACGACGACCACGGCCGGCGCCTGCGTGCCGCGCTGGAGCGCGACGGCATCGACCTGGCGGCTGTGAGCACCGACGACACCTTGCCAACCGGCGTGGCGCTCATCGTCGTGGCGCACGACGGCGAGAACAGCATCATCGTGGTGCCGGGTGCGAACCACGCGCTCGGCCTGCAGCACATCGACGCCGCGGCCGCGCGGCTGATGGCGGCGCGCGTGGTGGTGGCGCAGCTCGAAGTGCCGCAGGCGGCGGTGTTCCATGCGCTGCGGCTGGCGCGCAGTGCCGGCGCGGTGACCCTGCTCAACGCCGCGCCAGCCGCCGTGCTTGCGCCGGAAGCACTGCAGACGGTGCAGTGGCTGGTCGTCAACGAAGGCGAAGCCGCCATGCTGCTGGGCACGCCGGTGGAAGAGATGTCGCAGGCGCGCGCCGCCGCCCGTGCGTTGCTGGCGCTGGGGCCCGGCGACGTGGTCATCACGCTCGGCGCGCGCGGCCTGGTGCATGCCACGGCAGGGGGAGTGAAGCACTACGCTGCCAGCGCCGTAAAGGCAGTGGACACCACCGGCGCTGGCGACACGTTCGTCGGCGTGCTCGCCGCCGGTCTGGCGCAAGGCCTGCCGCCTGAAGAAGCCCTGCGCCGTGGCCAGGCCGCTGCGGCGATTGCGGTCACGCGGCGCGGCGCGCAGTCGGCCATGCCCAGCGCCGACGAGGTGGCGGCCGCACTGGCGGGCCACGCCTGACTGCGTTCCGCACTGCGTTTGTGACTGCGTTTTTGACCGCGTTTGTGACCGCGTTTTTGACAAACCACCCGCATGAAGATCCTGTTCGACACCGACCCCGGCATCGACGACGCGATGGCGCTGTTGATGCTGGCGCGCGACCCGCGGGCCGAGCTGGTCGGCATTACCACCGTGTTCGGCAACGCGCCCGTCACCACCACCACCGCGAACGCGCTGGCGCTGTGCGAGCACTTCGGCATCGCCGCGCCGGTGGCGCGTGGCGCCGCGCAGGCACTGGCGCTGCCGCCGCGCGGCTTTCCGGAAGAGATCCACGGCCGTGACGGCCTGGGCAACGTGGGCCTGCCGGCCGCGCGCGAGCGCGTGATCGACGCGCTGCCCGCGCCCGACTTCATCAGTGCGCTGGCGCGCCGCCACTCGGGCGAGCTGACGCTGGTGGCCGTCGGCCCGCTCACCAACCTGGCGCTCGCGCTGCAGCTCGACCCCGAGCTGCCGCAGCACGTGAAGCAGGTGGTCGTGATGGGCGGCGCGTTCGGCATGCACGGCCACGGCGGCAACGTGACGCCGGTGGCCGAGGCCAACATCTTCAGCGACCCGCACGCCGCCGACCGCGTGTTCACGACCGACTGGCCGGTCACGCTGGTGGGCCTGGACGTGACGCACGAGGTGCTGATGCACACCGCCTACCTCGACGCATTGGGGCGCGACGGCGGCGTGCAGGGCCGCTTCATCCGCGACATCACGCGCTGCTACGAAGACTTCTACAACGCACGCACCGGTGGCGGCATCTTCTCGCACGACGCCAGCGCGGTGGCCTGCGCGCTCGACCCTTCAGCCTTCACCTTGCGCCGCGGCCCGGTGCGCGTGGTCACTGAAGGCCTGGCGCTGGGGCAGACCATCCAGGCGCCCGAGGGCCTGAAGTTCGGTGCCACCGACTGGGACGGTCACCCGTCGCAAACGGCCTGCATCGGCGTTGACGCGCCACGTCTGCTGGCCGAGTTCCGCGCGCTGTTCGTGCGCTGAGGGCGATCACTCCCTCTCCCTCTCGGAGAGGGCAGGGGGCGAGATGGGACTTTCGAGCCGCATGCGGCGAGCCCATCGAGCGGCAGCGACCTTCAAGCCGCTGCGCGCACTGCAAGTGAGGGCCCACGATGGGCCAGGGGGAGGGAGAAACTCAATCCGGCTGCAGCCCGATGCGCCTGGCCACCTCGCCCCAGGTCTTCGAGTCCGCGGCCAGGCGCGCGGCGGTCTGCGCGGGGGTGGCGGCAATCACCTCCTGGTCGCTCAGGCGCAGCTTGTCGACCACGTCGGGGCTCTTCAGCGCGGCGCTCAGCGCGGCGTGCATTGCGTCGACCACCGGCGCGGGCGTGCCGCGCGGCGCGAACAGCACGAGCGAGAAGCTGGCGTCGAAGCCGGGGAAGCCCGCTTCGGCCACCGTCGGCACCTCGGGCAGCAGGCCCGAGCGGCGTGCGCCCGAGACGGCCAGCGCCACCAGCTTGCCGGCTCGCACATGCGGCAGCACGGTCGGGCCGGCCAGAAAGCCGCACTCGACCTGGCCGCCGATCACGTCTTGCATGGCCGGCGCGGGGCCTTTGTAGGGCACGTGCGTCATGCTGATGCCCGCCGTCGAGCTGAACAGTTCGGTGGCCAGGTGGCCGGGTGAGCCGGCGCCGCCAGAGGCGTAGCTCATCGGCTTGTCCTTGGCGCGCTTGACCAGCTCGGCCACGGTCTTGACGCCGACACCCGGGTTGCACACCAGCGTCTGGCTGAAGGCGCTGGCGCGCATCACCGGCATCAGGTCGTCGGGCTTGAAGGCCAGGTTCTTGTAGACGTGCGGGTTGACCGTCATCAGCGTATCGGTGGTCCACAACCACGTGTAGCCGTCTGGCGCAGCGCGCGCGGCCTCGGAGGCGCCCAGGTTGCCGGCCGCGCCGGGCTTGTTGTCGACGATCAGCGGCTGCTTCAGCGCCGGCTGCATCTTCTCGATCGCGCCGCGCAGCACGATGTCGCTCGGCCCGCCGGGCGGCAGCGGCACGATGATGCGGACCGGCTTGTCGGGCCAGGCGGTTTGAGCCCAGGCGGCGGTGGCAGGCAAAGCCGCAGCGAGTGCGATCGCGACCAGTGCAGTGGCGGGCAAGGTTCCGGTTAAATGTTGGGTCATGGTGTGTCTCGAGCGAAGGGTGTCGGGGTACGCGTCAGCGCTGCGGCATGTCCTTGGCTGAGTAGCCCAGGCTCACGGTCGCGTCGGCCGGGATCGGCGGCATGGTCTGGTTCCAGGCATTCCATTCCTCGCGCATGCGCATAAGGCGCTCGCCCTCGCGCGGGCCGCGGTTGGCGCGCTCGCGTTCGTCGGCGTCGATGTCGAACAAGTACTCGTGGCCGTCCACCTGCAGGTACTTCCAGCGGCCGTGGCGCAGTGCGTGCTGGCCGCGGTGGTTCATGCGCCAGTGCATCACGCGCTCGAACTCGGGCGCGCCGCGCAACACCGGCAGCAGCGACATGCCGTCGAGCTCGTAGCCAGCGGCGGCAGGCACGCCGGCCGCGGCGAGTGCGGTCGCGGTCCAGTCCATCGTCATGCAGTGCTGGGCGCTGACGCGGCCCGGCTCGATGACCCCTGGCCACTGCGCGATCCACGGCACGCGGATGCCGCCTTCGGTCAGGTCCATCTTGCCGCCCACCAGCGGCCAGCTGTCGCTGAAGCGCTCGCCGCCGTTGTCGCTGGTGAAGATCACCAGCGTGTCGTCCAGCACCCCGCGCTTGTCCAGCGCGGCCAGCACGCGGCCGATGCCTTCGTCCATGTGGTGGATCATGCGGTGGTAGGTGTGGATGTTGCCGCCGTCGAGGTGGAACAGGTTGTCGCGCACCTCGGCTGCGGTGGCCGCGTCGTCGCGCGTTTCCCACGGCCAATGCGGCGCGGTGTAGTGCAGGCTGAGCAGGAAGGGCGCGTCGCCGCCGACGCTGCTCTCGGCGTTGCTGTTGGCGTTGCGCTCGATGAAGTCGACTGCGCGCTGCGAGATCAGGTCGGTCAGATAGCCGCTGTCGTGCACCTCTTCTTCGCCCTGCCACAGGTCGTGCGCGCCGCTGTTCGCGCAGTGGCTGAAGTAGTCGACGCCGCCCGACATCGGCCCGTAGAACTCATCGTAGCCCGAGCGCAGCGGGCCGAAGTGCGGCGGGTAACCCAGGTGCCACTTGCCGACCAGCGCGGTGCGGTAGCCGGCCGCGCGCAGCAGCGACGGCAGGCTCGGGTGCTCGGGCGGCAGGCCCAGCGTGGCGCTGCCGCGCGAGCGGCTGTTGATCGGCTCTTCGGCGGCGCCGCGCAGGCGGTACTGGTAGCGGCCGGTCATCAGCGCAAATCGCGTGGGTGAACAGACCGGCGAGTTCGAATAACCTTGCGTGAAGCGGATGCCCGCTGCCGCCATGCCGTCGAGCACCGGCGACGCCGCACCGAAGGCCGCCGGCCGGCCGCCGTAACAGCCGAGGTCGGCATAACCCAGGTCGTCGGCGACGATGAAGACGATGTTGGGGCGGCGTGCGGCGGCCGTGGTTGTGGCTGACGCCATGGTCACATCGCGTAGGTCGAGGCCAGCACGGCGGGTGCCACCGCGTCGCGCGACTCTTCGAGCATCGTCACGCGCCACAAGGTGCGCGCGTCGTTCGGGTCGATCAAGGTGGCCGAGTGCAGCAGCGCTGCGTTGTCCCACACCACGATGTCGCCGACGCCGTACTTGAAGCGCAGCTGGTACTTGGGCTGCGTGGAGTGCGCGGCCAGTTCGTCGAGCAGGCTGCGCGCTTCGTCATCAGGCATGCCGACGATGCCGAACGAACTGCCCGACACCGCGTACAGCGCCTTGCGGCCGGTGACCGGGTGCGGCCGTGCGATCCGGTGCGTGATGACCGGCATCTTCGCCTTCTGCTCGGCGCTGAGCACCGAGGCCACGGTGCGGCTGGTCTCGTCCTGGTCGTTGCGGTTGCCGTAGTGGTGGATGCCCATCAGCGGGTCGATGCGCTTCTTCATCGCCTCCGGCAGGTCGTCGTAGGCGGCTTGCTGGTTGGCGAACAGCGTGTCGCCGCCGACCTGGGGCACGACGCGCGAGTACAGCGTGGTCGCGCGCGCCGGCACCTGCAGGTACGAATAGTCGGTGTGGAAGTACGAACCGGCGTCTTGCAGGCCGGTGGGTTTGCCGTCCTTCTTGACGTTGGACAGGATCAGGATGTTCGAATCGTCCGGGTGATGGAACTGGTCGATCACGTGCGGCTGCGGCGGCCCGATGCGGCGCGCGAACGCGAGGAACTGGGCAGCCGAGATGCGCTGGCCGCGCAGCGCGAGCACCTGGTTAGCGTAGAAGGCCTGCTCGAGTTCCTTGAAGGTGGCGTCGGACAGCGGTTGCGACAGATCGACGTCGGATGTCTCGACGCCGAACAGCGGGGACAGGGGTTTGAACGTGGCCATGAGGGTGCGCGGGGTTTCCAGGGGGTGCTTTCGATCATCGCAGAAGCGATGCCGATTGCGCCCCCGTGCAAGCCCCACGCATTGCCCCCTCGCCCCTCTGGGGAGAGGGTTGGGGTGAGGGGCCGGCGGTGCACCACGGGTGCCACCCGCGCCGCCCTCACTTGCAGTGCGCGCAGCGGCTTGCACGCCGCTGCCGCTCGATGGGCTCGCCGCATGCGGCTCGAAAGCCCCAACACGCCCCCGCCCTCTCCCAGGGGGAGAGGGAGTAATTCACCCCAGGTGATGCACCTGCTGCAACCCATACACCGGCGTCTCCAGCCCCTCGTGCCTTGCCTTCAACTGCAACGACAAGAACTGCGAGTAATGCCGGCTCTGGTGCAGGTTGCCGCCCTGGAACCACAGCGCGTTCTGCTGCGTCGGCTTCCACATGTTGCGCAGCTCGCCCTCCCACGGGCCCGGGTCTTTGGTGGTGGCCGAGCCCAGGCCCCAGCACTTGCCCACCTTGTCGGCCACCTCTTTGGAGATGAGCTGCGCGGCCCAGCCGTTCATCGAGCCGTAGCCGGTGGCGTAGACGATCAGGTCGGCCGGCAGCTCGGTGCCGTCGGCAAAGCTGATGGAGTTGGCGTTGATGCGCTCCACCTGCGCGCGGCTCTTGAGCTTGATCTTGCCGTCGGCCACCAGCTCGCTCGCGCCCACGTCGATGTAGTAACCCGAGCCGCGGCGCAGGTACTTCATGAACAGGCCCGAGCCGTCTTCGCCGAAGTCGAGCATGAAGCCGGCCTTCTCGAGCCGCTGGTAGAAGTCGGCATCACGCTTCTTCATCTCCTCGTACACCGGGATGTGGAAGGTGTGCATGATCTTGTAGGGCACCGACGCAAAGATCAGGTCGGCCTTGTGGTGGTCGATGCCGTTCTTCACCGCCTGCTCGGAGTACAGCCCGCCGAGCGCCAGGTCCATCAGCGAGTCGGACTTGGCGATGTGCGTGGTGGTCCGCTGCACCATCGTCACGTCGGCGCCACCCTCCCACAGCGCGGCGCAGATGTCGTGCGCCGAGTTGTTGGAGCCGATGACCACCACCTTCTTCCCGCGGTACTTGTCGGGCCCCGGGTGCTGGCTGGAGTGCTGCTGCTCGCCCTTGAAGTTTTCTGAGCCCGGGAACTTCGGGATGTTCGGCACCGCCGACATACCGGTGGCCAGCACGAGTTGCTTGGGACGCAGCGTGATCGTCTTGCCGCCACGCTCAACCTGCACCGTCCACTCCTGCGTCTTCTCGTCGAAGCTCGCGCTCTTGCAGGTGGTCTCGGTCCAGTAGTTCAGCTCCATCACCTTGGTGTACATCTCGAGCCAGTCGCCGATCTTGTCTTTGGGCGCGAACACCGGCCAGTGGTCGGGGAAGGGCAGGTACGGCAGGTGGTCGTACCACACCGGGTCGTGCAGGCACAGGCTCTTGTAGCGGCGGCGCCAGGAGTCGCCGGGTTTGTGATTCTTCTCGACGATCAGCGTGGGCACACCAAGCCGGCGCAGGCGCGCACCGAGCGCAATGCCGCCCTGCCCGCCGCCGATGATCAACACGTAGGGCTGCGTCGTGTCACCGAAGCCGGCCTCTTCGGCCTGCCGCTTCTCCAACCAGCTCTGGCGGCCGGGCTGCACACCGTGCTCCACGCCCTTCACCCGCGCGCCGCCCTTCGGTTCTTCGAAGCCTTTCAGCTCCACCATCGTGGTCAGCAGCGTCCAGCACTTGTCGCCCTTCAGCCGCACCAGCCCGCGGCCGCGCGACACGCCGGTCTCGAAGGTGAACCACGCTTCAGAAACGCCGCCGCCGTCGGCCCCTTCACCGTCGATCTGCCAGTTCGTCGGCTGGGTGCTGGCGAGCGTGGCCTTCAGCATGTCGCCGATCTGCGCCTTGCCCTCCATCGTCTTGATGTTCCAGGTGAAGCTCACCAGGTCGCGCCAATAACAGTCGTCGTCGAACAGCGCCAGCGCGCCGGCGATGTCGCCCTTCTCCAGCGCGCCGCCCAGGCTGGCGAGCCAGCTCTTCACGGACTGGGTGTGGGGGTTGGTGAGTGCTGTCATGGGTGTGTGTCTCCGTCAGGGGTGTGATACAGCGCCAGGCCGATTCCGGGCCCGCCAGGCTCATGAGGCAAACGCCATGCCCGGCAGGCCGGCGCAGGGCGACCACTGGGCCGATACCGACTGCCGCCCCGTCGTGACTGCGTCGCGTGCACTCATGGTGGCCCGTCCAATCGCACGGCGCCGCGGCGGAGTCCTCCGCTCCGGTGTCACGGTGGTACATGTGTCGCAGCAGCCGATGTGACAGTCCGTCCGTCCAGCCCTCTGCGCGTTGCGCGCAGGTCGTCGAGCCGGACGGTGGCCCGGCATCACCTGGCGATCTTGCGTTGGATGTCTGTGATCAGGCCCGAGTGAAACCTGAGGATCGTCACCGTCTGAGGGTCTCGGGCGTGAGGGAAATAGGTCCAGGTCTTCTCTTCGGGTTCGCCCTGGACGCTGCGGTGGACGGCCTCATGGTCGGGCTTGCCGATCTTCAGCACCACCTCTCCTTCACCCATGCCCTTCCGAAGGAAACCGCGCTCTCTGGCGTCCGCGGCGAGCGCGGATAGGCTGACCAGTGCGAGCAGGAAAACGGACCACGTCTTAGTTGAGATCATCTGCAAGCCTCCGGACGACCCATTCACCCAGAGCGATGTTGAGCAGCCACATGCCGACAACCACGATGTCAGAGGCCAGCCCCATGGGCGGCTCTCCGGTGATCAGGTAGATGGGGAACATGACCAGCGCGACGGTTCCCGTTCCCATGCCGATGGCATAGGCGCG
>JANMYQ010000334.1:0-3415 GCA_031382215.1 Methylibium sp.
CGGTTGCCGCCCAGGGGTTCGACATTGATGGCTTTGGGTTTCAGCAGATTGGTTTGCATTGAAGTCCTGTTGGTCTCAATACCCTCGGCTCGTTACACCGATAAGGCTGATGGACATCGCCGGGCGAGAGATCGTTCGCTGCGTGCCCGGCAAAGCACAGCGAAAAAAAGAAGGGTGACGGCGCAGCCGTCATCCCGCTGTCCGGTTGGCTTATCGCGAGTACAACTCGACGATCAGCGCTTCCTTGATGTCGGCACCGAATTCGTCGCGGTCAGGCGCCTTCTTGAAGATGCCTTCCAGCTTGGCGGCATCGACGCTCACCCAGGCCGGCATGCCCTGGCCTTCGGCCAGCTTCACCGCATCGATGATGCGCAGTTGTTTCTTCGACTTCTCGCGCACCGCCACCACATCACCGGCCTTGACCAGGTACGAGGCGATGTTCACCGAAGCACCGTTCACGGTGATCGACTTGTGCGACACCATCTGGCGAGCTTCGGCGCGCGTCGAGCCGAAGCCCATGCGGTAAACGACGTTGTCAAGGCGCGATTCCAGCAGCAACAACAGGTTTGCACCGGTGTTGCCCTTGCGACGCTCGGCTTCGGCGAAGTAGCGGCGGAACTGGCGCTCCAGGATGCCGTACATGCGCTTGACCTTCTGCTTCTCGCGCAGCTGCAGGCCGAAGTCGGAGGTGCGGGTGCCGGAGGTGCGGCCGTGCTGGCCGGGCTTGCTGTCGAACTTCGCCTTGTCCCCGATCGGGCGGCGAGCGCTCTTCAGGAACAGGTCGGTGCCTTCACGGCGGGAGAGTTTGGCCTTCGGCCCAAGGTAACGTGCCACGTTGAACTTCCTTCATTCAGGTTGACGCGACCGGCTCTGCAAGCAGAGTCATCACGCAAGTCCGGCGAGTGTTGTTGTGGGCGCTCGGACGGTGGGCTTCTTCGTTGAACCCGGCTTGGGCAACAGAAGCGAAAAAGTCGGCGAGCCAGAACTGGCTTCGCCGACGACTAAAAGATAGGCCTCAGATGCGACGGCGCTTCTGCGGGCGGCAACCGTTGTGCGGCACCGGCGTCACGTCCGAGATCATGTTGATGCGGATGCCCAGCGAGGCCAGCGCACGCACCGACGATTCGCGGCCAGGGCCCGGGCCCTTGATGCGCACGTCGAGGTTCTTGATGCCTTGCTCTTGCGCCGCGCGGCCCGCCACTTCGGCAGCCACCTGTGCCGCGAAAGGCGTGCTCTTGCGCGAGCCCTTGAAGCCCTGGCCACCACTCGATGCCCACGCCAATGCGCCGCCTTGGCGATCGGTGATCGTGATGATGGTGTTGTTGAACGAAGCGTGCACGTGCGCGATGCCGTCCGCGACGTTCTTGCGGACCTTCTTGCGAACGCGCTGCGCTGCGGTGTTGACGGGTGCTTTAGCCATGGTGAGCTTCTTTCAATCTTTGTTCGGGCGCGTGCTTTGTTTCTTCAAGGGACGGCAAGCCGTCACTTCTTGACCAGGGCACCCGACTTGCGCGGGCCCTTGCGGGTGCGCGCATTCGTCTTGGTGCGCTGGCCGCGAACCGGCAGGCCGCGGCGATGACGCAGGCCACGGTAGCAGCCCAGGTCCATCAAGCGCTTGATGTTGATCGACATCTCGCGGCGGAGGTCGCCTTCGATCGTGATGCGGCCGAGTTCGTCCCGGATCTTCTCCAGATCGGTGTCGGTCAGGTCCTTGACCTTGCGGTCGAAGGGCACACCGCTGTTGGTGCAGATCTTCTGCGCCGTGGTGCGGCCGATGCCGTAGATCGACGTCAGACCGATCTCGGTGTGCTTGTGGGGCGGAATGTTGATACCAGCAATGCGTGCCATGGGCGTCCTCTAATTCGCGTGTCGTCGAAGGCTGAAACTCTTCAACCCTGGCGCTGCTTGTGGCGCGGGTCGGTGCAGATCACACGCACCACACCCTTGCGCCGGATGATCTTGCAATTCCGGCACATCTTCTTCACCGATGCTGCGACTTTCATGCTCTTCTCCTAAGCCTTGTCCGGCTGCTTTATCACTTGGCCCGAAACACGATCCGAGCACGGCTCAAATCGTAGGGCGTCAACTCGACAGTAACCTTGTCCCCCGGCAGGATGCGGATGTAGTGCATGCGCATCTTCCCGGAGATGTGCCCGAGCACCACGTGCCCGTTCTCCAGCTTCACTCGAAACGTGGCGTTGGGCAGATTCTCGAGAATCTCGCCCTGCATCTGAATGACATCGTCTTTCGCCATGGATGTTTTCAGGTCGCCTTGAAATTAGCTTTTTTCAACAATGATTCGTACTGCTGGCTCATCACGTAACTCTGCACCTGCGCCCAGAAGTCCATCGTCACGACGACGATGATCAGCAGAGACGTGCCACCGAAATAGAAGGGCACGTTGTACTTCAGCACCAGGAACTCGGGCAGCAGACACACCGCGGTGATGTAGATCGCGCCAGCCAGCGTCAGGCGCGACAAGATGCGGTCGATGTGCTTTGCGGTCTGGTCGCCCGGGCGGATGCCCGGGATGAACGCGCCGCTCTTCTTCAGGTTGTCAGCCGTCTCACGGCTGTTGAAGACGAGCGCGGTGTAAAAAAAGCAGAAGAACACGATCGCTGCGGTGTAGAGCATCACGTAGATCGGCTGGCCGGGGCGCAGCAGGTCGGCAATGTCCTTCAAGCCGCGCAGGCCTTCACCGGTCGCGAACCAGCCGACGATGGTGGCCGGCAGCAGGATGATCGAGGACGCGAAGATCGGCGGGATCACACCCGACATGTTCAGCTTCAACGGCAGATGCGAGGACTGGCCACCGTAGACCTTGTTGCCCACCTGGCGCTTCGCGTAGTTCACCAGAATCTTGCGCTGACCCCGTTCGACGAACACCACCACGAACGTGACTGCTGCGACGACCGCGATGATGAAGAGCGCGACGACGATGCTCATCGCTCCGGTGCGCACCAGCTCGAACAGGCCACCGATCGCATTCGGCAAACCGGCCGCGATGCCCGCGAAAATCAGGATCGAGATGCCGTTGCCCAGGCCGCGTTCGGTGATCTGCTCACCCAGCCACATCAGGAACATCGTGCCGGCCACGAGGCTCACCACCGCCGTCAGGCGGAAGCCGAAGCCGGGCGAAATGACAAGGCCGGCCGAGCCTTCGAGCGCGAGCGCGATGCTCAGCGACTGGAACAGCGCCAGACCCAGCGTGCCGTAACGCGTGTACTGCGTGATCTTGCGGCGGCCGCCCTCGCCTTCCTTCTTCAAGGCTTCGAGCGAAGGCACGACATAGCTCATCAACTGCATGATGATCGACGCCGAGATGTACGGCATGATGCCCAGCGCGAACACGGTGAAGCGCGACAGCGCGCCGCCCGAGAACATGTTGAACAGGCTCAGGATGCCACCGGCCTGC
>JANMYQ010000348.1:0-20432 GCA_031382215.1 Methylibium sp.
GCGATGCCGGTCGAAGTGGTGTTCTACGACGGCAAGGCCATCTCGGTCGAACTGCCCACCAGCGTGGTGCGCGAGATCATCGAGACCGAACCCGCCGTCAAGGGTGACACCTCGGGCAAGGTGCTCAAGAACGCCAAGCTCGCCACTGGCCTGGAAATCTCGGTGCCGCTGTTCGTGCAGACCGGCGACAAGGTCGAGATCGACACCCGCACGCACGAGTACCGCAAGCGGGTTTGATTCATCGGATTGATCGACGTTGCTGGGTTGCGAGCTGGGGCACTGCGGTGCCCCTTCTTCATGGTGAGGCGCGCTCGTGTCGAGCGTCCCATTTGATAAGGTCGCGCCATGCCGTTCGATTTCACCGCCGTGAGTGCGCCGTTTCGCATGCAACCCGGCCTGCGCCGGCTGGCCGACGGTGCCACCCAGCTCACGCCCAACCAGCATGACAGCCGGGCGCTGCGCGAGAAGCTCGCCGTCCTGTCAGGTCACACCGATCAAGCCCTGCTCTCGGCGCCCGGCTTCGACCCGTTGCCGGCCCTGCATGCCCTTGCACGGCATGCCGCAGTCGAGCAGCCGGCGGCGTTTGGCTGGGACGGCGCGGGCCGTTTCGACGCCTGGCACCTCGGCTGGTCGCTGCAAGACTGCGAACCCCACGGCCACGGGCCCGAATCCATCGGCGCGTGCCTGCGCGCCCTGCCCGTCGAATCGCGCCTGGCCGCCTTGCTGAGCCTGGCCTTCGCCGAAGACTTCGCGGTGATCGACGGCACGACCGGCCACGTCCCCTGGCTGGCGGTGTGTCTGCCGTCACACTGGGCGCCCGAGCAAAAGGTCGGCCGCCACTTTGCCGAAGTGCATGCGCCGGTGGCCGACAACCAGTTGCTGATCACCGCCAGCGATCACCTGGCGCGGCTGGTGACCGGCGCCGAACGCTGGGAACGCTTCGTCTGGACGATCACGCGCCACCCGAACCTCGACAGCCACCCACTGCGATGCCTGCCAGGCGAGTGGCCGGCGCAGGTCGATTCGAATGCCGATGTCGATGCGGATGCCCTGGCGGCGCTGGCCTTCTTCCGCACCGAACGCCAGACCTTCATCCCGCTGCCGCAGCAGCGCCAGGCGATCTTCACGATCCACGTCGAACTGCAGCCGCTGGCAACTGCCATCACCGATGCTGCGCAAGCGCGCCAGTTGCATGACGCGCTTGCCAGCATGAGCGCCAACGTGCTGGCCTATCGCGGCCTCACCACCGTGCAGGCGCGCTTGCTGGCGTGGCTGTCGGCCCGGGCCGGCCCGGCCGGTGATGCACCCGGCGCATGAAGACCGAGCCCGTCGCCCCCGCGCGTTGGCGCATCGACGAACCCGGCGCACCGCCCTTTTCGCCCGAGTACCAAGACTTCTACCACCCGCATGTCGGCGCGCTCGTGCGGGCCCGCCATGTGTTCCTGGCCGGCAACGGGCTGCCGCAGCGCTGGCAGGGCTGCGAGCGCTTCGCCGTGCTCGAAACCGGCTTCGGGCTGGGCAACAACTTTCTCGCGACCTGGGACGCCTGGCGCCGCGACGGCAAAGCCTGCCGGCAACTGCACTTCATCTCGATCGAACGCCACCCGTTGACGCGGGCCGACCTGCAACAGGTGCATCGCGAATCGTCGTGGAAACCCCTGGCCGATTCGTTGATCGCCGCATGGCCGCCGCTGACTGCCAACCTGCACCGCCTGAGCTTCGAAGGCGGCCGAGTGCAACTGCTGCTCGCGCTGGGCGACGTGGCGGCCTGGTTGCCCGAACTGGTGGCCGAAGCAGACGCCTTCATGCTCGACGGTTTTGCGCCCGACCGCAACCCGCAGATGTGGCAACCGCGCTTGTTCAAGGCGATGGCACGACTGGCCGCGCCTGGCGCCACGGTGGCCACGTGGACCTCGTCGCAGGCCGTGAGCGCCGGGCTGAAAAGCGCGGGATTCGATGCGCGACATCCGCCCGGCACAGGCGGCAATCACGACATCACGCTGGCGCGCTTCGAACCCCCGTTTCTGCCGCGCCGCATCGGCAACTCGCGGCGGGCCTCAGCAGCGCCAACGGCTTCGAAACGTGTCCTCATCGTCGGCGCCGGGTTGGCCGGATGCGCAGCGGCGTGGGCGTTGGCAGAACAAGGCTGGCAGACCAGCTTGATCGACCGTCATGACCAGCCGGCGCAAGAGGCCTCTGGCAACCCGGGCGGGCTGTTCCACGGCATCGTCAATCCGCAAGACGGCGCGCACGCGCGCTTCAACCGCGTCGCCGCGCTGGAGGCGCAACGGGTGGTGCAACTCGCGATCACCGAGCACGGCGTGCCCGGCGGCGCCGCCGGCCTGTTGCGACTGGATCCTTCTGGCGCCGGGCTGTCGGCGCTGCAGCAGCAACTCGCGGCCACCGGTTTGCCGAGCGACTATGTGCAGGCCGTCAGCGCCGGGCAGGCCAGCGCCTTGTGCGGCCTGGCGCTGCAGCACCCGGCCTGGTTCTACCCGGGCGGCGGATGGGTCGCACCGTCCGCGTTGGGCGCCGCACTGCTGGCTCGTGCCGGGGCGGCGGCAAACTTTCGCGGCGGTATCGAGGTGCAGGCGGTTCGCCAGCGCACCGAGGGCTGGGAGCTGCTAGACGCGCACGGCCAGCGCATCGACGCAGCGCCGACGCTGGTGCTGGCCAATGCCTTCGACGCGCTGCGCCTGCTGGGTTCGCCGGCATGGCCGGTGCAAAAGGTGCGCGGGCAGATCAGCCTGTGCAGCGTGGCGGCGAGCAGTGACGGCCTGGCGAGTTGGCCGAAACTCCCGCTCGCCGGCGCCGGCTACCTGCTGCCGATCGTCGACGGCTTGGCCGCGTTCGGTGCCACCTCGCAACCCGGCGACGAAGATGTGTCGGTGCGTCGCAGCGACCATCTGCACAACCTGGCGCAACTGGCGCGCCTGACCGGCAATACATTCGCGATCGAGCCAGGTGCACTGCAAGGCCGCACCGCTTGGCGCATGGTCACGAGCGACCGCTTGCCGATCATCGGCGCCGTGCCCGACGAAGCCGCCGCGGCGGCGCCCGGCATGCGGAGACCCGACCAGGCGCGCTTCGTGCCGCGGATTCCCGGCCTGTTCGTGTTCACCGCGCTGGCGTCGCGCGGCATCACCTGGTCGGCGTTGGGGGCACAGGTGCTGGCCTCGAGCATCACCGGTGCGCCGCAGCCTCTGGAGTCGAGCCTGCTCGACGCGATCGACCCGGCGCGCTTCATCGCGCGCGCGGTGCGGCGTTCGAGCAGAGGCGCTGGCGCTGGCGAAGTCGGAGGCGCCTGAAGGCTCAGCCGCCGCGCGGCTCGGCCAACCACAAGCGCAACTGCGCATACACCCGCGGGTGGTTGAGCAGCGCCATGTGGCCCAGGCCCGCCAGCTCGATGCGCTGCACGTCGCCCACCAGGCCATCGTCGGCGGCGCTGTGCCGCAGCACCAGCCCGTCGCCGAACGCCTTGCCGACCAGCGAGCCCATCATGCTGTCGGACTCGTCGCCCAGCAGCGCGGTGATGAAGCGCAGGCCCAACGCCGCCGGTGCAGCCGCCGTGTTGCGCTGGCCCTTGCGTCCGCGCCCGTGGCGCAGGTCCTTGATGCCCTGGCTGCGGGCGTTGGCCACCTGCGCCAGTGGCTGCGTGACCTTGGACAGGCCGAGCGCCACGCTCGTGAGGTGCCCCCACTGCTCGAGCATCGCGCCCTGGTGCGGCGTGCCCAGGCAGACCAGCAAGCGCACCCGGCCCAGCCAGGCCAGGTTCTCCACGGCGGCCAGTTCGCACGCACCGCGTGACACCAGCCCGCCCATGCTGTGGCCCACCAGCACGAATTCGCGCACCCGCGCGGGCGCTGCCTCTAGAAGTTGCTGCAATTGATCGGCCAGTTGGCGCGCGTTGTCGGCCACCGCCAGGCCGGTGTTGTAGCGCAGGTAAAGCGCACTGACGTCGGCCTCATGCGCCAGCAACGCGCCGTAGTGAATCGTTTCGTCGGTCGGCAGCACACGCCCCCAATCACTGCCCTGCCAGGCTGCCGAAGGGCGGCGCCAACTCTGCTCGTCGCAGGCCAGGCCATGAATGAAGATGCACACCCGCTCGCGCAGACCGGCCAGGCATTGCGCGGTGAGCTCGAGCGGCGCGCCCTCATGATGAAAACCCATGCGCACTGACAACGAACTGCCGGCATTCGCCAGGGCATCGCCGAACACGCCGTTCAATGCACTGCGCAAGGCCAGTTCGCGCCTCTGGGCGGATTGTGCGGAGCCAGAGGGGTCGCTCACCATCTGTTCGGCCACGCCGGCCATCGACATCAGCGCGCCGCTGCCATGGCGCACCGCCGCATAAACACCCTGGCTGATCGCATCGTGTACGCCTTGCACGAGTCGGGTCGGGCCCGCCAGGCCGGGCAGGCGCTGCAGGCCGTCGAAGGCAGTGTCGGAGATCGCGTGGTGCATGTCGTGCACCGTCTGCACGGTGGCCGCCACACCCGCCTTCACGACCGGTGCGTAGCCTGAGGATGCCGCGGATGCTGCGGATTCCGCGGATGTCGAAGCGGGCTCGATAGCCGGGCTGGCCTTGCGAGGTCTGGCGCGCTTCGCCGCGGTGGACTCGGGCTTGGCGCTCATCCGGTCATTCAAGGCGCGGGCGTGCCGCCGGCCTCAGTTTCCTGCGGCGAGGAAGCCTGCTCACCGGGCTCGTCGGGCTGGCCCGGCTCGGTCTTGCGACCCGCCTTCTCCTTCAGCTTTTCTTCCTTCTTCTTTTTCTTGGCCAGCTCGCGCTGGCGCTTTTCAAACGAGTAGTTGGGTTTGGCCATGGGCCCGTCCTTCTTTTCTTGCAACAACCGCGAGGTTACGCGCTTTTCAACAGCGATCGGCCGCCGGCTCGTCAGAAAGTCATCGTCTTCACGCCCTGCGCCGTGCCCAGCAGGCACACGCTGGCTTTGTTGCGCGCGAAGATGCCCACGCTCACCACGCCCGGCCACTGGTTGATTTCCTGCTCCATCGCCAACGGGTCGGTGATGCGCAGGCCGCGCACGTCGACGATGCGGCAGCCGTTGTCGGTGAGCACACCTTGGCGCAGCGCGGCCTGCCCGCCCAGCGCCTTCAGGCGGCGGCTGATCTGCGCCACCGCCATCGGGATCACCTCCACCGGCAGCGGGAAGTTGCCCAAGGTCTGCACCAGCTTGGACTCATCGGCAATGCAGACGAAGCGCTGCGCGATGTCGGCCACGATCTTCTCGCGCGTCAGCGCCGCGCCGCCACCCTTGATCATGTGGCCGGCGTGGTCGATCTCGTCGGCGCCGTCGATATAAACCGGAATGCTCTCGACGCTGTTGCTGTCGAGCACCGCGATGCCGTGGCCGCGCAATCGTTCGCTGCTCTTTTCGCTGCTCGAAACGGCGCCGCGAATGAGGTCCTTCATCGTCGCCAGCGCATCGATGAAGCAGTTGACCGTGGAGCCGGTGCCCACGCCGACCACGCTGCCAGGCACCACGTAGGCCAGGGCTGCGTGCCCGACCGCGGTTTTCAGTTCGTCCTGCGTCATCGCTCGAATTCCGTTTGAGACAATCGAACGATTATCCGAGACGGCTCGCCATGGCACTGATTCCCTACGCACTCACGCGCCCCTTCCTGTTCGGCCTGGACCCCGAGCAGGCGCACGACCTGACCCTGGGCGCGCTCGCCCGTATCCAGCACACGCCGCTGATCTGCGGCGTGGCGCAAACGCGCGTGAACGACCCGGTGACGCTGGCCGGGTTGACGTTCCCCAACCGCGTCGGCCTCGCCGCCGGGCTCGACAAGAACGGCCGCTGCATCGACGGCCTGGGCGCGATGGGCTTCGGCTTTATCGAAGTCGGCACCGTCACGCCGAAGGCGCAGCCGGGCAACCCGAAGCCGCGCATGTTTCGGCTCGTCGAAGCGCAGGCGCTGATCAACCGGCTCGGCTTCAACAACGGCGGGCTCGACGCCTTCGTCGCCAATGTGCAGCGCGCGCGCTTTCGGCGCGGCGGCGGAATCCTCGGGCTGAACATCGGCAAGAACGCCGCCACGCCGATCGAGCGCGCGGTGGACGACTACCTGCTGTGCCTGGACGGCGTGTACCCGCATGCCGACTACGTGACGGTCAACATCTCCAGCCCGAACACGCAGAACCTGCGCTCGCTGCAGAGCGATGAAGCGCTCGATGCGCTGCTCGGCGCGGTGCAGCAGCGCAAAGTGCAGTTGGCGAAGCAGCATGGCCGCACGGTGCCGATCTTCGTGAAGATCGCGCCCGACCTGGACGAAGCACAGGTGACGGTGATTGCCGTCACACTGAAGAAGAACGCGATCGACGGCGTGATCGCCACCAACACGACGATCGCGCGCGACGCGGTGAAGCACTTGCCGCACGGGCAGGAGCTCGGCGGCTTGTCGGGCGCGCCGGTGTTCGAGGCCAGCAATCGCGTGATCGCGCAGTTGCGCGCAGCGCTCGGCACAGGCTTCCCGATCATCGGTGTCGGTGGCGTGATGTCCGCGGCCGATGCGCTGGCCAAGCGCGCCGCTGGGGCCGACCTGGTGCAGATCTACACCGGATTCATCTACAAGGGGCCAGACTTGGTGAGCCAGGCCGCGCGGGCGCTGGTCGGGCGCTGAAGGGTCGGTTCGTCAGGTCTTGCGCTCGTCCGCGAGTTGGTCGTCGATCAGCCGGCGGAACTGGATCAGCGCCGCATCCATCGCCAGCGGCAGCATCTTCACGCCCGGGCTCAGCGCCAGGTTACGCGCCTGCGCGCTGATCATGTCGCGGTCTTCGTTGAAGGCACCCACCAGGCTGTCGAAGATCGACTGCACGATGCGCTCGTCGCCCTCGCCAGCGCGGTGCGATTGCTGGAAGAAGTAGTGCGTGCTGTGTTCGGTCTCCGGCGTCAGCGTCTGGCAGCTGTGGAGTTGCACTGCGTTGCGCAAATCGCCTTCGTTTTCGTTGCCACCATCGGCCCCCGGCTTGCCGCCCGAGTGCATCAGCAAGGTGCCGGGCAGCACGAAGTCGTAGATGAACCAGCGGTCGATCGGCGTATCGAAGTTGCGGAAGCGCTGGTAGAAGGGCGGCGCCGGCACGTTCTTCACGCGCCGCGTCACGCGAATGCCGCGCGGCACCGGCTTGATCTCGGCACGCGCCTGCGCGATCGCCGCGCTGCCGCCGAGCGTCTTCTCGTGCACATAGCTCAGGTGCGAAAAGTCGAGCAGGTTGTCGCAGATGAGCCGGTAGTCGGTGTCGTAGTGCAGGTAACCCGGCTTGTTGCGCCAGTCGGGGTGGTCGCACGAAAAGTTGTCGGGCAACAAGGCGATGTCGGCCTTCTCGGGTGCGCCCATCCAGACGAACACCCACTTGTTCTTCACCGCCAGCGGGTAGGTTTTCACGCGCGCCTTCTCGGGCACGCGATCCAGCCCAGGCACCTCGACGCATTGCCCGGCAGCGTTGAACTTCAGGCCGTGGTAACCGCAACGCACGCAGTCGCCTTCCTTGCGGCCGGCCGAGAGCGGCGCCAGGCGGTGGCAGCAGCGGTCTTCCATCGCGGTGAGGCCACCGTCCGACGTGCGGTAGACCAGCACCGGCTCGCCCAGCACGATGCGGCTGAACAGCGCATCGGCGCCGATCTCGTGATCCCAGGCGATCACGTACCAGCAGTTGCGGATGAACATCGGCGCCTCCGTCAGCGGTGTCTTCAGTGCAGCGCGACCTCAGTGCATCAGTGCAAAGGCACGCCGGTCTTGGCCTGCAGTTCTTCCCCGGTCACCCCCGGTGCCATCTCGACCACCTTCAGCCCCTGCGGCGTCACGTCCATCACCGCCAGGTCGGTGATGATGCGGTTGACCACGCCCAGCCCGGTCAACGGCAAGGTGCAGGCGGGCAGGATCTTCAGGTCGATACTGCCGTCCTTCTTCTTCGCCACGTGCTCCATCAGCACCAGCACGCGCTTCACGCCGGCCACCAGGTCCATCGCGCCGCCCATGCCTTTGACCATCTTGCCGGGGATCATCCAGTTCGCGAGGTCGCCCTTTTCGCTGACCTGCATCGCGCCCAGGATGCTCAGGTTGATCTTGCCGCCGCGGATCATCGCGAACGACTGCTCCGAACCGAAGATGGACGAACCGGCGATGGTGGTGACGGTCTGCTTGCCGGCGTTGATGAGGTCGGCGTCAACCTCGTCTTCGGTCGGGAACGGGCCGATGCCGAGCATGCCGTTCTCGCTTTGAAGCCAGACCTCGATGTCGCTTCGCACGTGGTTGGCCACCAGCGTCGGCAGGCCGATGCCCAGGTTGACGTAGAAGCCGTCTTGCAACTCGTGCGCCGCGCGGGCGGCCATTTGATCGTGTGTCCAGGCCATGCGGGCCTCCTTCGGAGATGAATGGTGAGCGGGTGGCTGCGCCACCCTTCAGGGTTGAGTCCGGCTAAACGCCGGCCTTCTCGGTGATGGTTCGCTTTTCGATGCGCTTTTCCGGCGTCGCATTCAGCACGATCCGGTGCACGTAAATTCCGGGTAGATGCACCGCGTCCGGGTCGAAGCTGCCGGTCGGCACGATCTCTTCGACCTCGACCACCGTGATCTTGCCGGCCATCGCCGCGGCCGGGTTGAAGTTGCGCGCGGTGCGGCGGAAGATCAGGTTGCCCGAGTGGTCGGCCTTCCACGCCTTCACCAACGACACCTCGGGCACCAGCGAACGTTCCATCACGTAGGTTTGCCCGTCGAACTCGCGCAGCTCCTTGCCCTCGGCCACCAAGGTGCCCACGCCGGTGCCCGTGAAGAAGGCCGGGATGCCGGCGCCGCCGGCGTGCAGCTTCTCGGCCAGCGTGCCCTGTGGCGTGAATTCGAGTTCGAGTTCACCGGCCAGGTACTGACGCTCGAACTCCTTGTTCTCGCCGACGTAGCTGGAGATCATGCGTTTGATCTGGCGCGTTTCCAGCAGCAGGCCCAGGCCGAAACCGTCGACCCCGGCGTTGTTGGAGATCACGGTCAGGTTCTTCACGCCGCTGTCGCGCAGCGCCGCGATCAGCGCCTCGGGGATGCCGCACAGGCCAAAACCGCCGACCGCCAGCAACTGGCCGTCGCGGACGATGCCCTTGAGCGCCTCGGCCGCACTAGGAAACACTTTCTTCATCGCCACGTCTCCGGTTTGAATGCAGCCCGCAGCGTACTACGTAAGCCATTAGGTGGTCGTTACGTAGAATCGCCTAAGGTCGAGCCAGCATGACAGACACCCTCTCACTACAGCAATTCCTGGACCGCGTCGCGGCCGACTTCGTCAAGGGCCTGAAGCTGCAGGTCACCTCGGTTGCCCCCGGCGAAGTGACGATGCAGATGCCGGTGGCCGACGCACTGGTGCACGGCGGCGGCGTGTTGTGCGGACAGGCGATGCTGGCGGCCGCCGACACCGCGATGCTGCTCGCTCTGGTGGCGCAGATGGGCGAGTTCAAGCCGGTGACCACGGTGCAATTGCAGACCAGCTTCCTGCGCCCGGTGCCACGCGGCACGACCCACGTGACCGTCACCGGCCGCGTGCTGCGCCACGGCAAGACGCTGAGCTACGGCGAGGTCGACATCACCACGCCTGACGGCAAACTGGCCGCACACGCGACCACCACTTACGCGCTGCTGTGAACCCTGCCCCGCTCGACTACCGCGCCGCGTTCGACCTGGCGCCGATCGGGCTGGTGCTGTCGCGCAACCGGCTGATGGTGGACGTGAACCAGCAACTGGCCGAGATGTTCGGTGTGCAGCGCGACGAGCTGATCGGTCAGAGCTTCGAATTGCTGTACCCGACACAAGCCGAATTCGAACGCACCGGCGCGCGCATTGCTGCCAGCCTGGACGACCGTGGCGGCTACGCCGACGAACGTGTGATGAAGCGCGTGGGCGGCCCGCGCAAGGGCGAGCTGTTCTGGTGCCACGTGTCGGGCCGCGCGCTCGACCCGCGGCTGCCGCACGCGGCCGGCATCTGGAGCTTCGAAGACCTGTCGTCGCGCCGCCCGGTGGGCGTGGCGCTGACGCCGCGCGAGCGCGAGATCGCGGCGCTGCTGATTCAGGGGCTCACCAGCAAGCAGCTCGGTCGCAAGCTGCTGATCAGCCCGCGCACCGTCGATGTCTACCGCACCCGGTTGATGCGCAAGTACGGGGCGGCGACGACCACCGAGCTGGTGCAGAAGCTGCTCGCCGCTTGATCAGGTCACCTGATCAGGTCACCAACGCGCGCAGCCAATCCGGCAGCGGCACCGACTTCTGCTTCGGGAAGTCGACCCACACGGTCTTCGCGCCGCCCTCGGCGTAGATCACGCCCGGCGCGTCGGTGCGCTCCAGCGTGATGAAGGTGTTGAAGCTGGACCTTCCAGGGTCAGCCACATAGTGCTTGGCCAGGATGTCGCCCGGGTACGCGAACTGCTTAAGGAAATTGCAGAAGGCGTTCACGATCACCGGCCCCTGCCCGGCCGGGTCGGGCGCGCCGCCAGCGCGGTGCAGCCACTCGATGCGCACGATCTCGCAATAGCGGAAATACAGCGTGTTGTTCACATGGCCCATCGCGTCCATGTCGCCCCAGCGGATCGGGATCACCATCTCCAGGGTGAGCTTCTTCTTCTCGGGCAGCTCGAATCGCATGCGGTCGGTCAGCGTTGCACGCCGAGTTCGGAGTAGAGCCGCTCCACCAGCGCCCGCAACTCGTTCACTTCGCCTTGCAGCGCCCCCTGGTGCGCCTTCAGCGCCGCGAGTTCGCTGGCCGCGACGAAGTCCTCGCTCTGCGCCGACCCCGAGAACGCGAACGCCGCCGCATCGACCGGCCCGCACAACAACTGCGCCCAGCGCGGCTCGCGCGACCCTGGCGCACGGGCCAGCTTCAGCACCAGCGGGCCGCCCTTCTCTTCGCTGCGCGCCGCCAGTTCGTCGAGAAAGGCCTCGACCGACGACAGATCGGCAAAGCGGTGCAGCCGGTCGCTGTTGGCACGCAGTTCGCTGACGGTCTGCGGCCCGCGCAGCATCAGCACGGCCAGCAGCGCGACCGATTGCGAGGGCAGCGCCAGTGCCCGCCCCAGGTTGTGTTCGTAGCGGGCAACGCGCGAGCCGCTCGACTCGAACACCAGGTGCAGCGTCTTCAGCGCATCGATCGTCACCTGCACTTCAGAGTCGGTCGCGTTAAGCACCGGGTCGCGCGCGGTCTTCTGATTGCAGCCCATCGTCAGCGCGTTCAGCGACAGCGGGTAGCTGTCGGGCACGGTGTGGGCTTTCTCGATCAGCACGCCCAGCACGCGGGCCTCCAGCAGCGAGAGCGGACGCAGGGTCATCGCTGCAGCGGCTCAGATCGCAAAACCATCGTCGGCCTGAATTACCGCGCCGTTGATGAAGTGGCTCTCGTTGGCCACCAGCATCATCAGCGTCGAGTCCAGGTCTTGCGGCTTGCCGATGCGCTTGCGCGGCAACATGTCGATCAGGCGCTTGCCGGCGTCGGTTTTCCAGTGCTGGTGGTTGATCTCGGTGTCGATGTAGCCCGGGCACAGCGCGTTGACATTGATGCCGAACTTGCCCCACTCCAGCGCCATCGCGCGGGTCATGTGGATCACCGCCGCTTTGCTCATGCTGTACACGCCGATCTGCGACAGCACGCGCATGCCGGCCATCGACGCGATTTTGACGATGCGCCCTCCCGTGAAGGTGCCCGGCGCCGAACCCTTGGCGCGCGCCAGCATGCGCTTGCCTACCTCTTGCGCGACGAAGAAGGCGCCCTTGGTGTTGGTGTCGAAGACGAAGTCGTAGTCGTCCTCGGTCACGTCGACGAGCTTCTGCGTGGTGCTGACGCCGGAGTTGTTGACCAGGATGTCGATCGTGCCGACCTCGGTCTCGGCGTGCGCCACAGCGGCCTTGATGCTGTCGTGGTCGGTCACGTCGAGCCGCACCACGTGGGCGTCGCCGCCACCGGCCTCGATCTCGGCGTGCAAGGTCTTCAGCCTCTCGACGCGCCGGCCGGCCAGCACCACCGCGGCGCCGGCCTTGGCCAGCGTCTTGGCGAATTGCTCGCCCAGGCCGCTGGACGCGCCGGTGACCAGGGCCACGCGGCCCGACAGATCGATGTTGTAGCTCATGAATTCGCTCCTCTTGATTCTTTGGTGGCAGGCCGCGGCGACTGCCGCAAGACCCTCGTGCACCGGCTGGGCCGGCCATGCGGCAAGATAGCACGACGCACGCGCGGTACCCGAACCAGGGCGCCGCCGCGCGCGTGGCCTCGATCACGCACCTGGCCACGCGCCTGAGCACGTGCTGCCCTTCCCTCGTCAACCCGCAGAAAGCCCCGCCCCACCATGACCGCTGCGCTCTTCCAGCCCTTGCAACTTCGCCAGCTCACGCTGGCCAACCGGGTCGTCGTATCGCCGATGTGCCAGTACTCCGCCGACCGTGGCAGCGCGACCGACTGGCACGTGATGCACCTCGGCAGCATGACGCAGAGCGCCGCCGGGCTGGTGCTGATCGAGGCTACCGCGGTCGCCGAAGACGGCCGCATCACGCCGGGTTGCCTGGGCTTGTGGAACGACGCCAACGAAGCGGCGCTGAAGCGCGTGCTGGATGCGATCCGGCCGCATGCCAACACGCCCATCGGCATCCAGCTGGCGCACGCCGGGCGCAAGGCTTCCAGCGCGGCACCGTGGAATGGCGGCATGCTGATCGCGCCAGAGAACGGCGGCTGGGTCGGCTCGGCGCCGTCGGCGTTGCCGCACCGGCCGGAAGAGAGCGCACCGCGTGTGATGTCCGCAGCCGACATCGACGAAGTGGTCACGCAATTTGCCGCCGCCACCGTGCGTGCCGAGCGGCTCGGGCTGGACGCGATCGAGCTGCACTGCGCGCACGGCTACCTGCTGCACGAGTTCATGTCGCCGGTGTCCAACCAGCGCACCGACGCTTATGGCGGCTCGCTCGAGAACCGCATGCGCCTGCCGCTGGCGGTGTTCGACGCGGTGCGCAAGGCCTGGCCGGCGCACAAGCCGCTGGGCGTGCGTGTGTCCTCCAGCGACTGGCTGGAGCACACCGGGCGCGACAGCTGGACCCTGCCGCAGACCTTGCGCCTGGCAAACGAACTGAAGGCGCGCGGTTGCGACTGGATCGACGCGTCCTCGGGCGGCATCTCGGGCGAACAGAAGATCACGCTCGGCCCGGCCTACCAGGCGCACTTTGCGCAGGCGGTCCGCGAGGCGACCGGCCTGCCGAGCATCGCCGTCGGGCTGATCACCGAGCCGCGCCTGGCCGAGGACATCGTCGCCAGCGGGCGCGCCGACATGGTGGCCATCGGGCGCGGCATGTTGTGGAACCCGCGCTGGGTCTGGCACGCCGCGGCCGAGCTGGGCGGCGAGATTGCACCACCCCCGCAGTACGGTCGCGCCGCCCCGCGCGAGCACGCCAAACTGTTCGCCAAGGTGCCGTTCGGCATGCGCTGACACGCGCGAAAGCGCGTACTTTCGAGCAGGGGTGCTCGATACAATCCGGCGTCCCCACGCCCCCCGGAACTGCCCATGAGCCCCGACGCCATCCTCGAAAAATACGGCCCGCGCGAGGCCATGGAGTACGACGTGGTGGTGGTCGGCGCCGGCCCGGGCGGGCTGGCCACCGCCATCCACCTGAAGCAGATGGCCGCCGAGCAGGGCAAGGAAATCTCGGTGGTCGTGCTCGAGAAGGGCTCCGAACCCGGCGCGCACATTTTGAGCGGTGCGATCATGGACCCGCGCGGCCTGAACGAGCTGTTCCCGAACTGGAAGGAGCTCGGCGCGCCATTGAACCAGGAGGTGACCTCAGACCGCTTCCTGTTCTTGAGCGAAGCCGGTGCGCAGAGCACGCCGCAGTTCTTCATGCCCGACTGCTTCAAGAACCACGGCAACTACATCGTCAGCCTGGGCAACGTGGTGCGCTGGATGGCCACGCAGGCCGAAGCGCTGGGCGTGGAGATCTTCCCCGGCTTCGCGGCCGCCGAGGTGCTTTACAACGCCGACGGTTCGGTCAAGGGCGTGGCCACCGGCAACATGGGGGTCGGCAAGGACGGCGAGCCGCACGACGGCTTTCAGCTCGGCATGGAGCTGCATGCGCGCTACACGATCTTTGCCGAAGGTTCACGCGGCCACCTGGGCAAACAGTTGATCAGCCGCTTCAAGCTCGACGACGGACGAGACCCGCAAAGTTACGGCATCGGCCTGAAGGAGCTGTGGGAAATCGAGCCGGGCAAGCACCAGCCCGGCCTGGTAGTGCACACCGCCGGCTGGCCGCTCGACACATCGACCTACGGCGGTTCGTTCCTGTACCACCTGGACAACCACCAGGTCGCACTCGGCTTTGTGGTCGGGCTCGACTACAGCAACCCGTGGCTCAGCCCGTTCGAGGAGTTCCAGCGCTGGAAGCTGCACCCCGAGATACGCCAATTCCTCGAAGGCGGCAAGCGCATCGGCTACGGCGCACGCGCCATCACTGCCGGCGGCATCTTGAGCCTGCCCAAGACGGTGTTCCCCGGCGGTGCGCTGATCGGCTGCGAGGCGGGCTACCTGAACGCCAGCCGCATCAAGGGCAGCCATGCGGCCATCAAGACCGGCATGCTCGCAGCCGTTGCCGCGTTCGACGCGGTGACCAACGGCCGCCAGCACGACGAGTTGAAGGCCTACCCGATCGCATTCCGCAACAGCTGGCTGTTCGAAGAACTCGACAAGGCGCGCAACTTCAAACAGTGGTTCAAGAAGGGCTTCGTGGTGGCCACCTTGATGAACGGCATCGAGCAGTGGCTGCTGCCCAAGCTCGGCTTCAAGGCGCCGCCGTGGACCCTGCACCGCACACAGCCCGACCACGTATCCCTGAAGCCGGCCGCCGACTGCCCGCAGATCAGCTACCCCAAGCCCGACGGCAAGCTCAGCTTCGACCGTTTGAGCAGCGTGTTCATCAGCAACACCAACCACGAAGAACAGCAGCCGGCGCACCTGACCTTGAAGGACGCGGCGGTGCCGGTGGGTGTGAACCTGGCGACCTACGCGGGGCCGGAATGCCGATACTGCCCGGCCGGCGTGTACGAGTTCGTCAAGAACGCCGATGGCAGCGACCGGCTGCAGATCAACGCGCAGAACTGCGTGCACTGCAAGACCTGCGACATCAAGGACCCGACGCAGAACATCGTGTGGGTCACGCCCGAGGGTGGGGGCGGGCCGAACTACAGCGGCATGTAGAACTCCCTCTCCCTCTGGGAGAGGGTTGGGGGCGAGGCGCGGCTCTCGAGGCGCATGCGCCGAGCCCGCCGAGCGGCAGCGGCTGCAAGCCGCTGCGCGCACTGCAAGTGAGGACGGAAACTGTGCCACCGCGCGGCCCCTGACCCCAGCCCTCTCCCCAGAGGGGCGAGGGAGCAAATCACCAGCGCGGCGCGCGCTTCTCGATAAACGCCTGCACCCCCTCCAGCGCTGCCTCGTCCATCATGTTGCAGGCCATCGTTTGCCCCGCGTCGTCGTACGCAGCAGCGATGCCCTTCTCGAGCTGCCGGTAGAACATGGCCTTGCCCATCGCCACCGCCACGCGCGGTTTGGCGACGATGCTGGCGACGAGCCGCTCGACCTCGGCGTCGAGCAACTCCGGCGCCGCCACGCGGTTCACCAGCCCTTTGGCCATCGCCTCGTCGGCACTGATGAAGTCGCCCGTCACCAGCATCTCGAACGCCGCCTTGCGGCTCAGGTTGCGTGACAGCGCGACGCTCGGTGTCGAGCAGAACAGCCCGTAGTTGACGCCGCTGACTGCAAATCGCGCCGCGTTCGACGCCACCGCCAGGTCGCACATCGCCACAAGTTGGCAACCGGCGGCGGTGGCGATGCCGTGCACCTTGGCGATCACCGGCACCGACAGTTGCTGCACCGCCAGCATCACGCTCGTGCACTGCGCGAACAGGCGCTGGTAGTACGGCAGCGACGGTTCGGCGCGCATCTCCTTCAGGTCGTGGCCGGCGCAGAAGGCCTTGCCGGCGGCAGCGAGCACGACGGCGCGCGCGCCTTCGTCGCGGGCCACCGCGGCGAGTGCGTCGTGCAGAGCTGCGAGCAAGGCCTCGGACAGCGCATTGAACGCCTGCGGGCGGTTCAACGTGAGCGTGAACACGCCGCGAGCGTCGCGCTGCGACAGCACCAGGGGATCGTTCGGGTTCGAGGTGGGCTTGCTGGTGGGGTCGCTCATCGTCATCACTCCATCGCGCCGCGCGACTTCGCCCGCTCGCGCAGCGAAAACTTCTGGATCTTGCCGGTAGAGGTTTTCGGGATCGCCTCGAAGCGGATCTCGCGCGGCACCTTGTAGCCGGCCAGCAGGCCCTTGCAATGCGCCACCAGCTCGGCAGCCGTCACCGTCGCGTCGGGCTTCAGTTCGATGAAGGCCAGCGGCGTTTCGCCCCACTTCGGGTCGGGCCGCGCGACCACGGCGCAGGCCATCACCGCGGGGTGGCGGTACAGCGCGTCTTCGACCTCGATCGAGCTGATGTTCTCGCCGCCGGAGATGATGATGTCCTTGCTGCGGTCCTTGATCTTGACGTAGCGGTCCGCCTCCATCACCGCCAGGTCGCCGGTGTGGAACCAGCCGCCCTCGAAGGACTTGGCGGTCGCCACTGGGTTCTTCAGGTAACCCTTCATCACGATGTTGCCGCGGAACATGATCTCGCCCATGGTCTCGCCGTCGGCAGGTGTGAGCGCCATGTCTTCCGCGCCCAGCACCGTCATGCCTTCCTGCAGCGGATAGCGCACACCCTGGCGGCCGTTCAGCCGGGTCTGGTCCGACAGGCTTTCGCCCGCCCAACTGGCGCGCTTGACGGCCACTGCTGCCGGGCCGTAGACCTCGGTCAGCCCGTACACGTGCGTGATGTCGAAGCCGAGCTTGGCCATGCCCTCGATCATCGCGGCCGGCGGTGCTGCGCCCGCCACCATGCCGCGCACCTGCTGCGTGATGCCGTCACGCAGCGAAGCGGGCGCCGCGATCAGCAGGTTGTGCACGATCGGCGCGGCGCAGTAGTGATCGACTTGGTGCTCGCGCATCGCATCGAGGATCGCCTGCGCCTCGACTTTGCGCAGGCACACGTGCGTGCCGCCCAGCATCGCCACCGTCCACGGAAAGCACCAGCCGTTGCAGTGGAACATCGGCAAGGTCCACAGGTAGCGCGGGAAGTTCGGCATCGTCCAGGTCGCGGCGTTGCACACCGCGTTCAGGTACGCGCCGCGGTGGTGCGTGACCACGCCCTTGGGGTCGCCGGTGGTGCCGCTGGTGTAACTCACGGCGATCGCGTCCCACTCGTCCTGCGGGCCCTGCAACACCGCCACGGGCGCGTGCGCGGCCAGCCAACTTTCGTATTCGTGCACGCCCAGTCGATCGCCGGGGCCGGAGTGTTCGCTGTCGCACACGTCGATCACCACCACGCTGCGGCCGTGCTCCTGCTTCAACAGCCGCAAAGCATGCGCCATCGTCGGCGCGAACTCGCGGTCTGTGATGAGCACCTTGGCCTCGCAGTGGTTCATCTGCCAGGCCAGCAAGGGCGCGTCGAGCCGGGTGTTGAGCGTGTTCAACACCGCGCCGAGGGCCGGCACGGCGTAGTGCACCTCGACCATCTCGGGCGTGTTGGGCAGCATGGCGCTGACGGTGTCGCCGCGGCCGACGCCGAGCGCGGCCAGCGCAGAGGCCAGGCGGGCGGAACGCTCGCGGCATTGCGCCCAGGTGTAGCGGCGCCTGCCGTGGACCACGGCCTCGAGATCGCCGAACACCTCGGCGCTGCGCTCGACAAAACTCACCGGCGACAGCGGGACGAAGTTGGCGGCGTTCTTGTCGAGACCCTGGTCGTAGATGCTGCTCATGCTTGTCCCCTCTTCTGCTTGGCCTGCTCGGCCTACTCGTTCGATAGTGCCAGCGCCTGGTCGATGTCCCACAAGATGTCGTCGATGTGCTCGATGCCCACCGAGATGCGCACCATGTCGGGCCGCACGCCGGCGGCAAGTTGTTGCGCGTCGTCGAGCTGGCGGTGGGTGGTGGACGCCGGGTGGATGATGAGTGTGCGCGTGTCGCCGATGTTGGCCAGGTGGCTCATGAAGCGTGCGGCTTCGATGAACTTCACGCCGGCTGGCAAGCCACCCTTCACGCCAAAGGCCAGCAAGCCGGAGCCGCCAGGGGCGCCATCCACCGCTCGCATCTGCTTGGCCAGCAACGCATGCTGCGGGTGGTCCGGCAGGCCGGGGTAGTTGACCCAGCTCACCCGCGGATGCGCGCGCAGGAACTCGGCCACGCGCCGCGCGTTGCTGCAATGCCGCTCCATGCGCACGTGCAGCGTTTCGACCCCCTGCAGGATCTGCCACGCGCTCATGGGCGACAGCGCAGCGCCGTAGACGCGCAAGGTCTCCATGCGCGCACGCATCGTGAAGCCGAAGTCGCCGAAGGTCTCGAAGAACTTCACGCCGTGGTAACCGGGCGACGGCTCGGTCATGCCGGGGAACTTGCCGTTGTCCCATGGGAACTTTCCGCTTTCGACCATCACGCCGCCGAGCGTGGTGCCGTGCCCGGCCAGGTACTTGGTGGCCGAGTGCACCACGATGTCGGCACCGAAACGGATCGGGTTGCAGAGAAACGGCGACGGCACGGTGTTGTCGACGATCAGCGGTACGCCATGCGCATGCGCCACTGCGGCCACCGCTTCGATGTCGAGCAGGTGCAGGCTCGGGTTGCCCAGGCTTTCGGCGAACACGGCACGTGTGTTAGGGCGCATCGCGGCGGCAAAGGCGTCCGCGCCCATTGCTGTTGACGCGGCATCGACGAACGTCGTCTCGACGCCGAGCTTCTTCAGGTTGACTGCCAACATGCTCACCGAGCCGCCGTACAGCGCACCGGCCGCGACCACGTGGTCGCCCTGCTGCAGCAGGGTCATCAGCGCCATCGCCTCCGACGCCATGCCGCTGGCCGAGGCGAGCGCGGCGCGGCCACCTTCGAGCGCGGCGACCCGTTCTTCCAGCGCGGCGACCGTCGGGTTCGACAGCCGCGAGTAGACATTGCCGAAGGTCTGCAGGTTGAACAGGCTGGCCGCGTGGTCGGCGCTGTCGAACACGAAACTCGTGGTCTGGTAGATCGGCAGGGCGCGCGCGCCGGTGGCAGCGTCAGGAATCTGGCCGGCGTGGATCGCCAGGGTCTCGGGTTGGAACGCGTGATCGCTCATTCTTGATTCACCCTGCGCGCCGCGCCGAGATCACGCCGGTGTTGACGCCGGCCCAATGCAAGCCGCCGAACAGGCGTGCGTGTTCGATCTTGACGCAGCGGTTCATCACCGAGTCCATGCCGGCCTGCTGCACCAGCCGGTCTGCCTCGAGGTTCACCACGCCAATCTGCTGCCACAGGCAACGTGCGCCGATCTGCACGGACTGCTGCGCGATCGGCAACACGTCGTCGGTTCGGCGGAACACGTCGACCAGGTCAATCGGGTCCGGAATGTCGGTCAGGCTCGCGTAGCAGCGTTCGCCCAGCACCTCGGTGTAGCGCGGGTTCACCGGCACGATGCGGTAACCGTGCTGCTGCATGTACTTGGCCGCGAAGTAGCTCGGCCGATGCCACTCGTTCGACAAGCCCACCACCGCGATCGTGCGGCAGGTGCGCAGAATGCGGCGCAGGTTGGAAATGTCGTCGGGCATGGGGCGAGGCAAAGTGTTTTCGGCACGATACCCGATGCCCGCACGCGAGGGCACGCGGGCAACCCTCGCGGATTGCCCGCCAAGCCGGCGTTCAGGCGTGCCGTTTGTCGAAGAACTGCTCGTCCTCGGTCGAGCCCTTCAGCGCCGCGGTCGAAGCATCACGCTCGATCGTGGTGGTCACCGCATCGAAGTACCCGGTGCCCACTTCGCGCTGGTGCTTCACCGCGGTGAAGCCGCGCTCGGCCGCTGCGAACTCGGCTTCCTGCAACTCGACGAACGCGCTCATGTTGTTGCGCGCGTAACCGTGGGCCAGGTTGAACATGCTGTAGTTCAGGCTGTGGAAGCCGGCCAAGGTGATGAACTGGAACTTGTAGCCCATCGCACCGAGCTCGCGCTGGAACTTGGCGATCGTCGCGTCGTCGAGGTTCTTCTTCCAGTTGAAGCTGGGGCTGCAGTTGTAGGCCAGCAGCTTGCCGGGGAACTTCTTGTGGATCGCGTCGGCGAACTGCTTGGCGTAGGCCAGGTCGGGCTTGCCGGTTTCGCACCACACCATGTCGGCCACTTCGCTATAGGCCAGGCCGCGCGAGATGGCCTGGTCCAGACCGGGCTTGCTGCGGTAGAAGCCTTCGACCGTGCGCTCGCCGGTCATGAAGGGTTGGTCGATCGGGTCGACGTCGCTGGTCACGAGGTCGGCCGCTTCGGCGTCGGTGCGGGCGATCACGAGCGTGGGCGTGCCCATCACGTCGGCGGCCAGACGCGC
>JANMYQ010000362.1:0-16106 GCA_031382215.1 Methylibium sp.
AGTCTTTCAAGCCCTGACCTGCAGGGCTGCCGCAGAGCCTGCGAGCGCGGTCAGCGGTCGTAGGCAAAACCCGGCGCCGGCGGCAGAGTCTGCGCGTTGGTGGCAGTGGCCACGTTGCCGTCGGCCAGGTCGATCACGCTGCCGGCTGCCGCGAAGCTGGTCATACCGAGCGTGCGAGCCTGAACGCGGCCTTCGATGCTTGCGGCCGCAACCACGGCCGCCGCCATCGGCACGCCGGCCTTCGGCGTGGCCGCGGTGGCCGCGCCGCCCGGTGGCAAGGCAGAAAACTGGGCGAAGGCAGGCGTGGCCAAGGTGGCGCACGCGGCGATGAGCGTCAGCGTGAGGAAGCAAGGTTTCATGGAGGCCCCGGCGATCAATGCGCGCCAACCGGATGTCGGGTCGCACCAAGCCAGGCTCTCGACCGGGAACGGAATGTCTTGACACTGCACGGGCACCCTGCCCGGGGTGGCCGTGACAGGATTCACGATCGGACCGGGTTGTGCCAGCCCGCTTTCGTTTGATCTTCGTCAACGAGCCGTTCGCGCCGCCTGCAAACATGGGCCCATTACTTTGCAGGACACCCGATGAAGATCCTTGTTGCCGCCGATGGAAGCCCGTTCACCAAGCGCATGCTGGCCTACCTGGCCGCGCACGACGAGTGGCTCGGGTCGCACCACCAGTACACGGTGTTCACGGCGGCGCTGGCGGTGCCCCCGCATGCGGCGAAGATGCTCGACCGCGAACTGATCAAGGCTTACTACACCGACGAAGCCGAGAAGGTGTTCAAGCCGATCCGCGCCTTCATGAAAGCGCAGGGGCTGGAAGCCAGCTTCATCAGCAAGGTCGGCCACCCGGCCGAACTGATTGCCAAGGAGGCCGACGCTGGCGGCTACGACCTGCTGATGATGGGCTCGCACGGCCACGGCCTGCTGGGCAACCTGGTGCTCGGCTCGGTGGCGACCAAGGTGCTTGCCACCTGCAAGCTGCCGGTGCTGCTGGTGCGGTAGAGCCCAGAGCGAAGGGCGAGGGGCCCCGTACACGGGGATCGACCAGCGCAGGGATCGGCGAAGGAGCGGGCTCGATGCCCGCGACTGAGTGCACAGAGCGAGGGAGGGGGATCGACCAGCGCAGGGATCGGCGAAGGAGCGGGCTCGGTGCCCGCGACTGAGTGCCCGCGCTTCAACCCGCGGCCAGCTCGCGCCGCAACTCGGCGGCGCAGAGCGAAACTGCGGCGTTCGCCTCGTCGAGCACCCGGCCCATCAGGATGAAGCCGTGGATCTGGCGTTCGAAGCTGATGTGCGTGGCCCGGTTGCCGGCCTCGGTCAGGGCTTGAGCGTACTGCAGGCCTTCATCGCGCAGCGGGTCGTAGCCGGCGGTCAGCACCAGCGCGGGCGGCAGGCCGGCCAGGTCGGGGTGCAGCAGCGGCGAGGCGCGCCAGTCCGAGTCGAGCGCGGGGTCGGCGATGTAGTGGTCGTGGAAGTAGTCCATGGTCTCGCGCGTCAGCAGGTAACCCTGGCCGTTGTGGGTGTGCGAGGGCGCGCCGCGGCGCATGTCGGTGGCGGGGTAGATCAGCAGTTGGTAGGCCAGCTTCAGTCCAGCGTCGCCGCGCACGGTCAGCGCCACCACGGCGGCCAGGTTGCCGCCGCCGCTGTCGCCGCCCACAGCGATGCGGTTCGCATCCAGGCCGAGTTCGGCGGCCTGTGCGTGTGCCCAGCGGGTGGCGGCAATGCAGTCGTCCACCGCGGCGGGGAAACGGTGCTCCGGGCCCAGGCGGTAGTCCACCGCGATCACCGCGATGCCGGCGCCGTTGGCCAGTTCGCGGCACAGCGTGTCGTGCGTGTCGAGGTCGCCGATGACCCAGCCGCCACCGTGGAAGTACACCAGCACCGGCAGTGCACCAGCAGAGCCGCCGGCCGCTTGTTTCATCGGCCGGTAAAGGCGCAGCGGGATCGCTCCGTGCGGCCCGTGTGCCGTGAGCGACTTCACCTCGGCCACTTCCGGCGCTTGCGGCTGCGTGAAGTGGCGCCGCTCCAGGTAGAGGCGGCGCGCGTCTTGCGGCGACAGCGTGTGCGTCGGCGGCACGCCACGTTCTTCGATCAGCTTGAGCAAGGCCTTGGCCTGGGGGTGCAGCATGGTGATCCTTCTTGTGTCGAACGAGACGAATGAGGCCTACAAAGTTCTGTGCCGCGCCAGCGGCGGGTTCTTGGCAAAGTAGCGCGTGATGCCGGTGGCCAGCGCCTCGACCAGGTGCTTCTGGTACTTCGGGTCGCGCAGCTTGGCTTCTTCTTCGGGGTTGGAGATGAACGCCGTTTCGACCAGGATGGACGGAATGTCCGGCGCCTTCAGCACCGCAAACCCGGCCTGTTCGACCTGCGCCTTGTGCAGCCGGCCCACCTTGCCGATGTGCCCCAGCACCTCGTGGCCGGCCTTCATGCTGTCGTTGATCTGCGCGGTGGTGCTCATGTCGAGCAAGGTGCGCAGCACGGTCGGGTCCTTGGCCTTCAGGTTCACGCCGCCCACCAGATCGGCCGCGTTCTCGCGGTCGGCCATCCAGCGCGCGGCCGAGCTGCTGGCGCCGTTCTGGCTCAACGCAAACACCGAGGCACCGCGCGCCTTGGGCGTCAGAAAGGCGTCGGCGTGGATCGACACGAACAGGTCGGCCTGCACGCGCCGCGCCTTGCGCACGCGGTCTTGCAGCGGCACGAAGTAGTCGGCGTCGCGCGTCAGCATGGCGCGCATGCCGGGCACGGCGTTGATGCGCTCGCGCAACTGCAGCGCGATGGCCAGCACCACGTCTTTCTCGCGCAGGCCGCTCGGGCCGACCGCGCCGGGGTCTTCACCGCCGTGGCCGGGGTCGAGCGCCACCACCACCAGGCGGTCGAGCTTGCCCTGGGCCAGTGCGGTGGGCGGCGGGGGCGGCGCGGGGGTCTGTTTGATCGGGGCGGATGCGGCCGGCGGTGGCCCGGGCAGCGCCACCGCGGAAGCGGCATCTTTCGGCAGCGGCGGTTTGTCGACCTTGCCGATGAATTCACCCAGCGCGTCCTGCACGGCCTTGGCCGCCTTCTGTTCGGCCAGTTCCTTTTCGCGCAGCAACGCCAGCAGCGGGTCGCGTTGCTGGGTCGGGTACAGGTCGAACACGAGCCGGTGCTGGTAGGCGGCCACCGGGGCCAAGGTGAACAACTGCGGCGCGGTCGGCTGCTTCAGGTCGATCACGAGGCGCACCACGCGCGGCAGGTTCTGACCCACGCGCAGGCGCTCGATGAACGGGTCGTCGGGTTTGACCTTGCCGACCAGCTCGCGCAGCTCGGGGCTCAGCTCCAGCCCTTCGACGTCGATCACCAGCCGGCCCGGTTGGGCTACCAGGAAGTGGCGTTCGACCAGCGGCATATCGGACTCGATCGTCACGCGCGTGTAGTCGGCCGCGGGCCAGACGCGCACCGCGATGATGCTGGCGCCGAAGGCCAGGTCGCGCGCGCCCAGCAGCAGCGCCAGCGCGCCCATCGAGCGCAGGGCGCGGCGGCGGTCGGCCAGCGTCGTCATGTCCGTCGTCACAACAAACCCCGCCCCAGCGCGGTGTGCGCGTTGAGTTCGACGGTGCGTTGCTCGGCTTCGCGCGGCTCGATTCGGATCACCAGGTCAGCCACTGGCAACAAGCCCTCCGCCTTCTCGGGCCATTCGGCCAGCTTCAGGCCCGAGCTCGCGAACACGTCGCGAAAGCCGGCGTCTTCCCACTCTTGCGGGTCGTCGAAGCGATAGAAGTCGAAGTGCCAGATCATTCTTGTCGATGACGCATCAGCCAACGCATAGGGCTCCATCACCGCATAGGTCGGGCTCTTCACGCGGCCCGTCACGCCCAGCGCCTGCAGCAGGTGGCGCGCGAAGGTGGTCTTGCCCGCCCCGAGCGGCCCGCGCAGTTCGATGAATGCCTGGTGGATGCCGGGCCGTTGCGCCAGCGCGGTGGCGCTGGCGGCACAGGCGGCTTCGTCGGGCCAGAACTGGTGGCGGGTTTCTAGAATGGACAAATGACCGATGCTCGAGAGGTGGATGGACAGACCTTGCTGACGCAACTGCGTGGCTGGGCCAGCGCACTCGGATTTTCCCAGATCGGTGTGGCCGATGTGGATTTGACCTCTGCCGAGCCGGGCCTGTTGGCGTGGCTGCACAACGGTTTCCATGGCGACATGACCTACATGGCCGCGCACGGCCTCAAGCGCGCGCGCCCGGCCGAGCTGGTGCCGGGCAGCGTGCGCGTGATCACCGCGCGCATGGACTACCTGCCGCGCGACACGCCCGAGGGCTGGCAGGCGATCGAATGGAGCGGGCTGCACGACCCGGCGCGCGCGGCCGGATCGGTGTATGGCCGGGGCCGCGACTACCACAAGGTCTTGCGCCAGCGCCTGCAGCAACTGGCCGACCGGCTGGCCGATGCCGTCGGCCCGTTCGGCCACCGCGTGTTCACCGACTCGGCGCCAGTGCTCGAAGTGGAGCTGGCCGCGCGCAGCGGCATCGGTTGGCGTGGCAAGCACACCTTGGTGCTCGACCGTGAGGCCGGCTCGATGTTCTTCCTGGGCGAGATCTGCGTCGACATTGCCCTGCCGCCCACGCCACCAGTGCAGGCGCACTGCGGCACCTGCAGCGCCTGCATCGATGTGTGCCCGACGCAGGCGATCGTGGCGCCGTACCGGCTCGACGCGCGGCGCTGCATTTCCTACCTGACGATCGAACACGACGGGCCGATCCCCACCGAGCTGCGCGCGCCGATGGGCAACCGCATCTACGGCTGCGACGACTGCCAGCTCGTCTGCCCCTGGAACAAGTACGCCCGCCGCAGCGTGTTGCCCGACTTCGACGTGCGGCTCGCGCTCGGCAACCCGACCTTGCTGCAGCTGTGGGCCTGGAACGAGGCCGACTTCCTGCGCCACACCGAAGGCAGCGCGATCCGGCGCATCGGCTGGCAGCGCTGGCAACGCAACCTGGCGGTGGCGCTGGGCAATGCGCTGCGCGCCGGAGCAGGCGCGCGCCAGGACGAGGGCCAGAACGAGGACGTGAAGCACGCTTTGAGTGCACGGCGCGACACCGCCGGTGCACTGGTGCGCGAGCACATCGACTGGGCGCTGTCGGCGTAGCTGCACGCGGCGCGTTGCGCCCGCGACACGCCGGGGCGCTTGCCCGCGCGTCGCGCTTGACCGTGGCACGGCGATTGCGAAAGATGCATCCGCCTCACCCCCGCCCCACGCATTCACACCCGACAACGGAGACCGTCCATGCCGAAGACCGCCAGCTTCAAGCCTGCCCGTCCTGTGTTCACGCTCGCCACGCTGCCCTGCATGCTGTTGCTTGCCTTCGGCGCGGCGCCGGCCGCCTGGGCGCAAGACGCCAAACCGGCGCCGCCGACGCCCGGCATTCTCGAGGCGGTGTCGGTGACCGCCGAGCGCCGCATCGAGAACATCAAGGACGTGCCCAGCGCCATCACCACGCTGAGCGGCGAGACGCTCGACGTGCTTAATTCAGGCGGCCAGGACGTGCGCATGCTGTCGGGCCGCGTGCCCAGCCTGAACATCGAATCGTCGTTCGGGCGCGCCTTCCCGCGCTTCTACATCCGCGGTTTCGGCAACACCGACTTCGACCTGAACGCCTCGCAGCCGGTCTCGCTGATCCTCGACGAGGTGGTGCAGGAGAACCCGATCCTGAAGGGTTTCCCGATGTTCGACCTGGAGCGCATCGAGGTGCTGCGCGGGCCGCAAGGCACCTTGTTCGGGCGCAACACGCCGGCCGGCGCGGTGAAGTTCGAGTCTGCCAAGCCGACGCGCAACTCGGAGGGCTACGGCAGCTTCTCGATCGGCCGCTTCGGCACCACCAACGTTGAAAGTGCCGTCAACGTGCCACTGAGCGACGCCTGGGCGGCGCGCGCTTCGGTGCAGGTGCAGCACCGCGACGATTGGGTAGCCAACACCCACGCGCCCGGTCCGACCCAGAGTTTCGAGGGTTACGACGACCTGGCCGGCCGGCTGCAACTGCTTTACCAGCCGAGTGCGGCGTTCAGCGCGCTGGCCAACTTCCACGCGCGAAACCTGAACGGTTCGGCGCGCCTGTTCCGCGCCAACATCATCAAGCCGGGCACCAACGAGCTGGTCGACGACTTCGATGCGGCGAAGATCTCGACCGACGGCGTGAACCAGCAGAACCTCAGCCAGGCCGGCGGCAGCCTGCGCCTGCGCTGGAACTTCGGCAACATGGCGCTGAGTTCGATCACCGGGCAGGAATCGGTGCAGGCCTTCAGCCGCGGCGACAACGACGCCGGTATTGGCGCGGTCTACCTGCCGCCGGGTGCCTCGGGCCCGGGCGTGATCCCGTTTGCGGCCGAGTCGGGCGACGGCATGCCCGACCACTCGCAGTTCACGCAGGAGTTCCGGCTCGAGTCCACCACCAAGGGGCCGCTCAAGTGGCAGGGCGGGCTGTACTACTTCAACGAGAAGCTGGCCATCGACAGCTTCAACTACGACTCGCTCGGTGGCGGCGTGCAGAACGGTTTTGCCACGCAGAGCCAGAAGAACCAGGCTTATGCGGTGTTCGGCTCGCTGAACTACGACGTCAGCGAGGCGCTCAAGCTGCGCGGCGGCATTCGCTACACCAAGGACAAGAAGCAGTTCATTGCCGACCGCATCGTCGCGCCGCCGTTCAGCCCGGTCTTCACCGGCCGGCTCAGCACCGAGACCGACGCGTCCAACACCAGCTGGGACCTGAGCGGCACCTACGCGCTGAGCAAGTCCACCAACGCCTATGCGCGCGTGGCCACCGGCTTTCGCGCGCCGGCCATCCAGGGGCGGCTGCTGTTCGGCGACTCGCTCTCGGTGGCCGAGTCCGAGAAGGTCACTTCACTTGAGGCCGGCATCAAGTCCGACCTGCTGGACGGGCGGGCGCGCCTGTCGTTCGGCCTGTTCAACTACACCATCAAGGACCAGCAGCTCACCGCGGTGGGCGGCGGCGCCAACTTCAACCGGCTGATCAATGCCGAGAAGACGATCGGGCGCGGTGCCGAGATCGACTTCCAGGCCTTCGTCACCGACAAGCTGCTGGTCAGCGTGGGCGGCAGCTACAACAAGACGCAGATCAAGGACCCGAGCCTGGTCGTGCAGCCCTGCGGCGGCGGCTGCACCGTGCTCGACCCGGCCGGCCCGGCGGCAGGCACCGTGCTGATCGACGGCAACTCGCTGCCGCAGGCGCCCAAGCTGGTGTTCAACATGACCGCGCGCTACGGCATTCCCACCGCCAGCGGCGGCGAGTGGTTCGTGTTCACCGACTGGGCCTACCGCAGCAAAGTCAACTTCTTCTTGTACGAGTCGACCGAATTCACCGGCAAGGCGCTGCTCGAAGGCGGCCTGCGCGTCGGCTACAACTGGAACAACGGCAAGTACGAGGCGGCGATCTTCGGGCGCAACATCACCAACCAGATCCGGGTGGTCGGCGGAATCGACTTCAACAACCTGACCGGGTTCATCAACGACCCGCGCACTTTCGGTGTGCAGTTCAAGGCGGCGTTCTGATCCGGCCGACCTGCATCAACCCGCGGTCCCCGCCATCCCCGCCAACACCGCCAGCCACAGCGGCACGCTGAGCATGCCCAGCAACGTGGACAGGGTGACCAGCCCGGCCACGTAGCTGCCGGCGCCGCCCATGCGCGTGGCCAGCACGTAGGCGCTGGACGCGGTGGGCAGCGCCGCGAACGCGACCACGATGTTGCGCTGCTCCGGAGGCAAGGCCAGCGCCAGCGACAGGCCGATCGCCACGCTGGGCAGCACCAGGTGGCGAATCGTCATCAGTGCGGCTGCCAGGCCGGGCGCCTCCTTCAGCCCGCCGAGCTTGAGGCCGGCGCCGACCGCCATCAGCCCGACCGGAAGCGCGGCCAGGCCGATGCGCTGCAAAGTGGTGTCCACCGACTCGTGAAAGCGCAGCCCGGCCAGGTTGCACAGCAGGCCGGCACCGGTGCTCAGGATCAGCGGGTTGCGCGCCAGCTCGCGCAGGTACGAGTGGCCACCCTGGCGCGCCAGCGGCCAGACCGCGGCCACGTTGCACAGCGGCACGCACAGCGCAATCAGCAAGGCCACCCAAGCGACGCCTTGCGGGCCGCCCAACCGCTGGGCGAGCGCCAGCGCGATGAATGAATTGAAGCGGAACGCCGTCTGCGAGCCGGACGCGTGCAGCCGCGCATCGACCCCCGGCCACAGCCGCAGCGCATAGGCCAGCACGATGCCGCAGCCGATCGTGGCCACGCCGGCAAAGGCCAGCGCTGCGGTCTGCGTGGGCTGCAGCGGGCTTTTCAGGATGGAGTTGAAGAGCAGCACCGGGAACAGCAGGTAGTAGACGAGCCGCTCGGCCGCGTCCCAGACCGGGCGGTTCAGCGGCGTGTGGCGACACACCAGCCAGCCGACCACGATCAACAAGAAATCCGGCAACAGCAGCAGCGCATTCGACATGGAGCGAGTTTGCCATTCGGGGTGGGGTCATCGTGCTGAACGCAGCCGGCGTTGTGTCACCATGCCGCCCGTGAATGCCCTTGTCATGACCCGAACTCTCCCGGCCGCCTGGCGATTTGCTTGCGCGGCCGTGCTGCTGATGGCCTCGTTCGGCGCCTCGGCCGCACGCATCGACCAGATCAGCTTCGACGACCAGGTGCGCCTGGCCGGCACCGAGCTGGTGCTCAACGGCGTCGGTCTGCGCTCGGTGGCGTGGCTGAAGGGTTTTGCCGCCGCCCTGTATCTGCGCGAGAAGGCCAGCGCTTCGGCCGCCGTGCTGGCGCAGCCCGGCCCCAAGCGGCTGCAAATGAAGATGATCCTGGACGTCGAGACCAAGGAGTTCATCAAGGCCTTCGACAAGAGCCTCAGCCGCAACAACACCGAGGCCGAGCGCGCCGGGCTGAAAGACCGCGTTGCGCAGTTCAACCGCAACCTCGAGCAGATCGGCGTGGTTCGCAAGGGGGACGTGGTCAATCTGGATTTCATTCCCGGCAAAGGCCTGATACTGTCGGTCAACGGGTCGGCGCGCGGCCGCCCGGTGGCTGGCGAAGACCTGTATGCCAGCCTGCTGAAGGTGTTCATCGGCGATCGCCCGGTGGACAAACAACTCAAGGCCGGGCTGCTCGGCGCCGGGCCGGCCTGAAACGCCACCCTGTTTTCACCACCGCAAGAAGGAGATCCTTTCAATGCAACGCAGAACCTTGATCACCGCCGGCACGCTGTTCCTGGCTTGCGCCTCCACAGGCGCCTGGGCGCAGGCCTTCCCGAACAAGCCGGTGCGGCTGGTGGTCCCGTTCGCGCCGGGCGGCACGACCGACATCGTGGCCCGCATCGTGTCCGAGAAGATGGGGGCTGCGCTGGGCCAGCAGGTCATCGTCGAGAACAAGGCCGGTGGCGGCGGCACGATCGGTGCGATGGAGGTGATCAAGTCGCCCGCCGATGGGCACGTGCTGAGCATGGCCACGGTGTCGACCACGGCCGCCAACCCGGCCATCAACCCCAAGATTCCCTACGACCCGCTGACCGACTTCACACCCATCATCAACATCGCCGCCACGCCGAACGTGATTGCGGTGCACCCTTCGTTCCCGGCGCGTGACTACAAGAGCTTCATCGCCGAGATCAAGAAGAGCCCGGGCAAATATTCCTACGCCAGCTCGGGCACCGGCGGCATCGGCCACCTGCAGACCGAACTGTTCAAGAGCCTGTCGGGCACGTTCATCACCCACATCCCGTACCGCGGCGCGGGCCCGGCGCTGAACGACACGGTGGCCGGCCAGGTGCTCGTGATCTTCGACAACATTCCGTCGGCGCTGCCGTTCATCAAGGACGGGCGGCTGATCCCCATCGTGGTGGCCGCCCCCGACCGCCTGGCTGTGCTGCCCAATGTGCCCACCTTCAAGGAAGTGGGGCTGGAGCCGGTGAACCGGATGGCCTATTACGGCGTGCTCGGCCCCAAGGGAACGCCCAAGGACGTGGTCGACAAGGTCAGCGCGGCGGTCAAGAAGGCGCTGGAAGATCCGAACGTGCGCAAGCGCATCGAAGACACCGGCTCGCTGATCGTGGGCAATACGCCCGAGCAGTTCGGCGCGCAGATTGCAGCCGAGTTCGCGGTCTACAAAAAGGTGGTCGAACAGCAGAAGCTGAAGATCGACTGATCTTCGAGATTGACCATCGCTTGAACTCGGGCCCGCTGCAAGCCAGCCTGGCGGCGGTCGATGCCTTCATCGACGCGCTCTGGATCGAAGACGGGCTGGCGGCCAACTCATTGGCCGCGTACCGGCGTGACCTGACGCTGTACGCCCAGTGGCTGGCCGAGGCGGCGCAGCGCGGCCTGGACGACAGCACCGAAGCGCTGCTGCGCGAATACGCCGTCGCCCGCCACACCGGCAGCAAACCGGCCAGCACGAACCGGCGCCTGACGGTGCTCAAGCGCTACTTCCGCTGGGCCCTGCGCGAGCAGCGCCTGGTGGCCGACCCGACCTTGAAGCTGCTGGCCGCCAAGCAGCCGCTGCGCGTGCCCAAGGTCTTGAGCGAAGCCCAGGTCGAGACCTTGCTCGCGTCGCCCGATGTGGCCACGCCGCTGGGCTTGCGAGACCGCACGATGCTGGAACTGATGTACGCCAGCGGCCTGCGCGTGAGCGAGCTGGTGGGTTTGAAGACGGTTCACGTCGGCCTGACCGACGGTGCCCTGCACGTCACCGGCAAGGGCGCCAAGGAGCGCCTGGTGCCGTTCGGCGAAGAGGCCCACGCCTGGCTGGAGCGCTATATGGCCGACGCGCGCGGCGCGATCCTGAAGGGTCAGGCCAGCGACGCGCTGTTCGTCACCGCCCGCGGCGGCGCGATGACGCGCCAGATGTTCTGGAAGCTGATCAAGGCGCACGCGCTGAAGGGCGGGGTGAACGTGCCGCTGTCACCGCACACCTTGCGCCACGCCTTTGCGACCCACTTGCTGAACCATGGCGCCGACCTGCGCGCGGTGCAAATGCTGCTCGGCCACGCCGACATCTCGACGACCACGATCTACACCCACGTGGCACGCGAGCGGTTGAAGCAACTGCACGCGGCACACCACCCGCGCGGCTGAAGGCGCCGGGCGCCGCCACGCCACGTCAGGGCTTGTGGCAGAGCTCCTTGCCGTCGACGACCTTCCAGGTGCCGCCATTGGCGCCGCAGTTCAATCGGGCGGTTTCGTGCAGCTTTCGTACCCGCTCGGGCGCGGTCGCAACGCGGAAGGCCGTGCCGAGTGCCACCGCGGTGGCGACCAACAGGAACAGATGCCGTCCGACGCTGAATTTCATGGCCGCCCTCCGAAGCGCTCGACTCTACGTTGAATCGGGCGCGGGCGCTCAGGCCACCGCGACCGGAATCTTGCCGATGCGTGCCTGCCACTCCCGTGGCCCGGTGGTGTGCACCGAGGTGCCTTCGGAATCGACCGCCACCGTCACCGGCATGTCGGCAATCTCGAATTCGTAGATCGCCTCCATGCCCAGGTCGGCGAAACCGACGACGCGGGACTTCTTGATCGCGCGTGACACCAGATAGGCCGCGCCGCCCACCGCCATCAGGTACGCGCTCTTGTGCTTCTTGATGGCCTCGATGCCGGTCGGCCCGCGCTCGGCCTTGCCGACCATGCCGATCAGGCCGGTTTCGGCCAGAATCATCTCGGTTAACTTGTCCTGGCGTGTGGCGGTGGTGGGGCCGGCCGGACCGACCACCTCGTCGCGCACCGGGTCGACCGGGCCGACGTAGTAGATGACGCGGTTGGTGAAGTCCACCGGCAGCTTCTCACCCTTGGCCAGCATGTCCTGGATGCGCTTGTGCGCGGCGTCGCGGCCGGTCAGCATCTTGCCGCTGAGCAGCAAGGTGTCGCCGGGTTTCCAGCTCGCGACTTCGGCCTTGGTGAGCGTGTCCAGGTTCACCTTCTTCGACTTCACGTAGTCGGGCGTCCACTGCACGTCGGGCCACAGGTCCAGGCTCGGCGGGGTGAGGTAGGCCGGGCCGCTGCCGTCGAGCACGAAGTGCGCGTGGCGGGTGGCGGCGCAGTTCGGGATCATCGCCACCGGCTTGCTCGCGGCGTGGGTGGGCGCCATTGCGATCTTCACGTCGAGCACGGTGGTCAGGCCGCCCAGGCCTTGTGCGCCGATGCCCAGCGCATTGATCTTGTCGCACAGCTCGATGCGCAGTTCTTCAGTTTTGTCGCGCGGTCCTCTCGCCTTCAGCTCGAACATGTCGATCGTCTCCATCAGGCATTCCTTGGCCATCAGCATCGCCTTCTCGGCGGTGCCGCCAATGCCGATGCCCAGCATGCCCGGTGGGCACCAGCCCGCGCCCATCGTCGGAACCGTCTTCATGACCCAGTCTGTCAGGCTGTCGCTCGGGTTCAGCATCACGAACTTGCTCTTGTTCTCGCTGCCGCCGCCCTTGGCGGCCACCTGCACGTCCACCGTGTTGCCTGGCACGACGGTCATGTGCACGACGGCGGGCGTGTTGTCCTGCGTGTTCTTGCGCGCGAACTGCGGGTCGGCCACGATCGACGCGCGCAGCTTGTTGTCTGGGTGGTTGTAGCCCCGGCGCACGCCTTCGTTGATGGCGTCTTCGATGCTGCCTGTGAAGCCGCTCCAGCGCACGTCCATGCCGATCTTCAGGAACACGTTGACGATGCCGGTGTCCTGGCAGATCGGGCGCTTGCCTTCGGCGCACATCTTCGAGTTGGTCAGGATCTGCGCGATGGCGTCCTTCGCGGCCGGGCTCTGCTCGCCCTCGTAGGCGCGCGCCAGATGCTGGATATAGTCAACGGGGTGGTAGTAGCTGATGTACTGCAAGGCACCGGCGATGCTTTCGACGAGGTCTTGCTGCTGGATGGTGGTCATGGCGGTCCAGGGAATGGCTTGAATCGGTGGGGCCGAGTTTACTGAACCAGGGGGTGGGTCTTGCTGACGAACATTCGTCGTTTCATCGATTCCGAATCGGCCGGCGGCATGGTGCTGGCCGTCACGGCGCTGCTGGCACTGATCATCAGCAACTCGCCCTGGAGCGGGGTCTACGAAGCCTTCGTGCAGATGCCGGGCGAGGTGCGTATCGGGGGCGACTGGCTGGTGCTGGCCAAGCCGTTGCTCGTGTGGGTCAACGACCTGTGGATGGCGGTGTTCTTCTTTCTCGTCGGGCTCGAGATCAAGCGCGAGGTGCTCGAAGGTGAGCTGGCCGACCTCCGTCAGGCCCTGTTGCCGGCCGTGGCGGCGCTGGGCGGCATGGTGGTTCCGGCGCTGATTTATGCCGCCATCAACTGGGGCGACCCGGTGGCGCTGCGCGGCTGGGCAATCCCGACTGCCACCGACATCGCCTTTGCGCTGGGCGTCCTGATGCTGCTGGGTGACAGGGTGCCCGCCTCGCTGAAGGTGTTTCTGGCGGCGGTGGCGATCATCGACGACCTGGGCGCGATCATCGTGATCGCGATCTTCTACACCGAGCAGTTGTCGTTGACGATGCTGGTGGCGGCCGGCGTGGGTGCCTTGGTGTTGTGGGGCATGAACCGAGGGCGCGTGATGAGCATCGGGCCGTACGTTGTGGTGGGCCTGCTGATCTGGGTCTGCGTGCTCAAGTCAGGCGTGCATGCCACCTTGGCGGGGGTCATCGCGGCACTGGCCATTCCGCTGTCGGACGGCCAGGGCGGCTCGCCGCTGCGCACCGCCGAGCACGCGCTGCATCCGTGGGTGGCGTTCGTGGTGCTGCCGCTGTTCGCGTTCGTCAACGCAGGCGTCTCGCTGCAGGGCGTGTCGCTGCAGACGCTGATGCTGCCGGTGCCGGCCGGCATTGCTCTCGGGCTGTTGTTCGGCAAGGCCGTGGGGGTGTTTGGCGCGTCGTGGCTGCTGATGCGCTTTGGCGGCGCCGCGGTGCCACAGGGAGCGTCCCGGCTGCAGTTCTTCGCCGTCTGCGTGCTGTGCGGCATCGGCTTCACGATGAGCCTGTTCATCGGTGGCCTGGCCTTCGAGGGGCTGGGCGCCGAGCTCGAAACCCAGTTGAAGCTGGGCGTGCTCGGTGGCTCGCTGCTGTCGGCTCTGCTGGGGGTGGGTTTGCTGCTCGCGGCGCCGCAGCGATCTGAAGCTCAGTGAGGTGCGGGGCCGCCGTCTTTTCCGACCGGCGGCGAGTGGGACATCAGCTTGTCGGTGTAGGCAATGGCCACCGCCGACAGCAGGAAGGTGATGTGGATCACCGTCTGCCACAGCAGCACCTTCTCGCTGTAGTTCTCGGCGTTGATGAAGGTCTTGAGAAGGTGGATCGAGCTGATGCCGATGATGGCCGTGGCCAGCTTGACTTTCAGCACCGATGCATTGACATGGCTCAACCATTCGGGTTGATCGGGGTGGCTTTCGAGGTTCATGCGCGACACGAAAGTCTCGTAGCCGCCCACAATCACCATGATGAGCAGGTTGGAGATCATCACCACGTCGATCAGGCCCAGCACCACCAGCATGATGATGGTCTCGTTGAGCTTCGGCGAGCCGCCGCCGAAGTCGCCCTTGTAGCCGATGCCCTTGACCAGGATGTCGAGCGCGTCCTTGTTGCCGAACACGGCTTCGATCAAGTGAACCAGCTCGACCCAGAAGTGAAACACGTAAACGCACTGCGCCAGAATCAGCCCCAGATACAGCGGCAGCTGCAGCCACCGGCTCATGAAAATGAAGTTGGGCAGGGGCCTCAGCCGCGCGGTGCTGGGGTCGGGAATTTGGGCCATCGAAGGAGCTTTCAGGGTTGGTCCGATTGTCGGCGATTGTATTTGGCGCACCATGGTCGGCTGGGCCTTGGGCCTGGTGCGAGCGCAGAGTAAGGCCATCGTAAGAGCAAGTCTCTAAGGTGCCGTCCGGCGCCAGACCTTTGAACCGCACTGAACACAACAGGAGACTCCATGACCACCACGGCCGCAACCTACCTCCCGCCCGAAGCCTTGGCCAAAGGGGCCCATGTGTCCGGCATGGAGGCGTACAACGCACTGTGCGCCGAGGCCGAGGCCGACTACGAAGGCTACTGGGCCCGCCTGGCACGCGAGTTCGTGACCTGGAAGACGCCATTCACCAAGGTGCTGAACGACAGCGGCGCGCCGTTCTTCAAGTGGTTCGAAGACGGCACCTTGAACGTGTCGTACAACTGCCTCGACAAGCAGGTCGAGGCCGGCCTGGGCGGCAAGGTCGCCATCATTTTCGAGGCCGATGACGGCAAGGTCAGCAAGGTCACGTACAGCGAACTGCTGGAGCGCACCTGCCGAATGGCCAACGCGTTGAAGGCCAGCGGCGTGAAGAAGGGTGACCGCGTCGTCATCTACATGTCGATGTCGGTCGAAGGTGTTGTGGCCATGCAGGCCTGCGCGCGCATCGGTGCGACGCACTCGGTGGTGTTCGGCGGCTTCTCGGCGCAGAGCCTGCGCGACCGCATCGAAGACGCCGGCGCGGTGATGGTGATCACCGCCGACGAGCAGGCCCGCGGCGGCAAGCACTTGCCGCTCAAGGCCATCGTCGACGAGGCGCTGGCGCTGGGTGGCTGCGACAGCATCAAGTCGGTGATCGTCTACCAGCGCACCGGCGGCAAGGTCGCGTTCGACCCGAAGCGCGATCGGTGGATGCACGAGATCACGGCTTCGCAACCCGCCACCTGCGAGCCCGAATGGGTCGGCGCCGAGCACCCGCTGTTCCTGCTCTACACCTCCGGCTCCACCGGCAAGCCCAAGGGCGTGCAGCACTCCACCGGTGGCTACCTGCTGCACGCGGCGCTGACGACCAAGTGGACCTTCGACCTGAAGCCCGACGACGTGTTCTGGTGCACCGCCGACATCGGCTGGGTGACAGGCCACACCTACATTGCCTACGGCCCGCTGGCGCTGGGCGGCACCGAAGTCGTGTTCGAAGGCGTGCCCACCTACCCCGACGCGGGGCGCTTCTGGAAGATGATCCAGGACCACAAGGTCAGCATCTTCTACACCGCGCCGACGGCGATCCGCTCCCTCATCAAGGCGGCGGAAGGCAACGCCGCCGCGCACCCCGACCGCTACGACCTGAAGTCGCTGCGCATCCTCGGTTCGGTCGGCGAGCCGATCAACCC
>JANMYQ010000015.1:0-2415 GCA_031382215.1 Methylibium sp.
CGCAGGCGCTGCATCTGTTCCTTGGCAAGGCCAGAGAAGCTGAACATTCCCTTCTGGCGCACGACAAAGCTCAGGTCGCCAGCCACCCCCGCGGCTTGCAGCTTGGCAACCAACGCCTGGCGCGTGGCGCGAATTCGCTCGCGCATCCCGGCAAGCTCAGCGACCCATTGCTGGCGCAGCGCAGGCGTATTCAGCACCGTGGCCACGACCAGCGCACCGAATGTCGGCGGGTTGGAATAGTTGGTGCGGATCACGATCTTCAGCTGCGAAAGCACGCGGCTGCATTCTTCGCGGTCGGCGCAGACCACGCTCAGCGCGCCGACCCGCTCGCCGTACAAGGAAAAGCTCTTCGAGAACGAGGTCGAGACGAGGAAGTCGATGCCTGCGGCGACAAATTGGTCGACCACCGCGCCGTCCTGTTCGACCCCTTCACCGAAGCCCTGGTAGGCCAAATCGAGAAAGGGCACCAGCCGCCGGTCGCGGCACAGCGTTACCACGCGCGCCCATTGCTCAGGCGTGAGATCGCAACCTGTCGGGTTGTGGCAGCAGGCGTGCAACACGACGATTGTCCCGGCCGCGGCGGCCTGCAGCGCGGCCAGCAGCGCCTCGAAGCGAACCCCGCGGCTGGCAGCGTCGTAGTACGGGTAGGTGCCGACCTCGAAGCCGGCGTTGGTGAACAGCGCGCGGTGGTTCTCCCAACTCGGGTCGCTGATCAGCACGAGTGCGCCGGGTGCGAGGCGGTGCAGAAAGTCTGCCCCCACCTTCAAGCCGCCGGTGCCGCCGAGTGTTTGCACGGTGGCGATGCGCGCGGCCTTGACGGCAGCGCTGCCGGCACCGAAGACCAGCCCTTGAACGGCATTGTCGTAAGCAGCGATGCCGTCGATCGGCAAATAGCCCTTGGGCTGTGGTGACTGCAGCAGTTGTTTTTCTGCCGCGGCCACGCAGGCCAATACCGGCAGCTTGCCGTTGTCGTCGAAATAGACGCCCACGCCCAGGTTGACCTTGTTCGGCTTCGGATCGGCGGCGAACTGTTCGTTCAAGCCGAGAATCGGGTCGCGAGGGGCAAGTTCAACGGCGGAGAACAGCGTGGCAGTGGCGGACATGGGGGTGGTTCGAAAGGGTTCGAAGGGGAATTCGAGAGCTTGCGCGACGGGTCGCCGGTATATCGACTGGCGGCGCTGCGCTACCGTACGAGGTTGGGCTTGCCATTCAAGCCCGCTCGGCCGCCGATTCTACGTTCCAGCCCCAGGAATAACCCGATGAATGACCTTGCCGAAGTTGTCCCCGAAGCCACGCAGGGCGAGTTCATCACCTTCCCCGATTCGCCTTTTCAGCTGTTCCAGCCTTATCCACCGGCGGGCGACCAGCCCACGGCGATGGCGCAGCTGGTCGAGGGAATAGGTGACGGTTTGAGCTTTCAGACGTTGCTCGGCGTCACCGGCTCGGGCAAGACTTTTACGATGGCCGGCGTGATCGCGCGGCTGGGCCGCCCGGCGATCGTCTTCGCGCCCAACAAGACGCTGGCCGCGCAGCTGTACAGCGAATTCCGCGAGTTCTTCCCGAGGAATGCGGTCGAATATTTCGTCAGCTATTACGACTACTACCAGCCTGAAGCCTACGTACCGCAGCGCGACCTGTTTATCGAGAAGGACAGCGCCATCAACGAGCATATCGAGCAGATGCGCCTGTCGGCGACCAAGAGCCTGCTCGAGCGCCGCGACGTCGTGATCGTGGCCAGCGTGAGCGCGATCTACGGCATCGGCAACCCGGCCGACTACCACCGCATGGTGATGCTGCTGCGCGTGGGCGACAAACTCGGCCAGCGCGATGTGATCGGCCAGCTCATCCGTATGCAGTACACGCGCAACGAGGTCGACTTCTCGCGCGGCTCGTTCCGCGTGCGCGGCGACACCATCGATGTCTTCCCGGCGGAGCATTCGGAACTCGCCCTGCGCATCGAACTTTTCGACGACGAGATCGAGGCGCTGCAATTGCTGGATCCATTGACCGGCCGCATCCGCCAGAAGATTGCGCGCTTCACGGTCTACCCGTCGAGCCACTACGTCACGCCGCGCGAGCGCGTGGTGGTGGCCATCGACAGCGTCAAGCAGGAGTTGCGCGAGCGGCTGGACGAGCTGGTCAAGGCTGGCAAGCTGGTCGAGGCGCAGCGGCTGGAGCAGCGCACGCGCTTCGACCTCGAGATGCTGCAGGAGGTGGGCCACTGCAAGGGCATCGAGAACTACACACGGCACCTGAGCGGGGCTGCGCCGGGCGAGCCGCCGCCGACGCTGGTCGATTACCTGGCCGGCGACGCGCTCATGTTCCTCGACGAGAGCCACGTGCTGATCGGCCAGTTCGGTGGCATGTACAACGGCGACCGGGCGCGCAAGACGACGCTGGTGGAATACGGATTCC
>JANMYQ010000039.1:0-25236 GCA_031382215.1 Methylibium sp.
CGCTGGAGGCGCGTGGGCTAGACGCATCGCCGCCGATCCAGGCCAAGCTGCGCAAGGCTGGCGACCTGCGCGCGGTCGAGATCCTGGGTGTGATCCTGCGCGACGAAGTGGGCCATGTGGCGGTCGGCAATCGCTGGTACCGCTGGTTGTGCGCACGCGATGGCGTCGACCCGGTCGCGCGTTATGCCGTGCTGGCCCAACAATACGAGGCGCCACGCCTGCGCCCGCCCTTCAACATCGAGGCCCGCCGCGCCGCGGGCTTCACGCAAACCGAACTGGATCTGCTGTCATGAACGAGACCGGCAAGCCCACGATCTTCGTCGCCGGCTTCCACCACGAGACCAACACCTTCGCCCCGTCGGTGGCCGACTGGGCCGCGTTCGAGTGCGGCGCTGGCTACCCGGGATATGCGCGCGGCGCGGCGATGTTGGAGCGCATGCAAGGCAGCAGCCTCGCCATCGGCGGTTTTGCACAGGCGGCGCGCGAACGCGGCTGGCGCCTGCTGCCGTCGGTCTGGGCCGGCGCGATGCCGTCGAACCGGGTCACCGCACAAGCCTTCGAGCGCCTGTGCGCCGAGATCGTCGAGGACCTGCAGGAAGACGAGTTCGACGCCATCTACCTCGACCTGCACGGCGCCGCCGTGGCCGAAGGCTGCGACGATGCCGAGGGCGAGCTGATGCGCCGCATCCGCGCGGTGGTGGGGCCGAACCTGCCGATCGTGGCCAGCCTGGACCTGCACGCCAACGTGACCGAACGCATGCTGCGCCTGAGCAGCGCGATGACGGCGTTTCGCACCTACCCGCACGTGGACATGCGCGAGACCGGCGCACGCGCCGCGCACATGCTGGCGGCGCGCTTGAGCGGTGCGCGCGGCGCAGACCGCCACCAGCACAGCGAACGCGTGCCCTTCCTGCTGCCGCTCAACATGCAGTGCACGCTGATGGAGCCGGCGATGTCGATCATCAAGATGCTGGAGCGGCTGGAGGCCGAGCACGACGTCGAACTGAACTTCGCGATGGGCTTTTCGGCGGCCGACTTTTCCGAATGCGGGCCGGTGCTGTTCGGCTACGGCACCGATGCCGAAACGGTGGAGCAAGCCGTGCGGCGCCTGCACAACGAGGTGGTCGTGGAGCGGAGGGCCGATTGGGCGATGGAGCTGCTGGCGCCGGCCGAGGCGGTGGAAAAGGCCATTGCACTCGCCGCCGCCGCCGATGCGCCGGTGGTGATCGCCGACACGCAGGACAACCCGGGTGCCGGGGGCGACTCCAACACCACCGGCCTGCTGCATGCGCTGGTCAAGGCCCGCGCGGGCGAGCGGCTGAACGGCAAGGTGGCGCTCGGCCTGTTGTTCGACCCCGCGTCGGCACAGGCCGCCTGCGCCGCCGGCGTGGGCGCCACCCTGGCGCTGAGCCTGGGGCGTGCGGTGCCCACCTGGTCGGGCGCGCTCACCGACCCGGCTCTGCCGGCGTTGGCCACGGTGCTCGCGGTCAGCGACGGCGTGTTGCCGCTGCACGGACCGATGACCGCTGGCACGATCATGACCTTGGGCCCGTGCGCCTGCGTCGATGTCGACGGCATCCGCGTGCTGCTGAGCAGCGCCAAGGCGCAGATGCTGGACCTCGACCTGTACCGCTTCCTCGGCGTTGAGCCGGCGCTGATGAAGCTGCTGGTCAACAAGAGTTCGGTGCACTTCCGCGCTGCGTTCGCGCCGATCGCCTCGCACATCCTGGTGGCCAAGGCGCTGGGCCCGATGGCCGCCGACCCGGCCGACCTGCCCTGGCGCCACCTGCCCGAGACGCTGGCTCTTCGGCCGTGATCTTGCGGCCCTGATCTTGCTTGCGCGCAGACGAGGCCACAGACGAGGCCCGTCGGCGCCGCACTACACTCCCGTCCTTCAAGGGCACGCACTCTCTGGGCCGGCCCGTCCCCATTTTTTGAATCGAGGTTCTTCATGACGTCCCTGACCACCCGCCACTTCCTGCATACCGTCGGCCTGCTGGCCGCCGGCCTTGTTCTGGCTGCCTGCGGCAAGAGCGAACCGCCGCCGGCCGCCACCGCCGCCGCGCCCGCTTCCGCCGCAGCGCCCGCCCCCGCGCCGGCACCCGCCAAGGTCTATGCCGTGGGCACCGACGCCGCCTACGCACCGTTCGAATCGCAAAACGAAAAAGGCGAGATCGTCGGCTTCGACATCGACGTGGTGACCGCCATCGCCAAGAAGGCCGGCATCGAGGTGAAGTTCATCAACACTCCGTGGGAAGGCATCTTCAACACGCTGACGCAAGGCGACCGCGACCTGCTGGTGTCGTCGATCACGATCACCGACGAGCGCAAGCAGACGATGGACTTCAGCGCGCCGTACTTCGATGCGGCGCAACTGATCGCCGTGAAGCTGAACTCGAAGATCGCCAAGTTCGACGACTTGAAGAAGCTCAAGGTCGGCGTGCAGACCGGCACCACCGGCGACGAAGCGGTGAGCAAGCTGCAGGGCAAGACCAGCACCAACATCAAGCGCTTCGAGTCGACCCCGCTGGCGCTGAAGGAACTGGAAGCCGGCGGCGTGGACGCGGTCGTGGCCGACAACGGCGTGGTCATCAACTACGTCACCAACAACAGCGGCGGCAAGTTCAAGACCGTCAGCGACCCGGCCTTCGTGCCCGAGCAGTACGGCCTGGCGGTCAAGAAGGGCAACACCGAACTGCTGGAAAAACTGAACAAGGGCCTGGCCGACATCAAGGCCGACGGCACCTACGGCCAGATCTTCGCCAAGTACTTCGGCGCACCGGCCGGTGCGGCTGCGGCGCCGGCATCGGCAGCGTCCAAGTAACAACAAGCCGACGAAGTCGGCCCGGGAGACCCCATGGACCTTCGCTGGGAGATCCTGGCCGGCTACGGGCCGCTGTTTGCCAGCGGCCTGTTGATGACGATCCAGCTGACGGTCGTGTCGATCGGGCTGGGCATGGTGCTGGGCGTCTTCCTCGGCCTGGTCAGCAGCTCGCGTGACGCGCCGCAGCCCAAGCCGCTTTCACTGCGTTGGGGCCTGAAGGCGTTGCGCGCCGTCACGACCGCCTACGTGACCTTCTTTCGCGGCACGCCGCTGTTCGTGCAGATCCTGCTGGTGCACTTTGCGCTGATGCCGGCGCTGATCCACCCCGACCACGGCCTGCTGCTGGCCGGCGAGGCGGCGCGCGAGTTTCGCCAGTCGCACGGCGCGTTCTTCTCTGGCGCGCTGGCGCTGACCTTGAACGCCGGGGCCTACATCTCCGAGATCTTCCGCGCCGGCATCCAGAGCATTCACCAGGGGCAGACGCAGGCCGCCTACAGCGTGGGGTTGAGCTACCCGCAAGCAATGCGCTTCATCGTGCTGCCGCAGGCCTTCCGGCGAATGATGCCGGCGCTGGTGAACGAGGGCATCACCCTGATCAAGGACTCGTCGCTCGTCTCGGCCATCGGCCTGGCCGAACTGGCACTCGCTGCACGCACGGTGGCCGGCGCCTACTCGCGCTATTGGGAACCCTACCTCGCGATTTCGGCGATGTACCTGGTACTGACCTTGCTTCTGTCCGGCTTGGCAAAACGGCTCGAAGCGCCCAGTCATCTTCGCGGCCGATGAGCTCCCCAGGTGCTGTGGCGAGCCCACAACGGCAACGGGTTTTCCCCCGAATCGCTCCCTACAATGCCGGTTCGTCGATATGAAACAAGATGTCGCACCCGATTGATGAACTGCAAAAACTTTGAGGAATTCAAGATGAAAAAATCGCTTCTCACCGCCGCACTGGCAACCCTGGCCGCCACGTCGGCCTTTGCACAGAGTTCGGTCACGATCTATGGCCGCCTGAATGAAAGCATCGAGCGCCAGAAGGTCGGCACCGGCGACCCGGTCTGGGTGCTGCAGAACAGCTCCTCGCGCATCGGTTTCAAGGGCACCGAAGACCTGGGCGGCGGCTTGAAGGCCGGCTTCCAGATCGAACACGGCTTCAGCCCCGACACCGGCGCCGCGGCCGGCACCTTCTGGGGCCGCCAGTCCGAAGTGAACATCGGCGGCAACTTCGGCCTGCTGCGCCTGGGCAACTTCACCAGCGAAGCCTACTTCGCCACGGCCGACTACATCAGCATGCACAACCACGACACGGGCACGTCGGCGGATGCGCTGTACGCCTACCTGGGCCGTGACTCGAACAAGATCGCCTACCGCACGCCGAGCTTCGGCGGCCTGACGGTCGAGGGCGCGGTGGCCCTGGGCGAGGGCGCAGCGATCGGCCGCACGATCGACATCGCGGCCAACTACGCCGCCGGCCCGCTGCAGTTGGGTGCCGGCTACCAGCGCGTCAACGCCACGAACCAGAAGCAGTTCGCGATTCGCGGCCTGTACGAAATCGGCTCGTTCGTGGTCGGCGCTTACGTGCAGCGCGACGAAAACGGCTACGCCGCGGGCACCCGCACCACCTCGCGGCTGTCGGCCATGTACACCATGGGCAGCTCGGAACTGCACCTGAACTTCGGAAACGCTGGCGAGTACAGCAGCGTGGCCGACAGCGGTGCCAAGCAGTTCACCGTGGGCTACAACTACAACATGAGCAAGCGCACCAAGCTGTACACCTTCTACACCAAGGTCGACGCTGCGGCCGGCAACCCCTACACCGGCGACTTCAACTCGTTCGCCCTGGGCATTCGGCACAACTTCTGATCGCGCTTCACTTCGCGCAAAAAGCCGGTCGCAAGACCGGCTTTTTTCTTGGGCGTTCGCCGCGCAATGTGCCGTCGCGTCAGCCCAGGAAGTAGCGCTTCAGCCCGGCCAGGATCATCTCCACGGCAATCGCCGTCAGCACCAGGCCCATCAGCTTTTCCAGCGCGGCAACCACCGAGTCGCCCAACAGCCGGCGGAGGTGCTCGCACAGCAGCAGCACCGCGCCCGACACCAGCATCGCGCAACTCAGCGCACCGACCCAGCTCATCACCCGCTCGGGCTGGCGCGACGCCAGCAGCAGCACCGTGGCCATGGCCGACGGGCCAGCCAGCAGCGGGATGGCGAGCGGAAAGACGAACGGCTCCTTGCCTTCGGAGGTGCCGTACACACCGTCGGCGTGGCTGAAGATCATGCGGATCGAGACCATCAGCAGGATCACGCCGCCGGCCACTTCGAGTGAACGTTCGGACAGGCGCATCACGCGCAGAAACGCATCGCCAAAGAACATGAACGCAAACAGCACCGCGAACGCGATGCCGACCTCGCGCAGCGCCACCCAGCGCCGGCGCGTCGCCGGCACGTCGCGCATGATCGGAATGAACACCGGCAGGCTACCCAGCGGGTCCAGCACCAGCAGCAGCAGGATGAAGGCGGAGAGAAAGCTGTGGTCCATGGGGGACCATTGTGCGGCTCGGTGAACCGGGCCGCCCGAGCCGATCAGATCGGCTGCAGGCGCGCGGCCGAAAGCTTCACGAAGCGCAAGCCGCGCGCGAGCAACTCGGGCAGCGCGAGGGCAAAACCTTCGGCCGTGTCACCCGCCGGCTTGTTCATGTGGGCAATGATCACATCGCCGCCACGCACGCTGCGCAAACGCGCCGCCACGCCGGCGCGCGACAAGCTGGCACCGGCATCGGCGTTCACTGAAAAGCCGGCAATCGTGTAGCCCATCGCCTGGATCGTCTTGATCGCGGTGCTGTCGTACAGGGCGGTGGCCCCGCGGTAGTAGCGCGGCACGCGGCCGCTCAGGCGGGTGATCGCCTCGGCGCCTTGCGCCACCTCGGCCTGCAGGTGCGCCACGTCGGGCGCGCCGCCGATGCCGTAAACGCGCCGGCCCAGGGCCGCCGGCACATGGGCGCCGCCATGGTCTTCCAGCTCGAACAGGTCGTTGTGGATCAAGAGCTCGGCGGCGCCGGCGGGGTTGCGGTCGAGCCACTTGCGGGTCACGAAGATCGTGGCCGGAACGCGCTGCGCCACCAGGAGCGCGATCATGTCGGCGTCGAAGCCGCCGCCGCAGGCGTCCAGGGTGAGCGCGACAGTATTTCCCGAAACGGCAGCAGCGTCGGGCGCGAGGCGGTGGTGGGGCTCGATCAGCGCCTGGGCGCCGGCATGGACGGCGCTGCACAACAGGGCTGCGGCAAGAAATGACTTCATGCCCAAGCAACGCAGCGCGCTGCAGGCCGGTTGAAGCCGGTGCACCGCCGGCCCCGCAAATGCGGAGGGCGCGTGAAGCAGTGCTCAGTGAGCCGTGCTGGCTGCCGGAACTACTTCAGGAACTCGGGCGAGATCAGGCGCGGCAGGATCAGGATGATGTCTGGGAAAATGATGGTCAGCGCCAGCACGCCGAGCATCGGCATCAGCATGATCATCACGTCCTTCAGCACGTACATCAGGCGCACCTTGGCGATCGCGCACGAGATCATCAGGCACAGCCCGTACGGCGGCGTCACCAGCCCGAACGCGAGGGAGATGATGCCCACCATCGCGAAATGCACCGGGTCCATGCCGACCGCGCGCGTGAGCGGCTCCAGGATCGTGCCGACGATGATGATCGCCGGGATGGCATCCAGAAAGCAGCCCACCACCAGGAAGCAGAATGCGATGAAGAAGCCGGTGGAGGTGATGCCCATGCCCCACGAGCCCACCCCGGCCAGCAGCGCCTTGGGGATCTGGTAGTACGCCAGCAGCCAACCGAATGCGCTGGCGGTGCCGACGCAGAACAGCGCCACCGCCGCAAGCTTGCCGGTGTCCAGCAGCGCTTCGTTGAGCTGCTTGCCGCTCATTTCGCGGTAGACGAAGATCGACAGCGCGCCGGCATACAGCACCGCGATGGCCGCCGACTCGGTGGCGGTGAACCAGCCGAAAATCTTGCCACCGATGATGATCACCGGCGTCATCAGCGCCGGCACCGAGATCGCCAGCGCGGTGAACACTTCCTTCAAGGTCGAGCGCGGGTATTTGGGGTAGTTGCGCAGCTTGGCGTAAACATGCACCGTGGCCATCTGCACCGCGCCCAGCAACAGGCCCGGCAGCACGCCGGCCAGGAAGAGAGCGCCGATCGAGACCGACAAGGTGCCGCCCCACACGATCATCAAAATCGACGGTGGGATGATCACCGCCAGCACCGCCGACACCGCAGTGATGGCGACCGAGAAGGACAGGTCGTAACCTTCCTTGACCTGCGCCTCGATGAAGATCTTGCCCTGGCTCGCGGCGTCGGCTGTCGACGAGCCTGAGATGCCGGCGAAGAAGATCGACAGCACCACGTTGACCTGCGCCAGCCCGCCCGGCAGGTGGCCCACCAGATCGCGCGAGAGCCTGACCAGTCTGTCGGTGATGCCGCCCACGTTCATCAGGTTCGCGGTCAGCAGGAAGAACGGCACCGCCAGCAGGATGAACGAGTTGTAGGCCTTGAAGGTCTCGTTGAACAGGATCATCGGCGACAGGCGCGGCTCGACCAACATCACCGGCAGGCAGGCCAAGCCGAGCGCGAACGCGACCTGCACGCGCAGGATCATCAAGGTGAAGAACACGCCGAACAGAATCAGCGCGGCCATTGACGGCGTGAGGGCTGCACCGCCGCCCATCATGCTGCCGCTCCGGCGCCGAGGGTGCGCAGGTCGTCCACAAAGCGTTCACCGAGGAACAGCACCCAGGTCAAGCCGGCCATCGGCCAGGAGACGAAGATCCAGGCCATCGGCAGTTCTGCGAGTTCGGAGTTCTGATTCCAGCCAAACTGAACGAACTTGATGCCGTACCAGATGAAGACCAGCGCGAACACCAGGATCAACAGGTTGCTGACGATGCGCAGCAGCGCGTTCGCACGCGGCTTCAGCTCGGGCCACAGGTCCACGTCGAAATGCGCGCCGTCGCGTATGCCCACCATCGCACCGATCATGATCATCCAGATGAAGAAGAAGCGCGCCATCTCCTCGGTCCAGATGTAGGACGGGATCAGCGCGGTAAAGCGCGAAAAGATCTGCAAGCTGACGGGGATGATCAACACCGCCACGCTGGCGATCAGCGCCACGTCCAGCACCCGACCGTAGATTTCGATGAGCTTGCGCATGCGCTGCCTCGTGAACCCGCTTGCCTCAGGACAAAAAAATCCGGCGGCCAGCCAGGCTGCCGCCGGTTCTGCTGGTGTGGGCTACAGCGAGTTGATCTTGGCCAGGATCGCCTCGGCGCCGATTTCCTTCGCGTACTCGGTCATCACCGGGTCGACCAGCTTCTTCATCGCGGCACGGTCGGCGAACGGAATGCGCTTGAGCTTGCCGGCCTTCTCGAGCATGTCGAGCTTGGCTGAATCTTCGCTGGATTCGATCTGACGCCCATAGGCCCCGGCTTCCTTGCCGGCCTTCACGATGGCAGCCTGCAGGTCGGGCGGCAGCTTCTTGAACGTCTTGCCCGAGAACGCGATCGGGCGGATCGTGATGGCGTGCTGGGTCAGGTTCAGGTTGGGGCCGACCTCGAAAAACTTCATGGCCTCGACGCCGGCGGCTTCGTTCTCGCCCGCGTTGATCACGCCGTTCTGGATTGCGTTGTAGATCTCGTTGTAGGCGATCACCGTGGGCGACATGCCGATGGCAGAGAAGGTCTTGCTCCAGATCGGCGCGCCCTGCACGCGCACCTTCAGGCCTTTCATCTCGGCCAGGTTGCGCACCGCCTTGTTGGCGAAGATGTTGCGGGTGCCGCCGCCCGCATAACCGATCAGCATCACTTCGGCCTTGGCCTCCACCTCGTCGGCCACCGGCTTCAAGGTGTCGGCGTCGAGCACCTTGTTCCAGTGGTCGAGGTCACGGAACAGGAACGGCGCGTCGATGAACGGCGCGGCCTTGGCGAAGGTCGACATGTGCGCGGGCGAGACGATGGCGTAGTCGACCGACACGCCCTGGTTCATGTACGCGAAGTAGTCTTTCTCCAGGCCCAGTTCGCTGTTGCGATGGAGCACGAAGTTGATCGGCTTGGCGTAGTACTTCTTGACCAGTTCTTCGAACTTGAGCAGCGCCCGGTTGAAGGCATGATCGTCATTGAACTGAACCGCGCCGTGCAAGGTGATGGGCGCCTGCGCGGCGACACCGAAGGACGCGGCGGCGGTCAACGCGGCAAGGCCGCGAAGCAGGTTGCGCTTGGAAATTTGCATGGTCTCCTCCATCGTTTCGGGGCACTTCCAGAACAGCGACACCCGGTGCGGGCTCGTTTGCTGGTCAAGTGGTCAGGCCAATTGAAGCGGATTCGAGCGCCCTGCGGAAACCGTGGTAACCCTCAGTTCCGCAGCGGGATACGCCGACTTGACGGTGGCCCGGTACGATGACGCGCGGCCCATTGCAAGGCCATTCCGGAGGACCTGCATGAAGCCCTTCCACGTCGATGTCTGTGCCCGCCTTTCCGCTGCCCTTTTGGCGCTGACGCTGGTGGCCTGTGGTGACGATGACGACCGTTCAGTGGCCGGCCCGCGCCAGGTGAACCCCGCGGTGTCGGCCCTGCTCGACTCGGTCGACGCCGTCGGTCCCGGCGGCGCGGGCCTGCTGTCCAGCCACCCGGCGCGCGCCGATCTGGCGTTGCAGTCGAACCGCGCCGGCGCCACTGTGCAGTTGCGCTTTTCGTGCGCGCGCTGCGACATCAGCGTGAGCGCGGCGGGCAACACCGTCGGCGCCAACCAGTACATCGCGATCCCGTTTGCCACGCTCGAATCTTCGGCCAACGTCACGGTGCTGGTGACCGACCGCATCAGCGGCGCGCAGGCCAACTACACCTTGCACGCACGCCCGGCCGACCACCCGCGCTACACAGTCGGCGTGCAGAACAACGCGGCGGCCGGCGACCTGTACCTGAGCCCGTTCGACCCGACCGGATTTGCCGCGCCTTACGCCTACCTCGTGGGCAACGACGGCGCGCTGAAGTTCTATTACCGCAACCCGCGCGGCGGCGAGATCCACGACTTCAAGAAAACCGTGATCGCCGGCGGCGCGGTGCGCTACAGCTTCTACGACGGTGCGGCGCAGGCCATCCGCGTGATGGACGCCGACTTCAACCTGCTCGCCAATGTGGCGCCGCTGCCCTTCCCCGACGGCAACACTTACGCGCTGAACCTGCACGACCATGTGATCCTGGCCGACGGCCACTATGTGCTGGGTGTGCAAGCGTCCAAGACGGTGGCCAACATCCCGGCGTTGCCGGGCCAGGCACTGTTCGTCGGCGGCGCGGGGCTGCAGGAAATCAACAACGGCGTGGCGGTGTTCAACTGGCTGTCCACCGACCACCCGGCGCTGTACGCCTGTTCGACCGAAGGCAACACCTTTGCGCAGAACAACGGCGCCGACTACGCGCACTGGGACTCGCTGGCGGTAGACACCGATGGCAACTGGCTCGCGTCGTTCCGCCACCTCGACGCGGTGCTGAAGATCGACCGCGTGGGCGGCAGCGGCAACGTCGCGTGGATCCTGGGCGGGCCGTGCGACCAGTTCGGGCTCGGCGCGAACCAGAAGTTCTCGCACCAGCACCACGCCCGGCGCGCGCCGGAGGGGCGCCTCACGCTGTTCGACAACGCCGTGGCCGGTGGGCCGTCGCGCGCGCTCGCCTTCAACCTGAACGAGGCCGGCAAGACGCTGGTGAGCAACAACCCGGCCCTGCCCGGCTTTGCACAGTTCACCACCGACACGCGCACCAGCAGAAACCTGGGCAGCGCACAGTTGTTTGCCGACGGCAAGCTGCTGGTCGGCTGGGGCGCGTTCGCCGGGCTGCTGAGCGACGTGTCCGAATTCGACGCCGCCACCGGCACGCTGTCGATGCGCCTCACCCTGCTGCCCAGCGACTACAGCAACGGCTATTTCTCGTACCGCGCGCAGAAGTTCCCGTAGGCATTTCCTCCCTCGCCCCTTTGGGGAGAGGGAGCAAATCAATCCCCCATCGCCACGCCTTCTCGGCGCGGGTCGGCGGCACCGAACCATGCGGGGCGGCCATCGCGCAGGCGGCGTTGAATGCCCTGCAGGCCACTGGTCTGCAGCATCACGCGCACGTCATGTCCGCGCGCCTGCAAGGCCTCGGCCAGGCCCGGCGACACGCGCCCCTGCTCCAGCTCGGTCGGCCCGTTGCGCGAGCCGAAGTTGGGCAGCGCGATGGCCTGCTGCAGGTCCAGCCCCCAGTCGAGCGTGGCTACCAGCACCTTGGCCACGTAGTTGATGATGGCCGAGCCGCCGGGCGAGCCGACGCTCATCAGCAGCTGCCCGCTGGCCTTGTCGAACACCAGCATCGGCGCCATCGACGAGCGCGGCCGCTTGCCGGCTTCGACCCGGTTGGCGACCGGCACGCCGTTCTCGCTGGGCACGAACGAAAAATCGGTCAACTGGTTGTTGAGCAGGAAGCCGCGCACCATGAGCTGCGCACCGAAGGCGTTTTCGATCGTCGTCGTCATCGACACCGCGTTGCCTTCTGCATCGACCACCGACACGTGCGAGGTCGACGGCAACTCGGCGCTGCGGTGATCGGCCAGGCTCGGCAGCGGCGCCAGTGGCACGCCCGGCGCCGCCACGCCCAGGCTGCGAGCGCCGATCAGCGCGGCGCGCTGCGCCAGGTAGGCCGGGTTCAGCAACGCCGCCGCACTGCCGCCGGGCAGTGCGACGAAATCGGGGTCGGCCACATAGCGGGCACGGTCGGCAAAGGCCAGCCTGCCGGCCTCGGCGAACAGGTGCACGGCTTCGGCGTTGGGCTCCAGGCCGGTGGCAGCTTGTACTGGCGGCAACGCTGCCAGGTCGCGCCCGGCCAGCACGCCCAGCATCTGCCCCAACGCCAGCGCGCCCGACGATGGCGGCGCCATGCCGCACAAGCGCCACTGGCGGTGGTCGAAGCAGAGCGGATCGCGCAGCTTGGCGCGGTAGCCTGCCAGGTCGGCTTCGCTCAACAGCCCCGGATTGCTGGCATGGCCGCGCACCTTGGCGACGATCTCGCGCGCCAGCGCGCCTTCGTAGAACGCCGCCGCACCCCGCTCGGCCACATCGCGCAGCACAGCGGCCAACTCGGGGTTGCGCAGGCGCGTGCCGGCCGGCTTGGGGCTGCCGTCGGCTTCGAAGAAGTAGGCCGCGGCAGTCGGGTCGCTGCGTAGCGCAGCGGCCGACGGGTCGCGCAACAGCGTGGCCAGGCGCGGGCTGATCGTGAAGCCTTGTTCGGCGAGCCGGATGGCAGGCTCGAACAGCGCCTTCCACGCCAGCTTGCCATGCTGCCGATGCGCCAGCTCCAACGCCCGCAACACGCCCGGCGTGCCGACCGAACGGCCTCCGACCACCGCGTCCCTGAACGGCATCGGCCGGCCGTTCTGCATGAACAGCTCGGGCGTGGCCGCAGCGGGCGCGGTTTCGCGGCCGTCGAAGGTCTGCACCTGCTGCCGGGCCGAGTTGTCCCAATGCACCAGGAACAGCCCGCCGCCGATGCCCGAGGATTGCGGCTCCACCAGGGTCAGCACCATCTGCACCGCAATCGCCGCATCGACGGCGCTGCCGCCGGCCTTCAGCACCTGGTAACCGGCCTGGCTGGCCAGCGGGTTGGCGGCGGCGACCATGAAGCGCTGCGACCAGGTGCCGGCCTTGGCGGCAAAGCCGCTGGCCGCCTCGGGTGCCGCGTCAACGGCTGCGGGAGCGCGCACAGACGGGCCGGCGCAGCCCGCCAGCAGCGCGAGCTGCAGCGCCAGCGCCGCGAGCCACCGAAACTTCATGCGGCGGCGTCCTTGGCCGAGGGCGTGGGCGTGGGCGTGGGCGTGTCAGGAGTCGGTGGCGCCAGTTGGTGCACCAACCGCTGCGGGAACGGAATCTCCACGCCCTCGGCATTGAACAACTCGAGCAATGCGAAGTTGACGTCGGAGCGCACGTTGCCCTGGCCGTTCTCGGGGTCGGCAACCCACCAGCTCACGTTCAGGTTCATGCCGTCGGCGGCAAATTCGGCGAGCTGGCAGTTGGGCGCCGGCTCTTGCAGCACGCGCGTGACCTGCGCCACCGCGGCTTCGATCTTCCCGGCCAGGCTGCGCACGTCGGTGCCATAGGCCACCTGCACCGTGGTGCTGACCGACACCCGGGGGTCGGCCAGCGAAGAGTTCTCGACCCGCTGCGTGATCAGCATCTCGTTCGGCACGATCGCCTCGCGCCCGTTCAGCGAGCGGATCACGGTGTAGCGGGTGCGGATGTCGGTGACCCGGCCTTCGAAGTTGTCGACCTTCACCATGTCGCCGATGCGCAGCGACTGTTCGGCCAGGATCACGAAGCCGCTGATGTAATTGGCCGCGATCTTCTGCAAACCGAAGCCCAGGCCCACGCCCACCGCACCGCCCAGCACCGACAGTGCGGTTAGGTCGATGCCCACCGCCGACATCGCAAACAACAGCCCGACGAACAGCAGCACCACGCGCACCAGGTTGGCCGCGATCTTGCGCACCGACAGGTCACTGCCGCTGCCGCGCAGCAGCTTTTTCTCGATGCCGGCCGACACCCACAGCGCCAGCACCATCACCAGCCCCGCGGTGATGGTGCCTTCGACCAGGTTGCGCAAGGTGATCTTGGCGCTGCCGACCTTCCAGCTGACGTCGTCCATCGCGTCCAGCACCAGCGGCAGCGCGCCGGTGACCCACAGCACCACCGCGAACCAGGCCAGCCACGAGATCGTCTTCTCGATCGCGCGCATCCAGCCCGACTGCGGGAACGTGGCGCTCAACACGCGCACGCTCACGCGGATGACGACCAGCGACAGCAGGATCGGAATCGCCAGCTTGAACACCGCCGGTTGCAGCGTGCCGGCGGTGGCCAGCCGGGCCGCATAGGCAAAGGCCAGCGCCAGCACCGGGAACAGCACGCCATCGATGATGCGGCGGCCGAACCAGATCGAGCCAACGGGCGCCTCTTTGCCGCGCAGCAGGCGCACCACGCCCCAGGCCAGCACGAAACACGCGCCCAGAAACGCCAGTTCTTCCAGCGCGCTGATCTGGGTCAGCGCGCCCAGCAGGTCATTCAGTTCATTGGCGTTCAGGGAGAGGGCCATCGGAGGGTGCGGGCTGTTTTTCGAAACGCGACTTTAGTCGAGCGCGCACGGCCGGGAGGGCGCCGTCCGCCAGGGGGTTCAGGGCCGCTCAGAACGCCCGTTCCAGAAACGCCGCAATCGCCGCGTTCACCGGCTCGGGGTGGGTGACCGGGCCCATGTGGCCCAGGCCGTCGAACTCCAGCACCTCGACCCGTGGCAGCACTGCCGTGAGCAATCGCGTCACGGCGTGGGCCGACACGGTAGATCGTTTGCCCACCATGCACAGCACCGGAATGTCGAGCGCGCGGAACGCTGCCAGCGGCGTGGGTTCGGTCATCAGCGCATGGGCCCAGCGGCGCACGTTCTTCACCGAGTCGGCGATCGGTGCCCTGCGCGGCGGCGGCGTCTGCTGCCAGCTGCCGGCGCCCATCCAGTAGTCGATGAAGTGGCGGGCCGCGGCGTCGGTGTCGCCAGTGTCCAGCGCGGCAGCGGCCTGGGCCACCGCGTGACGAATGCCGTCGGCCTCGTTCGGCGCCGGTGACTGCGCATCGAGCAGCGCAAACAGCGTGGGCTCGTACAGCGCCAGCGCGCGCACCCGGCCAGGGTGGGCCAGCGCCGCGATCAGCGCCACCGCGCCGCCGTACGAATGCCCCACCAAGGCCAGCGGCGTGCCGGCCTGGGCGAGCACCGGCTCGAGCAGCGCCACCTCGTCGCGCAATGCGATGACCCGGTCAGAGGGCCACTCCGGGCTCTTGCCCGAACCATAGGAATCGGGCGCCAGCACGTGAAAGCCGGGCGCCAGCAGGTCCATCAGCGCGCGCCACTGAGTCGAGCTGCTGGCGTTCGAATGGAGGCAGACGACACCAGGGCCGGCGCCGGCCGTGCGGACGAATGGCTTGGGGGACGGCATGGATCGGAGGCTGCGGGTATCAAACCTTCGGCTTGGGCCGGCTGATGAGCGTGCGCTGGAACCACGCTTCGTTCATGCGCGCCAGAAAGTTCGGGTTGATGCCGAAGCCCGACTTGTCGCCGATGACCGCATCGCCGCCGCAGCGCGGGCAAAGGGCCGTGCCGCCGCTGACCGACTCCAGGTCTTCCAGGGTGCCGGCGTCGCCCGAATTCCACGCGACGATCTCGTCGGGCGGAAAGATCCGCAGGCAGACGCAACAGCCGCAGACCGTGCTGGCCTCGATCTCGGCCTTGTTGTTCCAGGTGTGGTGCCGCGCGGCCAGAAGTTCAGCCATGGCGGTGCGTGGCCCAGTGGGCGGCCGCGATGATCACCGGGAACACCAGCTCGGGAATGAGGTAAGCCAGCCACACGCTCGCCGGCTCGGGCAGCCCGACCTTGCTGATGGAAAGCAGCCGGCCGAAGGCTGCCATTGCGACGCCAAAGGCGATCAGGTAGATCAAGGTCCGCTGCTGGCGGATCGTGACCGCCGCCCACAGGCTGATGATGCCCATCGACAGATACACGCCGCCCATGAAGCGGTGCACGTTGTCGAGCCGCGGGGTTGTCTCGGGTTGCCCCATCAGCATCTGCAGCGTGCCGCCGAACAGGGAGATGGCCGCGACGAGGAAGAGGCAGACCTGCACGATGCGCTGTGAAGTTCGCATGGGCATGGGCATGGGCATGGGTGGAAGACTTGACGACATGGCTGCAAACCCTCTGGTGATACGGCTTGCATCATGAACCCGAGTCGGCCGCGGCGCCAAGCCGGGAAACCCGCTCGCGTCATTCGGCTGCCCGTTTCACACCCGGCGTCTGCCCGTTTTTGCATTGGCTTTCGCCAGGTCTTGCCCGACGCGCAGCCGGGTCAGCCGCTCGATCAGCGCATAAGGAATCGGCTCGTCCAGGGGAAAGCGCAAATTGCCTTTCTCCCCGGCGTAGCGCGCCGCTGCCGCCTCGAGCCGAGCGTCGCCCCTGATGGGCGGATAGAAACCGATGTGGTTCTTGAAGGCAGCGAAGTAGATCAGCACCCCATGCTGTTTGAGGGCAGGCATCCGGTAGCTGATCACTTCCCTGGCTTCGGGCGCAGCGTTGCGAACCGCTTGCCGCACCTGCTGCAGCACGGCCTGAACGTCCGGCGCGAAAGCCGAGATGTACTCGTCGACGCTGGCGGGTTGACGGGCAGTGGCCCTGGCTTTATGGGTCACGGTGGGTCGACGGAAGCGACCTCTTGGGTCTCGAAGCCGGCGGGCAGCACGATCTCGAGCATCTCGATGTCTTCGCTGTGGCCGACTTCGCGGTGGCGGATTTCCGGCGGCTGGTGCACGCACGAGCCGGCCTCCAGTCGAACGCGGCCCTGGCCCTCGTACTCGAACTCGATCCAGCCCTTCAGCACATAGACCAGCTGGAACGTGGTCTTGTGCAGGTGCGGCTGGCTCGAGAACTCCTTGCCCGCCGCGGCCCGAATGACATGGGCATCAACGCGTCCGGCCGTGGCCTGCTTGATGCCGAGGTCGCGGTACTCGTAAAACGAACGCAAGCCGCGCTCGAAGCTGGCGCAGCTCGCGTGCGAGACAACAAAGCCCTGGGTCGTCATGGAAGTTCGCTCCTGTTTTCTAGACTGTCCATCTGACCCGGAACGCCCGCGTCGGTGAGCGACGGCCCGAAGTACATGCGGCTGATTCCGGCCTGTGCCGCCGCGGCCTGGCACAGGCCGCACGGCCGCGCGGTGGAATACAGCACCGAGCCGCCCAGGTGCTGCCGGCCGAGCCGGCGCTGCGCGTCGCGAATGGCCTCGCGCTCCGCGTGGGCGTCGCTGTCCTGGTTCTTGATGACGCGGCTCGGGCCTTCGCCGATCAATGCACCCGCGAATACCAGCACGGCGCCGTACGGCTGATCGCCCCAAGACTCCGCGTGGCGCTTCATCTCCGCGGCCGCGCGATACCAGCGCGCCTCCGGTGCGGGCTCGGGTGCGGGCTCGGGTGCCGAAGTGCGTGCCGCGCTGGCCGGGTGCGCGCGCCCCTCGACCTGGCGGCCGCTCAGCAAGATCGCCGTGCTGGCCGCGATGAGCTTTCGGCGGCCGATCGGCAACGACGCGAGGGTCACGCTGGCATTCATCTGAACGCTCAAACCAGAATCGAGCCCCGGAAACCCCTGGCGGCGTAGTACGACTGCGCGCCGTTGTGGTACGTGAACACCTTGCCGTAACGCCGGTCGCAAAAGAGCGCACCCCCGAGCGCCCTGACGTCCGGCGGCGTGCTGATCCAGCTGGAGGTCTTGATGTCAAACTCGCCGAGCGCCTGCAATGCCCGGTACTGTTCCTCCGTCAGCAGCTTGATCCCCATCGCCGTGGCCATGCCAATCGCACTGTCCGCCGGCTTGTTCTCCTTGCGGGCCTCGAGCGCTTCGGGGTCATAACAGACACTGCGGCGCCCCGCCGGGCTCTCGGCAGCGCAGTCACAAAACGTGAAGCGGCCGGTCTTCTTGTCCAGCCCGATCACGTCTGGCTCGCCGCCCGTGGCTTCCATCTGGCGCAGAGCATTCAATGCATCGGGGCTGGCTTCGAGCCTGGCGCGCACATCGGCCCAGGCGATTCCCTTGTGGCGCTGCATGTTCTTCTCGAAGCGAGTCTTCAGCGTCTGAAGCAGGCTTTCGGATTCTTGCGCTTTCATGGGGGCTGACCTTTGCTGGATTCGGAGGGTTCACTTCGCCATCGGTGGACGGTTCTTGCGGTACGAGTTCTTCACGGCGATCTTGCCACCGCGCAGCGTAAACAGGTCACAACCATGAACCTCGACGCGGGTTCCGTCCGCGCGGGTGCCTGTGAACGTCCACTCCGATACGCCGCGGTCGCCGTGGACAAGGTGGCGTGCGTTGCCCCAGTGCGCATCGGGAAAAGTCGCCCAGACCTCCGCGTAGCCGGAGCGCACGGCGTCCCGGCCCACGTAGCGCGTGCCGCAGATGTCGGCACCGGCCGACGACTCGAACACGCAGTCCTCGGTCATGAACGACATCAGCGCGTCGACATCGTGGCGGTTCCACGCGTCGGCGAAGGCTTGCAACACGTCGGTGGTCAGCTCGGGAACCACGGCGAGGCCGATCGCGGGCTGGGCCGCCACGTGGCGCGAAAAGCTGTCGAGAATCGCCTGCCAGCCGGTGCGTTGCTGCTCCTCCGAGTGGGTGGTTTCACCGTCGAAGGTGACGGTCACGGTCACGCCGTCGGCGCCTTCTTTGAACTCGACAACGCCGGCCCGGTCGCCGAAGCTGTATTCGATGAGTTGCAGCGGCACCACCTGGGTGTACTCACCCGCAAAGTCGAAGCCGAACGATCCGTCCTTGGCTTCCATGCGCGACGAGAACTTGCCGCCGGCGCGCAAATCGACCGACGCCGCGGTGGTGTGCCAATCGGGCGAGGCCGTGTTCCAGGCCTTGATGTCCTCGGGCGTGGTGTAGGCGCGCCAGACTTCGTGGACGGGGGCAGGGACGAGCGTCGAGACGGTGATCTTCATGGCGGCTCCTGGGTGCGCAGTGCGTGTTGTGAACTATCCGGCCTTCAAAGGCCCGGCGAACTGGTAGCTGCTGAGAATGATGCCCGATGGCATGGCTTTCGTGCCGACAAGCCCGAAGGACCGTGGTGGGGTTCCCTGCGCAAAGAAGCGCTTCCCCGTGCCCAGCAGGACCGGGTAGACGACCAGCACCACCTCATCTGCCAGCCCGTGTTCGAGCAGGGTCGAGGTCAGCGTGGAACTGCCTGAGAGCACCAGACCCGGGCCGCTCTGCGCCTTGATGCGGCGAACACCCTCGACGATGTCTGGCCCCAGGCTTTCGAACGGGCCCCATGCAAGACTTTCCGGGCGGTGGGTCGCGACAAACTTGGTTGCGGCATTGAGGCGGTCCGCCATCGGGCTGCCCGGCGCCTTGGGCCAGTAGCCCGACCACATGTCGTAGGTGCGCCGGCCCAGCAGCAAGTCGAAGCGCTCGCCATGCTCGGCGAGCATCGCGTCGCGGCCCGCCGGCGTTCGATAAGGCGCGGTCCAGTCGGCGTAGGGAACATCGCCGTCTTCACCGGAGACCTGGATCACGCCGTCCAGCGAGATGTGCTCGATGATCTTGAGTTTTCTCATTCGGTGCCTCGCCTGATGGATGAAGGCCGATGCACGAGCGACGCAGCCTCCAGTCCCACGACGAACGACGTTCGTGAATCTTGACGGGTCGGCTTGAGGGGTAACCCGAGGAAGCTTGTCAGGTGGGCCTCATTGGGCCCGGTGCAGTCTCGGGCGGGATTGCTGATCGACGTGCCCTGCCGATTGAGAACAAAGCCTGCTGAAACCGCATGGCGCCCAGGACTTGTTTCTCAAGAGTTGGAACCGCCTTGAAATCCGGGGCGGTTCAGTTGGGAATAGAACACGTAACCAAAGAACACCATGAACAGTAGATCATTCAACCCGTAGATGCTGTAGAAAACTCCTGCGAACAGATCCTTTGAAAAAAGCGCGGCCAGGCTATTCGCTGAATGCCACGCAAACCATGCCAGAACGTATGCAAGCTTCTCAATGGCAAACGCCGCGGCCAGCCACTTGACGCTTGCGCTTATAGGTGCGGCGGCCAGATACGCCATGCCCCACACAGCAATCATCGCAAGACCGAAGTTCGACATCACGACTGGATCGGCCTCGTTAATGGCAACATTCGTGAACAGGCGAGAGAACAGTAGAACGCCGGCAATGTTCATGACCCCTGCGGCGATGAATCCGTTTCGAACGAGAGTTTCGCTCACGTGTTGTCCTAGAGAGATCACCACCATCGCCTGCATTCCGCCAGGCGATCCCCCTCACACCCCCGCCAACACCCTCAAATGCGCCGCCACGCTGCGCGCGAGCGCGCTGAGGTTGTAGCCGCCTTCCAGGCACGACACGATGCGGCCCTGGGCGTGTTTGTCGGCCACGGCCTTGATGCGGCGGGTGATCCATTCGTAGTCGGCTTCGACCAGGCCGAGCTGGCCCAGGTCGTCTTCGCGGTGGGCGTCGAAGCCGGCGCTGATGAAGATCATCTGCGGCTTGAATTCTTCGAGGCGCGGCATCCAGTGCTGGTCGATCAGCGTGCGGATCTCGGGGCCGCGGGTGTAGGGCGGGATCGGCAGGTTGAGCATGTTGGTGCCCAGCGGCACGCCGCCGCTGCCGGGGTACAGCGGGTGCTGGAAGATGCCGACCATCAACGCGCGGTCGTCGCCGGCCAGAATGTCTTCGGTGCCGTTGCCGTGGTGCACGTCGAAGTCGACCACGGCCACGCGCTGCAGGCCGTGCACGTCGAGCGCGTGGCGCGCGGCGATCGCCACGTTGTTCAGAAAGCAGAAGCCCATCGCCTGCCCGCGCGTGGCGTGGTGGCCGGGCGGGCGCACCGAGCAGAAGGCGTTGTCGATCTCGCCCTTGATCACCGCGTCGGTCGCGGCCACGGCGGCGCCGGCAGCGCGGCGCACGGCGTTCCAGGTGCCGGGGTGGGCAGAGGTGTCGGGGTCGAGCGCGCGCGGTTCGCCGCTGGCCACCACCTGCTCCATCACCTCGCGCAGCTCAGTCACGTAGCCTGACTCGTGCGCGTGCGCGGCGGCACTCAGCTCCAGCAGCGGTGCGTCGCGGCGCTCCAGCGCAATGTCCAGGCCGCTGGCCAGCAAAAAGTCGTCGATCGCGTCGAGCCGCTCGGGGCACTCGGGGTGGCCGTGGCCCATCTGGTGGCGGCGGCAGTCGGGGTGGCTGTAGAAGGCGGTGGGCATGGCGCTGCAGTGGGGGCTGCGGTGGGGTGGTGCGGTGGGGTGATGAAAAGGCGGCTGGTTTGCGAGAGTTTTGCGGCGCTTTGGCGCCCGAGGGCCGTGGGCTTTTCGGGTAAGGTCTCCGCATGAGCAACAAAGACAACCAAGCGCTGACGGCACAACTCACCCGACTCACTGACCAGATTAGCACGATCATCGTGGGCAAACGGGCCCAGATCGAAGACTGCGTGGCCTGCCTGCTGGCTGGCGGCCACCTGCTGATCGAAGACGTTCCGGGCGTCGGCAAGACGACCCTGGCGCACGCGCTGGCGGTGTCGCTGGGGCTGCGCTTTTCGCGCACGCAATTCACCGCCGACCTGATGCCGTCGGACCTGATCGGCGTGAGCGTCTACGAACGCAGCAAAGAGGCGTTCGTGTTCCACCCCGGCCCGGTGTTCGCGCAAGTGCTTCTGGCCGACGAGATCAACCGCGCTGGCCCGAAGACGCAAAGCGCGCTGCTCGAGGCGATGGAGGAGCACCAGGTCACCGTCGAAGGCGAAACCCGCGCGCTGCCCAAGCCGTTTTTCGTGATCGCCACGCAGAACCCGACCGACCAGCTCGGCACCTACCCACTGCCCGAGTCGCAGCTCGACCGCTTCTTGATGTGCGTGACCTTGGGCTACCCCGACCAGGCGAGCGAGCGTGCGTTGCTGGCGGGGCAAGACCGGCGCGAGGCCATCAGCCGCCTGCCGGCGCTGATGACACCAGAGCAACTGCTTGCGGCACAGAAGGTGGTGCAGGCGGTGCACGCATCCGACGCGCTGCTCGACTACCTGCAGGCGCTGATCGCAGCCACCCGGTCGGGCCGCTGGTTCGTCGAAGGCCTGAGCCCACGCGCCGGCATTGCGGTGCTGCGCGCGGCGCGGGCGCGGGCGCTGCTGGACGGGCGCGACTACGTGGCGCCCGACGACGTGCAATACGTGTTGCCGCAGACGATTGCGCACCGGCTGCTGCCGGCGGCGGGCGCCGGGCGCGGCCGGGTCGAGCAAGTGCGGGCGATGATCGAGGCGGTGGCGTTGCCGTAGGTTCCGATCAAACCGTGGGCGGCAAGCCCTTCATGATTGCAATTGCCGCACCCACCGGGTCGACCAGGATCGCGAAGCGGCCAACGCCAGGCACGTCCTGCGGTCCGCTGACCACCTGCGCACCCAGCTTCTTCGCCTTGGCGGCCGAGGCGTCGCAGTCGTCCACGGCCACATAGGGCAACCATAGCGGCTGGGCCTTGGGGTCGACAGACTGCATCAGCCCGGCGCGCATCGCGCCGTCTTTTTTCAGGATGTAGTAGGTGCCTTGCGCGCCCAGGTCCATCGTGTCGTGGTCGTAGCCGAACAGGCGCTGGTAAAAGTTCAGCGCGCGCGTGTCGTCGGGCGTCCAGAGTTCGTTCCAGTACCAGTCGCCAGCGGGCGTCTTGGCCACGTCGGGCCGGTCGCCTTCGGCGCTCTTCCAGAGCCAGAAGCGCGCGCCGGTCGGGTCGGCCACTTCAGCGCCGCGGCCGACCGCGCCGAAATCCATCGGCGCCGTCAGCGATCGGCCGCCGGCCGACAGCGCGGCGGCGTGCGCGGCGTCCACGTCGGGCACCGACAGGTAGGCCATCCAGCGGCTGCGCTCGCCAGGCTGGGCGGTGGTGAAGCCGCCGATGCCCTGGTTCTGGTTCAGGATCATCGGGTAACGGTGGTCGCCCGCCGGCATCATCTCGGTGTGCCAGCCCAGCAAGGGCTCGTAGAAGGCGCGCGCCTTCGCGACGTTGCTGGACGCGTGTTCGAACCAGACGAACTTGCCGGGCAGATAGCTCATGAGGGCGCTCCTTGGGGTGGGTGGACGGGGTGCAGGCCCCACCAAACATAGCCCAGGAAACGCCGGCTGAACAGCCCCTGTGCCCCAGTCACTGGTCAGCCGCGGCTCTGCTGCACCCGCGCTACTTGGCCCCCTGCTCTGCGCCGGCCGGCCGCGCGGTCACCGCGGGCGGCCCTGAGCGGCGCCTGAACAACCGCGCGACCCACTGCACCACGTCGTCCACATAGGTGAACACCACCGGGATGACGAGCAGGCTCAGGAAGGTGCTGGTGATCAGCCCGCCGATCACCACGATGGCCATCGGCGCGCGGAAGCTCGGGTCGGTGCCGAAGCCGATCGCGATCGGCAGCATGCCGGCGCCCATCGCGATGGTGGTCATCACGATCGGGCGGGCGCGCTTGTGGCAGGCGTCGAGCAGCGCGTCCCAGCGGTTCATGCCATGTTCGCGCCGGGCCATGATGGCGTATTCGACCAGCAGGATCGAGTTCTTGGTCGCGATGCCCAGCAGCATGATCATGCCGATCATCGACGGCATCGTCAGGTCGGTTCGGGTGACGTACAGCGCCAGGATCGCCCCCGGGATCGACAGCGCCAGCGCCGCCAGAATCGTCACCGGCTGCACCCAGGCGTGGAACAGCAGCACCAGCACGATGTAGATGCACAGCACGCCCGTCAACATGGCCAGGCCGAAGCTGGCAAACAGCTCGCCCATCGCCTCGGCGTCGCCCAGCGCGGCCTTGCTGATGCCGGGCGGCAACTGGGCCAGGCTGGGCAGCGCATCGGCCTGCTCCTGCACCTTGCCGAGCGCCTGACCGTTCAGCTCGATCTCGAAGTTCACGTTGCGCAGCCGGTCGTAGCGGTCGATCTGCGCCGGGCCGCTGTCGATGGTGAGCGAGGCCACGTTGCCCAGCGGCACCGGGCCACGCGCACCGGGAATCGCCAGACGTTCGAGCAGCGCCAGGTCCTGGCGCGCCGCGTCGGGCAGGCGCACGACGATCGGAATCTGGCGCTGCGAGAAGTTCAGCTTGGCCAGGCCCTGGTCGTAGTCGCCCGCGGTGGCGATCCGCAGCGTGTCGGCAATCGCGGCGGACGTGACGCCCAGGTCGGCGGCACGCGCGTTGTCGGGCCGCACCACCAGTTCGGGCCGCTGCAGGGCCGAGGTGGACGTGACCGCGCCGATGCCGGGGATCGTGCGCAACTGCTTTTCCACCAGCGCGGCGTGGGCCGTCAGCGCCTCGCCGTTTTCGCTGGCGAGCACGAGGATGAACTTCTCCGACGAACCGCCGAAGCCGACGTTCAAGCGCGCGCCCGGCACCTGTTCGAGCGCGCTGCGCAACTCCTTCTCGATCGCCTGCTTGCTGATGCCCTTGCGCTCGTCGCGCCGCGTCAGGTTGATGGTCAAGGTGGCCTTGCGGGCCTCGGCCGCACCGGCAACCATGAACGGGTCGCCGCCGGCCTTGCCGCCGCCGACGGCGGTGTAGACCAACTTCACGTGCGGGTTCTTCTGCACGATCTCGCGCGCCTGCTCGGCCACCGCCAGGGTCTGCTTGAAGGTGCTGCCAGGCGGCAGCGAGATGTAGACCTGGGTCTGCGACAGGTCATCCGGCGGAATGAAGCCGCCGGCGATCTGCCCGGTGAACAGCGGCGTGCACGAGCCCACCGCGAACACCACGGTGGCGAGCAGCGTCCACATGCGGTGCTTCAGGCACCAGGCGGCCCAGCGCATGTACCACTTCATCCAGCCCGGTTCCTTGTGTTCCTTCTTCGGCGGTTTGAGGATGTAGGCCGCCATCATCGGCGTGAGCATGCGCGCGACCACGAGCGAGAAGAACACCGCGATCGCCGCCGTCCAGCCGAACTGCACGAAGAACTTGCCCGGCACGCCGGCCATGAAGGCGGTCGGCAGGAACACCGCAATCAAGGTGAAGGTGGTGGCGATCACCGCCAGCCCGATCTCGTCGGCCGCCTCCATCGCCGCCTGCAGCGGTGGTTTGCCCATGGCCAGGTGGCGCATGATGTTTTCGATCTCGACGATCGCGTCGTCCACCAATATCCCCACCACCAGCGAGAGTGACAACAAGGTCACCACGTTCACCGTGAAGCCCATCAGGTACATCACCGCGAAGGTCGGGATGATCGACAGCGGCAAGGCCACCGCCGAAACGAACGTGGCGCGCCATTCGCGCAGGAACAACCACACCACGATGACGGCCAGGATCGCGCCTTCGACCATCAGCGTCAGCGAGCCCTCGTAGTTCTCGATCACCGGGTCGACGAAGTTGAAGGCCTCGGTGATCGTCACGTCGGGGTGGTCGGCCTTGACCTTTTCGAGCGCGGCGACCACGCCCTTGGCCACGTCCACCTCGCTCGCACCGCGCGAGCGCGTGATCTCGAAGCCCACCACCTGCTTGCCGTTGAGCAGCGCCGTCGAGCGCTGTTCAGCCACGGTGTCGCTCACGGTGGCGACCTGGTCGAGCCGGATGCGCCGGCCGTCGCTGAGCGAAATCTCCAGCGCGCCGAGCGCCTGGGCCGACTGCACCGTGGCGATGGTGCGCACCGACTGTTCGGCGCCGCCCAGGTCGGTGCGGCCGCCCGAGGCGTCTTGCTGAACCTGGCGCAACTGGCGCGAGATGTCGGCTGCGGTCGCGTTCAGCGCGAGCAGCTTGCCGGGGTCGATCTGGACGCGCACTTCACGCGTCACGCCGCCGACGCGCGACACCGCGCCGACACCGC
>JANMYQ010000161.1:0-23986 GCA_031382215.1 Methylibium sp.
GAAGCCTTCGACCGTGCGCTCGCCGGTCATGAAGGGTTGGTCGATCGGGTCGACGTCGCTGGTCACGAGGTCGGCCGCTTCGGCGTCGGTGCGGGCGATCACGAGCGTGGGCGTGCCCATCACGTCGGCGGCCAGACGCGCTGCGGTGAGCTTGGCCACCGCTTCACGCGTGGGCACCAGCACCTTGCCGCCCATGTGGCCGCACTTCTTCACCGACGCGAGCTGGTCTTCGAAGTGCACGCCGGCCGCACCCGCGTCGATCATCGACTTCATCAGCTCGAAGGCGTTCAACACGCCGCCGAAACCGGCTTCGGCATCGGCCACGATCGGGGCGAAAAAGTCGATGTCGTTCTTGCCTTCGGACCACTGGATCTGGTCGGCGCGCTGGAAGGTGTTGTTGATGCGCTTGACCACCATCGGCACCGAGTTGGCCGGGTACAGCGACTGGTCGGGGTACATCTCGCCGGCCACGTTGGCGTCGCCCGCCACTTGCCAGCCACTCAGGTAGATCGCCTTCAGGCCGGCCTTGACCTGCTGCATGGCCTGGTTGCCGGTGAGCGCGCCGAGCGTGTTGACGAAGGGCTCGGTGTTGACCAGGTTCCACAGCTTCTCGGCGCCGCGCTTGGCCAGCGTGTGTTCAATGGGAATCGAGCCGCGCAGGCGCACCACGTCGGCGGCGGAGTAGCTGCGCTTGACGCCCTTCCAGCGCGGGTTGGTGGCCCAGTCTTTTTCGAGGACGGCAATCTGTTGTTCGCGGGTCGGTTGAGTCATGCGGAGCTCCTGGTGGTTGACGAAATCTCAGGCTCCAGCGTAGCCGCGAAGTGACATGACACGAACACTTATGTCTTATAGAAGACTAAAAACTTTCTTCTTTAATATCAAATAGTTAACGATCACGTTTCTGGATGTGAAATACAGTTCCCCACAATGAGAAATTTTGCGGCGCCGCACCATCGTCAATTTCCACATCCTGAAAGATTGGCGGGCCGATCTGAAAACGGCGCCTCAAGCCGGCTCTTGCGCCACGGGCCAGGTTTCCACCCGCCCATCCGCATGCCGGGCGAACCGCAGCTTTTCCTCACCGTGCACCGGCGAGTTGTCCGGCCAGGGCCAGCCGCCGAACTGGGTGCGCTGATAGTCTTCAAAAGCCTGCTGCAACTCCTGCCGTGTGTTCATCACGAACGGCCCGTACTGCGCCACCGGCTCACCGATCGGCCGGCCCTGCAGCAGCAGGAACTCGGCGGCCTCGTCGCCATTGACCAGCTCGACAGGCTGCGAGGCCTGCAGTTCGATGGCAGCATGCTTGTCGAGCACCTGGCCGGCCAGCGCCACGCTGCGGCCCTTGAAGAAGTAGAGCGATCGGCGCGTGCCCGCGCCCTGCGCCGGCGGCAAGGTCCAGCGCGCGCCGGGAGCCATCTTCAAGGTCCAGATCGCCACGTCGGCTTCGGCCTGCGAGGCCCACGAATCGGGCGGCGGCGGGGGCGTGGGCGTGAGCGACGCCGCTTCACCCGGCTCGCCCAGCCGACCGGCAATGCACGCGACCTGGGTGCGGCGGCCCGCGCCGTCGGTGGCCACGTGCTGCAGAATGTCCTGCGACCAGAACATCGTGAAGTGCGGCTCGGCCATCTTGCTGCGCGCCGGCAGGTTGAGCCAGATCTGGAACAGCTCGAGCGGATTGGGTGCGGCCGTGTCGATCAGCGGGAACATCTCTGAGTGCACGATGCCGCGACCGGCGGTGAGCCACTGCACGTCGCCGCCGCCAAAGCGTGCCGTCGCGCCGAGCGAATCGGAGTGATCGATCAGCCCCTTGCGCACGATCGTCACCGTCTCGAAGCCGCGGTGCGGGTGCGACGGGAAGCCGGGCACGCTCATGCCGTGGTACATGCGCCAGCCGTCCTTGCCGGCAAAGTCCTGCCCCAGGTCGCGCCCGGCCAATGACGCATCGGGCCCGAAGCGGCCGTTGCCTTTCGGGTAAGCGTCGTCGTGGTAAATGCAGAACAGGAACGGGTCGATCGTCTCCCACGGGAAGCCGAGGGGTTTGATCTGCAGGATGGGGTGGTCGGACATGAGAGGAGCATGAATTTTGTCGGGGGCCGGTGAGCGCCAAGGGCCGCTGCGGGCAACCTTCCGCCGGTCTGCCTTGACGAGACAAAAGGGCCGGCTATCGGGCCGGTGGCGTTCAAGTTAGCCGTCGAGGCGACCTAAAGCACGTAACACACGCCGGAAGTAAGGAACCCGTGCGCGCTCATAACTGGCCATCGTAGCTTGACAATCAACTCGAAGTTTGAGCCCTTCGGATTCGAGCGCGTCGCCGAGGCGGCGCAGAGAATCGTGCTTGCCCCAGTCGACTACCGCCTTGAGTTGGGGGTCGCGACCTCGGACTCAAGCCTTTCAAGACGGCGTTGGCGACGATCACGGGCTGGTAGCCAGAGCGCGACAACAACTGCGGCAGGGTTGCGAGCGCGGATACTGCGTTCCAGTCGGTGACGAAGCCGGCACCACACATGAGGTCAATGACTGGTTGCATTGGTCGAGCACCTACTTGGTCGACGCCCAGTTCTGGATTCGCAGTCCGGGCACACGCTCGAATTCGCGCAAGTTGTTTGTCACCAGCGTGACGCCTAAGGTCTGGGCGTGGGCGGCAATCAATGTGTCGTATGGGCCGATCGGCGTGCCCTGGCTCGCGAGCCATGAACGCAGGGATCCGCTGATTTCGGCCGCGGCCGCGTCGAACGGGGCAATCTCCAGCGCCGACAGAAAGCGTCTCAAGGCATCGAGGTTGCGCTCCGAGGCAGTCCGCGCGACGCCGAAGAACAACTCTGCCGCGGTGACAGAAGAGATCCCGAGGCCGGCACTTTCGTGTTCACGGAAGGCCTGCAGCACTGACGCCGGGCGCTCGTTGATCGTATAGATGCAGATGTCTGTGTCGAGCATGAACCGCATCAGCGCCTCGGAAAGATGGGCGCGCGCTCTTGCGTCGGCGGTTGCTCGCGCCGCACTTGCACGCCCGGCTCGAACGCCGACAGCGCGTCAATCAAGGTCTGGGCGCTTGCAGGCGCGCGGGGACTGAGCACCACCTCGTTGCCGACACGGCGAACATGGACCTCGGTGCCTTCGAAGCGGAACTCCTTGGGCAGCCGTACGGCCTGGCTGCCGCCATGGGTGAAGAGCTTGGCGGAGTTCATGGGGACGCTCCCGGATTCGGATGGAAGGGAAGTATATATTTCATAGCTACTATTTGCCAACTTGCTGCCGGGGATCGAGCAACTCAACTTGCAGCCACCACCCGCGCCGCCTTCTGCATCACATCCTGCGCCCTGCCCTTGCGCGCGCGCTTGCCCACGTAAGGCGTGAGCGCGGCGCCCTTCAGCACCTCGTCCTTGGGTTTGCCGCCGCGGCCTGTGCCCAGCACCTGCAGCACCTGGCCGAACGCGGCGACGCTGACGAGCGCGTCCTTCGGTTCGAGGTCGATCAAGGTCAGCCCGCGCCCGCCGTTGGCCTGCAGCTTCAGCTCGTCGAGGCCGAACACCAACAGGCGGCCATTGAGCGTCAAGCAGGCGACGCGCTGCGCTCCGTCGGTCACCGTCGGCGGCAGCGGCTTCTCGTCGGCCTCCAAGCTCAGGAAGGCCTTGCCGCCCTTCTGGCGCGACACCAGGTCGCCCACGCGAGCCAGCAACCCGAAGCCGCCGGTGCCGGCCAGCAGCACGGTCTGCTGCGCCGGGCCGGCGAGGTAGTGCACGACCTGGGTGCCCGACTCCAGGTCGATCAGGCTCGTGATCGGCTGGCCGTCGCCGCGCCCGCCGGGCAGCAGGCCCACGCCGGTCGAGTACACGCGCCCGTTGGAGCCGAACACCAGCAGCGCATCGACGCTGCGACACTGGAAGGTGCCATACAGCGTGTCGCCGGCCTTGAAGGCCAGGGTCGCCGCGTCGACCTCGTGCCCCTTCAGCGCACGCACCCAGCCCTTCATGCTGACGACCACGGTGACCGGCTCGTCGATCACCTTCATTTCGGCAACGGCCTTCTTCTCTTCCTGGATCAAGGTGCGGCGCTCGTCGCCGTGCTGTTTCGCGTCAGCCTCGATCTCCTTGATGACGGTGCGCTTCAAAGTGGCCGGGCTGTTCAGAATGTCCTCCAGCTTGCCCTTCTCGCCGCGCAGTTCCTTCAGCTCCTGCTCGATCTTGATCGACTCCAGCCGTGCGAGCTGGCGCAACCGGATTTCCAGAATGTCCTCGGCCTGCCGATCGCTCAGCTTGAAGCGAGCGATCAGCGCCGGCTTCGGTTCGTCGGCCGCACGGATGATGCGGATCACCTCGTCGATGTTGAGCAGCACCAGCTGCCGGCCTTCGAGCACGTGAATGCGGTCCAGCACCTTGTTCAGCCGGTGCTGCGAGCGCCGCTGCACCGTGGCCATGCGGAACTGCAGCCACTCGGCCAGGATCTGGCGCAGGCCCTTCTGCGTCGGCCGGCCGTCGGCGCCGATCATCGTCAGGTTGATCGGCGCGGAGCTTTCCAGGCTGGTGTGCGCCAGCAGGCACGTGATCAGCTCGTTCTGGTCGATGCGGCTGGTCTTGGGCTCGAACACCAGGCGCACCAACGCGTCCTTGTTCGACTCGTCGCGCACCGCGTCGAGCACCCCGAGCACGGTGGTCTTGAGCAGCACCTGCTCGGTGCTCAGCGCCTTCTTGCCGGCCTTGATCTTCGGGTTGGTCAGCTCCTCGATCTCTTCCAGCACCTTCTGCGTGCTGGTGCCGGGCGGCAGTTCGGTGACGACCAAGTTCCACTGGCCTCGCGCCAGGTCTTCGATCTTCCAGCGCGCGCGCACCTTCAGGCTACCGCGGCCGCTGGCGTAGGCGGCGCGAATGTCTTCGGCGCTGCTGATGATCTGGCCGCCGCCCGGGTAGTCGGGCCCGGGGATCAGCGTGGCGAGTTCATCGGCGGACAGTTTGTCGTTCTTCAGCAGCGCCACCGCTGCTGTGGCCACCTCGCGCAGGTTGTGCGACGGCACCTCGGTGGCCAACCCCACCGCAATGCCGCTTGCACCGTTCAGCAGCACGAACGGCAGGCGACCGGGCAACTGCTTCGGCTCCTGGGTCGAGCCGTCGTAGTTGGGAATGAAGTCGACCGTGCCTTCGTCGATCTCGTCGAGCAGCAGGCGCGTGATCGGCGCCAGGCGCGCTTCGGTGTAGCGCATCGCCGCCGCACCATCGCCGTCGCGCGAGCCGAAGTTGCCCTGGCCGTCGATCAGCGGGTAGCGCTGCGAGAAGTCCTGCGCCATGCGCACCAGCGCGTCGTAGGCGGCCTGGTCGCCGTGCGGGTGAAAGCGGCCCAGCACGTCGCCGACCACGCGCGCGCTCTTGACGGGCCGGGCACCGGTGGTGCCGGAATAACTCAGCCCCATGCGCTCCATCGAGTACAGGATGCGCCGCTGCACCGGCTTCTGGCCGTCGCACACGTCGGGCAGCGCGCGGCCCTTCACGACGCTCAGCGCGTACTCCAGATAGGCCCGCTCGGCGTAGTGCGCCAGCGTGATCGCGTCGTCCGACGAGGGGGGCGGGGACGGGGGAGGTGGCGGCGGCGGCGCGGGCGGGGGATCGAACAGGTCGGGTTCAGTGCTCATGAAGGATCGAGAAATCGGGAATGTCGGGAATCACGGGAAGCGCGAAGATCGCGCTGTTCAGTGGGGGTGGTCGTGATGCTCGTGATGATCATCCGCCCAGCCCACCAGCACGTCGCGCCCCTGCACCACCAGGGTCACGCGCGCACCGACCGGCAGGCACAGCTTGGTCGGCACATGGCCGAACGGCAGGCCGGTGAGGATCGGCGTCTTGCTGACCGAGCGCAGGTGCGCGACCGCGCTCTTGAACGTGTAGCCGCGGTCCAGCGGCGACTTCTTGTAGGCGTTGAACGCGCCCAGCAGCACCGCCTTCTGATCGGCCAACACGCCGGCCTGGTGCAATTGCAGCAGGGAGCGTTCGATGCGGTAGGGGTGCTCGTTCACGTCTTCGAGGAACAGCACCCCGCCCTTGATGCGCGGGAAGTGCGGCGTGCCGAGCATCGAGCTGATCATGCACAAGTTGCCGCCCCAGAGCTGGCCTTTGGCAAGCAAGCCGTCGAAGCCGACTTCGGTGCGAAAGCCGACCGCTTCGAGCGCGCCGCTCATCGCTTCGACGAACACGTCGCGCGTGATCTCGTCGACCGCGTCGATGCGCTTCTCGCCGTGCTCGGGTGCTTCGCGGCCGAAGTCGAAGCAGGCCATCGGGCCGGCCCAGGTGATGCCCTGCGCGGGCCCGTCGACGTGCGCCAGCAGACCGAGCTGCAGAGCAGTCAAGTCACTGTGGCCGACCCAGCGCGTGCCGTTTTCGATGCTGCGCGCGAGCAATCTCCAGTCGATGTGGTCGAGCAGCCGCGTCAGCCCGTAACCGCCGCGCGTGGCCATCGCAATGCCCGGCGCGGCGCGCGCCACGCGGTGGATGGCGGCGAGGCGCGCTTCGTCGTCGCCGCCGAAACGCTGGTGCTTCAGCAGTGCGGACTCGTCGATCTGCACGTCGAAGCCCATCGCCTTCAGCCGTTTGGCAGCGAGCCGCAACGGTGCGGCCTGGGCCAGCACGCCGGCCGGGGTGAACAGGGTCAGCAAGGTCATGGTGGGCTCAGGTCGGCTCGTGCGGCAGTTCGGTCGCTTCGCCGGCCGGGATGGCAGGCGCAAATTCTTCGGCAGGCTCTTCACCAGCCACTGCGGCCGGCCTCGCTTCGGGTGCGGCATCGGCCGCCGCATGGCGCTGGCGGTAACGCGCGCGACGCTCGGCAAAGAAGTCGCGCAGCACCTGGCCGCAGGCGTCGGCCGATACACCGCCGACCAGTTCGGTGTGGTGGTTCAGCTGCGGCTGCTCGAACAGGTTGAGCACAGAGCCGGCCGCGCCCGTTTTCGGGTCGGCAGCGCCGAACACCACGCGCTTGAAACGCGCGTGCAGCAGCGCCATCGCGCACATCGCACACGGCTCCAGGGTCACGTACAGCTCGCACTCGGGCAGGCGGTAGTTGCCGAGCAGGCTGGCGGCGTGGCGCAAGGCCACGATTTCGGCGTGTGCGGTCGGGTCGTGCTGCGTGATCGGGCGGTTGTAGCCGGTGGCCAGCACCTGGCGGCCGGTAGGCGTGTCGCGCACGATCACCGCGCCGACCGGCACCTCGCCGACCAGCCAGGCGTTGTGCGCCTGGTCGAGCGCGAGGCGCATGCCGGCTTGGTCTTGCAGAGCGCGCACGTCGCTCGCGTCGCTCGCGTCGCTTGCGCCGCTGGCGTCACTGGCGTCGTTCGCGTCGCTTTGGCCCCTTGAGTCTCTGGCGTCTTTCACGCCGGCTCCTTGCCGGCGCCGGCCTGGCGCGCTTGCCAGGCTTGGCGGCGGGCGTTGCGCTGCGCGGCGTCGGCAGCGCGCACGCCGGCGATCCAATGCGGCGGGTCCAGCGCCAGCAGGGCCGCGGCAACCGGTGCGCTCTGGGTTGGCAAGTCGGCCAGCGCGACCCGCCGATACTCGCGCCCGAAACCGTCGCGCGTCAGCCAGCCGGCATCGACCAGCCAGCGGCGCAGCTCGACGTGGTCGACGTCCAGAAAACTGCCCTGCTCGGCAAGGCAGCGCTTCAAGGCCGCGTTCACGTCGGCCTCGCGCAGCGCCAGGTCGGGCGGCACTGCGCACCAGGCCAGTCCCAGCACGACCGCCTGAGGCAGCGCCGCCAGGCCGCCGAGCATCACGCCGTCCTTGACCACCAGCGCGGCGAGCACCGCATGCAGCGCGGCCTCGCCGCTGCCGAACGCAACGGCTGCCGCGCTCATTGCGCCGGCTCCGCGCGCGCGGGCGCCTGTTGCATCAGCTTGTTCACCTCGTCCTTCACCTGGTTCTGCAATTGCTGCGATTGTTGTGCGGGCGTGCCTTGGAGCGCCGGCACGCTGACGCCGGCAGCGTCGGATGCACCCTGCACCTGCGTTGGTTGGAGCGCTTTTTTGGCCAGCACGCCGACGATGGCCAGCACCACCAGCAAGCTCAACACCCCGAAAACCGCCCGCATCGCATTTCCTCACCCGCGCACCCGGCGCCCCGGCATTCTGCCTTGGGCGGGTGGTGGGCCTGCGGGCCTGCGGGGAGTCAGTGGCCCGTGGGCAACGACAGCAGCAGCGCCGGGCCGCTGCAGGGCATCGGCGCTTCGAGCGTGGCGCCGGCGGCGTCACCGCCTGCGGCGTGCCAGCGGACTGGTGTGATCGCGCCGGAAACCAGGTCGATCCACTGTGCCTGGCCGCTCTCCGACGCTTCGGGTGCAAAAGGCAGCGAAGGCAGCGAAGGCAGCGAAGGCAGCGCAACGATCGTCGTGGCCCGAACGGGCAGCAGCAAGGTCGCCGATCGTGTGCCAGCCCGGAGCGCCAGCACCCTGCCCTGCTCACTGCCCGACACAAGCGAACGCTCGGGCAGCGCCACCGGCAAGGCATCGAAGCCAGCCCCGAGCGCGCTGTTCAGGTGTTTGACGACCCGGCCCGCCATGCGCGGGTTGAAGCGCCGATCGACCAGCCCGGTGCGCGGGAAATAGCCGCGGTCGACATCGGCCAAGGTATCCAGCCACACGCCGATGCCCGGCAGCGCATGGGCGGTGAACAAGGTCTCTGCCACGCGATTGGCGTTGGCGAGTTCATCGTCGGCCGCTTCGGCCGGGTTGTCGGTGGCCAGGCAGACCATCGCCTGGTCGAGCGTCTTGCGCCGGCCCGCCATGCGCGCCACCTGCTGCAGGCCGGTCCAGGCCGACTGCGTTCTCGAGATGCGAAAGCGAAAGCCATCGAAGGCCTCGCGCACCGCCGCTTCGCGCTTCATCAGCGCGTCGATCTGGTCGGCCTCGGTGGTATAGAAGCCGTGCTCGATGACGTGACGCGCCCGGTCACCGTGGTGCAGCGCGTCTTCGGGCCGGCGCAGTTTCGACAGCCGGACCGGAAACGGCAAGGTCCGGCGCAAGACCACCACCTTCGCCGCCAAGGCGCCGACCTCGGCCAACGGCGCGATGATCTCCCACGCGCTGACCAGATCGGCGTGCCTGATCAGCCGCTCCAGCGTGGCCGCCGCAGGGATGTTGTGCGAGTAGACCGTGAACTGGTTGCCGCTCTGGCACAGCACCCGCATGCGGCGCAGCGTCTCGGGCACCGCCAGGTCGTGGATCGGCACGCGCAGGTGGCGCACGCCCATTTCCCACAGCGCCATCAGCGGGTAGTCGTTGCGGGCCGGCTTGCGCGCGAACTCGTCGAGTGCGCCGCTGGCCGTCACTTCGGTGACCTCGGCCCAGGGCTGGCGCAGGTCGATGCCCAAGGGCGAACATTCGATCGAGCGCGAGTGCACCGGCGCCAGCCGTTCACCCGCAGGCAGCACCCCGCCCGGCGCGAGCGTGGCGCCGTCGGTGCGCACCGGGTGGGCCACGTGGCCGTGTTCGTGCACGTCGACGAGCAGGTAACCGAGCTTGGGCGCGTCGTTGCGGCCGCGCTCCGGGCCGGGCTCGATGCGGTACATCTCGCTGTAGTCCATGCGCACGAACGCGGTCGAAGGCAGCAGGTAGAACTCGGTCTGCGCCAGCCGGTGGTACCAGAAGTTGTGCACGTGGCCGGCAAACACCGCCTCGACACCGTGCCGCGCCAGCAGCGCCAGCAACCAGGTGCGGGCCGGCTCGTCGATGTTGTCGTAGTGGCCTTCTTCTTCGGGGTCGTACAGGAAGGCCGGGTAGTGCGTTGCCAGGAAGATGCGGTTGCCGGCGTGGGCAGCCAGGTCGGCCAAATGGGCTTCGAGCCACAGCCGTTGCCCCGCTTCCCCCGGCAGGCCCGAGTTGAGCAACTGCGCGTTGATCACGACGAAGTGGCAGCCGTTCGACTCGAAACAGAAGTAGTCGGTCCCGAAATGCTCTTGGTACAGCGCCAGATAGTCTTCGCTCACCGACGGGACCGGCAGCCAGTCGCCCGGTTTGTCGCCCACGTCGTGGTTGCCCGGCGTGAGGTACAGCGGGCATTGCAGTTCGCGCGCCAGCGCGTGAAAGGCTTGCGCTGCCTCGGTGTAGGCGGGGTGGCGCGGGGTCGGGTGAACGATGTCGCCCAGGTGCAGCACGAACGCCGGCCGCTCGCGGTTCAGCGCTGCGATGACGTGCCGGTTGCGCGCATTCGACAGGCGGTTGACGGCAAAGTCGGACGAAGCCTTGCCTTCCTCCTGGTTCACATGCGTGTCGGCGATCACCGCAAAGGTGAACAGCCGGCGGCCGAGCGGGTTCATTCGGCCTTGGCGCCCGAGGCCCGCACCACAGCGGCCCAGCGTTCGATGTCGGCGGCCAGGAAGCTGCGGAACTGCTCCGGCGGCCCACCCGTCACGTCGGCGCCCTCCGCCTTCAGGTGTTCGGCCACGTCGGGCAGGGCCAGCACCTTGGTGAACTCGGCATTCAGCTTGGCCACCACGTCGCGCGGAGTCCCGGCCGGTGCCAGCACGCCGAACCAGGTGGCGGCGCGGTAACCGGGCAGGCCCGATTCGGCCACCGTCGGAACGTCCGGCAGCAACGCCGAACGCTTGTCGCTGGTGACCGCCAGCACGCGCAGGCGGCCCGACTTCACGTGCTGCAGGGTGCCCGGCATGTTGGCGAACATCAGTTGCACCTGGCCGCCGATCACGTCGGCCAGCGCCGGGCCGCTGCCCTTGTAAGGCACGTGCGTGATGTCGATCTTGGCCATCGACTTGAACATCTCGCCGGCCAGGTGGGTCACCGTGCCGCCGCCGGCTGAGGCAAAGTTGATCGTGCCGGGCTGGGCGGTGGCCAGCGCAATCAACTGCTGCGCGCCGGTGGCCGCAACGGCGGGGTTGGCCACCAGGATGCCGGCCACGTTGCACAGGTGGATCACCGCGTCGAAGTCCTTCAGCGTATCAAACGGCAACTTCGGGTAGAGCGACGCGTTGATGGCCGTCGAGCCGGCACCGACCAGCAGGGTGTAGCCGTCGGCCTTGGACTTGGCGACATGGTCGGTCCCGATGTTGCCGCCGGCGCCGGCGCGGTTGTCGACGACGAAGGTCTGCCCGAGCGCTGCGGTGAGCTTTTGCGCGATCAGGCGGGTCACGGTGTCGGTCGAGCCGCCCGCAGCGGAGGGCACCACCAAGCGCACCGGCTTGTTGGGAAAGTCTTCCGCCTGCGCCGAGCTTGCAAAAAGAACAGCGGCCAGGCCAATGATCGGGGCCAGTCGGCGGAGCGCCGATTCAGGGCGATTCAGCATGCAGACTCCTCAAATTGGCGCCAGTGTGTGGGCGCTGCTACGATTAATCCAATAGAAAGATTTTGCCGATCCATACGCCAAAGTTATGCGACTGTCCCAACTCCGAGCCTTTCTCGCGGTCGCCCAGGCGGGCGGCTTCACCGCCGCGGCGCAGCGCCTGCACGTGAGCCAGCCGACCCTGACCACGCAGGTGCGGCTGCTCGAATCGCAGTACGGCGTGGAGCTGTTCCACCGCATCGCGCGCGGCATCCGGCTGACCGAAACCGGCCAGCGACTGCTCGCGCTGACCGGCCACCTGGCCAGCGTCGAAAGTGATGCGATGCACTTGCTGAAAGACGCCGGTGCGCTGCGCTCGGGCGTGCTGATCGTCGGCGCCGTGGGCCCGTTCGACGCCACCGACATGCTGGCCGGCTTCAGCCGCCAGTTCCCGGCCATGCAGGTGCAGGTGCGCTTCGGCAACTCGGCCGCGGTGCTGCAGGAGTTGCTCGACTTCCGCACCGACGTGGCCGTGCTGGCCCACTTTGCCGACGACCCGCGCCTGTTCGGCCTGCCCTACCGGCGCGCGCCGATCGTGGTGTTCGTGCCGCGCGAGCACCCGTTCGCCAAGCGCAAGACGATCCGCATCGAACAGCTCGAAGGCGAGCGGCTGATCATGCGCGAGGCCGGCTCGACCACGCGCCGCGCCGTCGAAGCCGCCCTGGCGCAGGCCGGCGTGACGCCGCACATCGTGATGGAGCTGGGCAGCCGCGAGGCGATTCGCGAAGCGGTGATCAAGGGCATCGGCATCGGCACGGTGGCGGAGACCGGCTACGGCCCGGACCCGCGCCTGCACATGCTGCGCCTGTCCAACGCCGACATCTGGACCGAGACCCACGTCGTGTGCCTGCAGGTGCGACGCACGGCGCGAGCCGTCAACGCGTTCTTCGAGATCGCCGAGGGGCTGATGCGCAAGGGGCCGGCGTCAGGGTGACGGCGGGCGCGCCGCCGATCACCGGGGCGCCGAGCCACCGGGGTGCCGGGGGCGCCGGGGGCGACGCAAAATAGCTGAGTCAAGGCAGCTGATGCAGCACCAACGGCAACACCGCAGCGGCGCCGGCCTCGCGCAACAGCGCGGCCGCCACGGTCATGGACCATCCGCTGCGGTAGCGGGCATCGATCAGCAGCACTGGCCCGGCCGGCACCGCCACCTCGGGCCGCAGCACCAGGGCCTCGAGCAGCGCTGCCACCTTCGCGCCGGAAGGCAGGTCGTCGCCTGGCGTCGGCCCTGCCAGGCGCAGCGGATCGACCAGCGGCAGCCGGCCCACCAGCGCCACATGGGATGCGATCGAGTGCACCAGCCGCGGGTGCAGCGCCGATGGCATCGGCACCACGGCCACCGGCCGGGCACCCCAATGGGGGCGCCAGCTGCCGAGCACGCCGACCACGCCGTCCAACACCTGCTGCGGCGCGGGCCCATCCGGCATGACAAACAGCGGAAGCAGCGCCTCGGCCCAGCCGGGATCGTCGGCAAAGGCCAGGGCGCGGCCTTCGCTGCAACCGAGGATTCGTCCCTTGCGTCCCTTGCTCCCTTTGCCGGCGCCTCCCGGCCACAGCTTGCGCTGCTCGAGAATCACGTCCTGCCCGCGTGCGAACACGCGCGCCGCCTCGACGCGCTGTGCGCCGGGCCGAGCGCCCGGGCCCGGAAGCCGGCCAGTGCACACACTGCAGCGCCCGCAGTTGCTGGGCTCGGGATCGTCAAGCGCTTCTTGCAGGAAGCGCATCAGGCACCCCTTGCCGGCGGCGAACGCGCGCATCAGGCCGGCCTCGCGCTCACGCACCTGCGCCAGCGCGTGCCAGCGCTCGGCATCGAACGTCCACGGCTTGCCGGTGAGCGCCCAGGCCGAGCCTTCGCGCTGCACCACCTCCTCCACGGCCAGGATCTTCAGCACGCCTTCGAGCCGCCCGCGCCGGATCGTCGTGGCGTTTTCCAGCTCCACCAGGGTCTGCGCTTGCTCAGCCAGGGCGCTCAGGATCTTGCCCACACGCGCTTCGTCGGGCACGCCCGCGGTGGCGAAATAGGCCCAGATCCGTTCGTCGGTCTCGGCCAGCAGCAGCACCGCCACCGCTTCGTCCAGCGCCCGGCCCGCACGGCCGACCTGCTGGTAGTAGGCCACCGGAGAGGCCGGCGAGCCGACGTGAATGCAGAACGCGAGGTCGGGTTTGTCGTAGCCCATGCCCAGCGCCGAAGTCGCCACCACGGCCTTCAGCGTGTTGCGACGCAAGGCGTCCTCGACGCCCTGACGCACGGCGGTGTCCAGCCCCCCGTGGTAGGCCGCCACCTCGAACCCGCAGGACCGCAGGAATCCCGCCAGCCGTTCGGTCTCGGCCACCGTGAGCGCGTAGACGATGCCGGAGCCCGCAAACGCGTCCAGCGCATCGCCGACCCAGGCGTAACGTTCGAGCGAATTGAGCCCGGGCACCACGGCCAGGCGCAATGACGAACGTGCGAGCGAGCCGCGGAAGGTCAGCGTCTGCGGGCCCAGTTGGCGGGCGATGTCCAGCGTGACCCGGCCGTTGGCGGTGGCGGTGGTGGCGAGCACCGGCGTGTCGGCGCCGATGCCCAACAGCGTCTTGGCCAGGCGCTGGTAGTCGGGGCGGAAGTCGAAACCCCAGTCCGAAATGCAGTGCGCCTCGTCGATCACCACCAACCCGGTCGCGGCCAGCAGGCCGGGCAGGCGCCGCGCGAAGCCTGCGTTGCCCAGCCGCTCGGGCGATACCAGCAGCACGTCCAGGCGGTCGCCGGCAATGTCGTCGAACACCGCGTCCCAATCGTCGAGGTTGGTGGAGTTGACGGTGGCAGCGCGCAGACCGGCCTGCGCCGCCGCCGCCACCTGGTCGCGCATCAGCGCCAGCAGGGGCGAGACGATCAGCGTGGGCCCCTTGCCCTCGGCGCGCAGGGCCGACGTCGCGGCCCAGTAGACCGCCGACTTGCCCCATCCGGTGGCCTGCACCACGAGCACACGAGCCTGTTGTTCGACCAGCGCTGCCACTGCCGCAGTCTGGTCCTCACGCGGGCGCGCCGCGGGCCCCGCCATCGCGGCGAGAACCCGGCGCAAGTGGGTGTCGGCAAGACTCACCGGCAGATTGTGGCGGAGTCGGGCCTCAATCCAGTTCGATGCGCAGCTCGCGCGCGAGCTTCAGCCAGACCGGCAACTCCTCGCGGTTGCGCCGCGCGAAGTCGGCTGCGTCCCACGGCCCGGCGAGCGCAAAGCGCTCGTGCAACTGGCGCACACGCGGCGCCGCCGCAGCCTGAACGAAAAGCTCGGAGAAGCGCCGCACGATCTCGGGCGCCGTGCCGGCCGGGGCGAGTACGCCGATCCAGCCCTGCAGCTCGAACACCGGGTCGGTGTAGCCGTTTTCATGGAAGGTGGGCACGTCGGGCAGCGCGGTCGAGCGCGTGCGCGTCTGCACCGCAATCGGCCGCAGCCGGCCGCTTTGCTGCAGCGGCGTCAGGCCGAAGATGCTGCCGACGGCGGCGTCGATCTGGCCGCCGGCCAGGTCTTGCCACATCGGTGCCTCGCCCTTGTACGGCACAGGGTCAACCTGCCAGCCGTGCTGCCGGGCCAGCTGGTCGGTCGCCATGTGTGGCCACGTGCCCGCGCCGAAATTGCCCAGCGTCACGCGCCGCCGACGCGCCATGTCGGCCAGACCCCCAAGCGTGCGCACCTCGGAGTCGGCCGGCACCGCCAGCACGACCTGGCCCGTCGGCACAGCGGCAACATGCACGAAGTCGCGGTCCGGGTCGTAGGGCAGCTTGCGGTAGTAGATGCGGTTCTGATTCATCGGCGCGCTGATCGTGACCCAGAACGTGTGCCCGTCGGGCGCCGCCTTTGCGACCTCGCCGCCGGCCTGCATGCCGCCGGCGCCGGCCCGGTTCTCGACCACCACCGGCTGCCCCAGCGCCTGCCCGATGGAGTCGCCGTAACTGCGCGCGATCATGTCGGTCAGCCCGCCCGCCGGATAGCCGACGACGAGGCGGATCGGCCGCGACGGCCAGGCGCCCTGCTGCGCCAGCGCGGTTCGATTCAGCCAGCCTGACAGCGCCGTTGCTTCAGCAAGAAGAACGGTGCCGCACAGGAAGGTTCGACGCGATCGTGTGGCCATCTTGTTTTCCCCCTTCAACGTGGTGACGCGGCCCCCAGCGCCTGAAGCTCGGGCGTCACACGCGATATCTGTTGCACCACCGCCTCGAGCAGCGAGTCGAGTTCAACGCGCGGTGCGCCCGCGCGGCATGCCATCTCCAGCGGCTCGGCGACATGCCGAACGCCTTCCACCCCGAGGCTGGTCGCGACCGAGCGCAGGTCGTGCACCAGGCGCAGCGCAAGCTCGGCATCAGCCGCATCACAGGCCGCCGAAAAAGCGGCTGCAAAGCCGCCGACCTGCGAATCGCGATACTTCAAGAGCAGGCGCAGATAGAGCTTGGCGTTGTTGCCAAGCCGCTCCACGCCGGCCTGGACGTTGACAAGTTGCAGCCGCGCCAGTGGGTCGTCTTTCGCGGCCGAGCCAGGCGCCGCGGCCGCAGCGGCGCCGGGCAGCATCACCGGCGCAAGCCAGCGTGCGATGGTCTCGAACATGGTGTCGACCTCGATCGGCTTGGCAATGTGGTCGTTCATGCCTGACGCCAAGGTGCGCTCGCGGTCGCCGGCCATGGCGTTGGCAGTCATCGCAATGATCGGCAGGGCGGCCCAGCGCGCGTGTCGGCGGATCTCGCGGGTGGCTTCGTAACCGTCCATCACCGGCATCTGGCAGTCCATCAGCACGACGTCGAAGCTCGCGCGCGTCAACGCATCGATCGCCTTGCGGCCGTTGTCGACGACCTCGACGTGGGCGCCGACGCCGGCGAGCAGATCGACTGCGAGTTCCTGATTGATCTGGTTGTCTTCGACCAGCAGCACGCGCCGGCCCGCCAGGCGGCTGCTGTGTTCCTCGGCGTTGCGCGGCCGGCGCGCTGCGCGGATTTCGCGTGCCGGGTCTCGACTCAAGGCGGTCGCGAAGGCGTCGAACAGCGTCGACGGGGTGACCGGCTTGATCAGTACGCCGACCTCCAGGCCAGCCTCGGTGGCGCGCTGCAGCAGGTCTTCTCGGCCGATGGCGGCCGTCATCAGGATCGTCGGAGGCCGCTCGCCGCCCAGACGCGAGAGCGCACGCGCGCACTGCAGGCCGTCCATGCCGGGCATCTTCCAATCAATCAGCACCATCTCGTAGGGCAGTCCACGCGCCAGCGCCTGCTCGGCCAGCTGCAGCGCCTGCGCGCCACCCGAGGCGATGTCGGGCTGCAGCGTCAGCGAGCGTGCCATCTCGAACAGCCCGGCACGCGCACCGGCATGGTCGTCGACGACCAGCAGCCGCAGGCCCGCCAGGTCCACCACCGACCCTGCGGCGGGGGCGGCCTCCGGCCCGATGCCGAAGCGGGCCGTGAAATGAAAGTGGCTGCCCTGGCCAGGCACGCTGTCGACGCCGATCGTGCCGCCCATCAGATCCACCAGCCGCTGGCAGATCACGAGGCCTAGCCCGGTGCCGCCGAAGCGCCGCGCCATCGACGTGTCGCCCTGCGTGAACGACTGGAAAAGACGCTCGCGCTGTTCCGGCGGTATGCCTTGGCCGGTATCGCGCACGCCAAAGCGCAACAACCCGCTGTCAGCGCTGCGTTCGACCACCTCGACACTGACCATCACCTCGCCGCGTTCGGTGAACTTGACCGCATTGCTGCCGAGGTTCAGCAGCACCTGGCCAAGCCGCAGCGAGTCACCGATCAGCACGGTGGGCAGGTCCGGCGCCAGCGTGTACAGCAGCTCCAGCCCGCGTTCCTCAGCGCGCAACCCGATCGCGTTGGCCAGTTGATCGAGCACGGCGCCGAGCTCGAAGGGCACGCTCTCCATGTCGAGCTTGCCGGCCTCGATCTTGGAGAAGTCGAGGATGTCGTTGATCAGGCCGAGCAGCGAGCGCGCCGAGCGCTCGACGTTGTGAATGTAGCCACGCTGGCGCAGGTTCAGGTCGGTCTTCAGCGCCAGATGCGACATGCCGAGGATGGCATTCATCGGCGTGCGGATCTCGTGGCTCATGTTGGCCAGGAATTCGCTCTTGGAGCGGGTGGCCGCCTCGGCCGCATCGCGCGCATGCTGAAGCTCGGTCACATCGATGCAGATCGCGCCGACCGCATAAACAGACCCGCCCGCGTCGCACAGCGGAAAGCGGTGGGTGTTGAAACTGCGAAGTCCGTCGGCGACCGGGATCTGCTCGCTCATCGACGACGCCGCGCCGTCGCGCCAGATGATCGCGTCGCTGGCCTCGATGCGCGCCGAAAGCCAGTCGGGCAGCACGTCGTGAGGCCGCAACCCCACCAACGAGGCCCGACCGCCGCCCAACACTTCCCGGAAGCGCCGGTTGTGCATCAGGAAGCGGCCCTCGGCGTCGCGCACCGCGATCAAGGCCGGCGAGCTGTCCAGAATGCACTGAAGCTGGTTGCGGCTGGCTTCGAGTTCGGCGGTTCGGGCCTGCACCTGGCGCTCAAGCGTCTGCTGCTGCCGTTCGAGCTGGGCATACAGCTGAGCGCTTTCGAGAGAAATGGCGGCCTGCGCGGCAAGCTGCTCCAGCACCGCGATGCGCTCGCTGGTGAACAGCCCCGTCACGCTGGCGTGTTCGATGTACAGAACGCCGATGCGCTCGCCACGGCGCAGGATCGGCAGTGCCAGTGCGCTGCGCGCGCTGGCATGGCGCCAGTGCGGGTCGGCCCCGAACGGGTGCGACAACCGGGTGTCGTTGATCACCACGGCATCGCCTTGCCGCCAGGCATGGTCGAGCAGGCTTTCGGGCAGGCTTTCCAGCAGGCCGGGCGCGAGGCTCCCCGGGCTCAGCTGGACTTCGACGGTCGCTCCGTCGGCGCGCGCGCAGGCAGCGCACTGCAGCACCTGCGCGTGCGGCAGCAGCAGCGCGCTGAGCTGGCCGCCGGAATGCTGCAGCACCAGCGTCAGCAGTTCGGACAGCAGCGCCTCGACGCTGCGCTGCGCCGACAGCGCCTGGGCTGCCTTTGCCAGGGCCAGCGCGTCGAGCGCGTCGCCGCGCGCCAGTGCCGGCGCCAGCGACGTCTGCGTGAGCAATGGGTGGGCGGCGTCGAGCCGGCGCAGCTTGCCGAGCGCGCCCCAGCGCGCATACGCAGCACGCGCCGCGCGTAGCTGGGTGTCGGCGCTGGAGTACGCACCCTGCGAGCGGTAGAAGGACGCCGCGCGCTCGTGCGCGAGCGCCTCGTAGTGCGTGATGCCGAGTGAGCGCGCATCGGTGGCGGCACGCTCGAACAGGCGCATGGCGTTGCCGAGCCGGCCCTCGGCCCGCTCGAGTTCAGCCGCCGCGAGCCGCGCACCGCAGCCGAAGATCGACGGGTTCAGCTCGGCCCAGCGCCCGAGTACGGCGCACCACTGATTCAGCCGCGCCAGCAGCGCAGGACGCTCGCCGGCACCCGCCGTCTCGAGCAGCGCGCCGATCGCGATCGAGTCGCAGACATAGAACTCGTAGTCGACGCGCAACCAGCACCCGGGAATGCGCAGCCCGTCGGTGGCCCGAGCGGCCGCGTGCGCAGCTTCGTAGTCGCCGGCGATGCACAAGGCCTCTAGCCGATGGCCGTGAATGCGCACGCTGATAGCCGCCGGGGCGCGCGCGGCGGCCTGCAGCAGGCGCGAATCATCGGCAGCTCCATCGCCCGGGCCCTCGCCGCCAGGAATCGGCTCGATCAACCACTGCACGAAGTTGCGAAACCCGACGATCGCGTCGGTCCAGTGCGACACGGGCCCGGACTGGGCGTACTGCAGCAGGCGGGTCGCCTCGTCGAGCACCACGGTCAGCGCATCGCCGCGCGCAAGCCGATCGATCAGCAGACGCGAAGCGGCGTTGCACGCGTAGTAGCGATCGCCCCATTCGATCATCTGCTCGAGCGCCGCCTGTTCGATTGCGATCACCTCGGACAGCGGACGCGCATACATGCCGACAGCCGCATCGAAGAAGGCAATGCGGGCGCGTTCCAGCGGCGGTGCCTGGCCGATGGCCGCCAACCGGATACCGAGCGCCACCAGGCGCCGCGCGACGGGCAAGTCGCTAAACACGGTCAGCACCATGAAGCCGGCGGTGGCAAAGGCCGGGCCGGTTTCCGGCGCGTGGCCCTCGCGCAAGCACATCACCACCGCGCGGGCGCGCGTGCAGGCCCACAGCTCGAAACGGTTGCTGAAGTAGGCCGGGCGCTGCAGGAAGTTGAGCACGCGCAGTTCGGCGCGGCGCGCCGGGTCGTGCATCGGCGCCAGCGCCACCAGCTCGTCGTCGCTGCGCCCGCTGAGCGAAGAGACCAGCGCGCTGCGCGCCGCCTCGACCTCGGCCGGGCTGGGATCGGCCGGCAGCGGCGCACCCAGCCGCTCCAGGCATTGCAATCCCAGCGTGACGGCGCCGGCGTGGTCCACCCGCTGCACCGCGAGGTCGCAGCCGACGAGCGTGGCGGCAACCCACTCGAGCACATTGGCGGCGCGCTCGCGCAGCGCGGCGACGTGCCCGTCTGCGAGCTCGAACTGCCCGGCCTGTTCGGCACAGCGGGCCTGGCCCAGCAGCAGCGCAAAAGCAAGGGCCCGGTCGGTGTCCCAGCCGCCGCCAGGCAGCCACTTCGCACCGGCACTGTAGAAACCAGCCGCCTGTGCATGGGCGCCGGAGTAGCTGGCCTTGTCGCCAGCGCGCCGGTTCACCTGGGCCGCCTGCAGCCGCAGTGGCAAGGCCAGGCCCGCCACCAGCAGCGTGTCAGCCCAGGCATGGTTCAGGTGCTCGGCGACGTCGAAGCTCGCGTCTTCTGTGTCGGTTTGTGCGCCGGCTTTCAGCCCCGCAAGCATCGTGCAGCCGATGTGCCAGTGGCGCCGCGGCCGCTCGGCTTCGGGCGTCAGCGCGTAGGCGAGCTCGTGCACACGGTCGTGCAGGAAACGGTACTGCTGGGCCGCCTCGCCGTGCCCTCCGATCAGGCCGAGCTCCAGCGCGGGGGCCAGCACAACGTCGAGTGCTTCTTCGTCGAGCCCGCGCAGGCGCGCCAGCAGCGCAGCGTCGAATCGGTGCCCGAGCAACGCGGCACTGGCGATGGCGGCGCGCGTGGCCGCCGACAGCCGCTCGAGTTCGGGCAGCAGAAGTTCGGCCACGTTGTCGGCCAGATCGCGCGTGCGGATGCGCTTGAGGTCCCAGCGCCAGACGCGCTTGGCAGCGTCGAACCCGAGCAGGCCGTCGCGATGCAGCGCTGCGACAAACTGGCGCACGAAGAACGGATTGCCCCGAGTCTTGCCATGGATCAACCGGGCCAGCGGCACCACGTGTGCCGGTTCGCCATGCAGCGTGTCGGCCAAGAACTCGGTCACCTGCTCGGCCGTCAGCGGCGCCAGCGTGAGGACCTCCACGCTGCCGCCTTGCAGCAGCCGGGCGCCGAGTTCGCGCACCGGCTTGCCGTCGGTGCCGTCGCGGTGCGCGCCGACCAGCAGCAGGCCTGGCACGTTGGCATCACCGGCAAGCGACTCCAGCAGTTCCAGGCTGGCGGTGTCGGCCCAGTGCAGGTCATCGAAGAACAGTACCAGCGGTCGATCGGCGCGCGCCAGCGCTTCGATGAAGCGACGCATGCAGCGGCGCAGCCGGTGCTGTGCCAGCGCGGCCGGCAACTCGTGCCGCAACGGCTGCGAGCCGATCAGCCGTGCCAGCAGGGGCACTCGTTCGACCAGCGCCGGCGCCTGATCACCGAGCGCCTCCCGGACGGCGGCGCGCACACCTGCCTGTTCGGCTTCGGGCTCGGCGAGCAGTTGGCGCACCAGGTCGCCGAGCGCGTCGGCGACCAGCGCGTGCGGCACGGCGGCCCGATAGCGCTCGGCCTTGGCCGATGCCACGCGGCCCCGCCGGCCCAGCGCAGCCTGCTGAAGCTCGGCGACCAACGTGGACTTGCCAACGCCGCCCTGCCCGGCGATCAACACCAGCGGCACGCGCGCGCCAGGCGCCTGGCCGGATGCGACGCGCTCGAACGAATCGAGCAGCCGCCGTTGGGGCGCCTCGCGTCCGTACATGCGGTTGCTGATGCGCAGCTTGTCCGAAACGTCGGTACGGCCGAGTTGGAACGGGTCGATGCGGCCGCCGCTGCGCCAGCGCTCGGCGCAGGTGCGCAGGTCGCTTGCGACACCGGCGGCGCTCTGGTAGCGGTCTTCGGCCAGCTTGGCAAGAAGCCGCTGCACCAGGCCCGCCAGCGGCTCCGGCACATTGAACTCGGTGAGTGGGCGCGGCGTCACCGCCAGGTGAGCATGGACCAGCGCCAGCGGATCGTCGCCACGAAACGGCGGATGCCCCGCAAGCATCTCGTAGAGCACGACGCCGAGCGAGTACAGATCGGTGCGCTGGTCGACCGGGTGGTCGATGCGGCCGGTCTGTTCCGGCGCGAGGTAAACGAGCTCGCCGTCGTTCAGCGAGACCCCACGGGGTGCCGCCTGAAGCGGCCCGGCCAGACGCGAAGCCGAGGTGAAGTCCAGCAGGTGCACCGCCGTGTCGCCACTCGCGGCCGCGAAGGTGACGACGATGCTTGCCGGCTTCAGCGCCAGGTGCGCAATGTTGCGGCGGTGCAGCGCGTCGAGGGCGTCGGCCAGACCGATCGCGATCGGAAAGAACGCATCGAGCGACCAGCGGGCGCCGGGATGAAGCCGATCGAGATAGTCGCCGGCGACGTCCTCGCGCACCAACAGCAGCGAGCCGGCCTCGTCGATCAGGTCAAGCGCGCGCGGCACGGATGGCGCATCCAGGTCGCCCAGCAAGGAGTGCTCGTCACGCAGCTTGCGCAGCAGCCCCGGATCCGCCGGCTCGATGCGCGGCCGTTTCAGGACGACGATGCGGCCGCTTTTTGGGTCGATGCCGCGGTACTCGCTGTACCGCTGGTCCTCGCGAATCAGACTGGTGTCGCTAAACGCGGGAAACAGGTGCACGAAGATCCCTTCTTCAACCTGCGCAGGGCCGCCAGCAACTCAACGTTTTTGTGATGTGAATTGCTGCAGTACGCGCGGCATGATACTGCCGGGCCAGCGGGCTCAGCACGCCGAAGTCGCGGGATTCCGTCAGATCTTGGCGAGAGCGATCGGCTCATTGGCGTGGTGCGCGGCTGGCCGCCTGCGATCCGGGCAACTTGCGTCCCGGACACTCACGCTATTCCCACTCGATTGTCAACTCGACCATGGATGCCCCAGCGTAGCAGGGCCTGCGAAGCGATGTGGCCCTCTTGGTACCGGCACCGATACCGACAAACTTCCTTGCCTGTGCCTGATCGATCCAAGGGGTCTCATCCATGTTCATCTTGTTCCTTTGCCGAGGTTCGACACAAGTCCCGCAGTGTCTGTCCGTTGAGCGTGGCGCTGAGGCCCTTCCAACCGGCCGAGCGCCACCAACTTTCGCCCCGAGAATCGATCAATTGCCTGGGGCCTGACGGTATCAGCGGCTTCACTCCCGCAGGATCAGACGGTATCACCGGCGGTCCCTTCCCTAGGGCCAGACGGTATCAGGGAGGCGCGCGCCCCACGGATTGACGGCATCGGCACGGGCGCCGCCTGCGCGCCTGAAAGCGATACCGTCACCGCGGGGCGGAACAGCATGGAAATGGCCCTCTGTGCATCGACAGATTTCGTGGCCGACAACGAGCATGTGCGTAGGCATGGCCGGCAGCCCCTGGCATCGCCGATCAACGGTAGCCCCGACACGGACCGGCGAACTGGCAGTTCTTGCACATGCCATCCGCGCACGTGGGGCGCGCAGCGATCGCGCCCGACAGCAAGGCGTGCCGGCGCGCCGCCAACGCATCCACCTGCGCCTCCGTCAGCAACTCGACGCGATGAGCCCGCCGGCTGCGTACATCAACTCCCTGCACCAACACATATGCATGCGCGCTGACGGTCTCGCCCGTCGTCGCTATGACCGCCGCTCGCTGCGCCGACAGCTCGATCACGTCGGATGGGTAGACCGCATCGCGGCCGCGCGTTTTCAGCTCGACGAGGGTCAGCCGCCCGGCCCGATCGCGGTACACCCGATCAACGCGTGCGGAGACCCTGATGGGCCCGTCGGTTCGAAACAGCCGCTCCGCATAGGCTAGCTTCGCCGCCTGCAACTCCCGCGGCAGCCAAGGGTCCACGTCAAGTTGACGATGCGTCCGTCGAGTCCACCATACAACGATCAAGGCGAGCGCGACCAACGCTGCACCGATTGCCAACAGGTCAATGGTCATCGCTGGACCCCCAAAAGCGCCGCCTCAGCGTGAGCCACCACCGCATGAAGCAGCGGCCCGCCGCGACGGCCAGTCGAACGACCACTTCGAGCACAACATCAGGCAACCCAGCCGTGGTCCGGCTTGCCTGCCGGAGGAACTGTCGGTGCGCTCGAAGGCCGCGTTCGAGCGCCACCCTCTGTGCTTCGGACGGGCGCTTGCCATGGCGATGCTCGAAGACCACCAACTTCTCGCACACGCCCAGCTGCGCGAGCTGAGTCGCGCTGACGCGTGACCCGTGACCCCGGCGCTTGTTCCGTGGCCACCTCATTTCATGGTTCCTGGTCCGGGCCAGTCGGCAAGCGCCGGGGTCACGGGTCACGCGTCAGCGCGACTCAGCTCGCGCAGCTGGGCGTGTGCGAGAAGTTGGTGGTCTTCGAGCATCGCCATGGCAAGCG